>NZ_JBEXUI010000010.1:34517-229248 GCF_040614395.1 Nocardia sp. NPDC005998 | reverse complement strand
CGACAGCCGCGGCGTATGCCTGCCGCGCCTCGGCCAGCGCGGGGGGCAACGCAGTGGTCGAGCGGGCAGCTGCGATGGATGCGCGCAGTTGTTCGCCGGTGTCGGTCGACTCCACCGCCGCCCGCTCCAACCTCCTGATCGGCACCCTGCGGCGACTCTCCGCACACCCGCAGGAACTCCCGGCTGAAATGCGCATGCGAAAGCCCAACCGCCCGTTCCATATCGACGCGGCTCGCGGTGATCCCGACGGCTCCGCCGCGGCGCGGGTCCTACACAGAATGGGCCTGGCTCGAATCGATGAGCTCCCCGGCTGACGCCCGATGAGCGCGAACCCCACGACCGTCGTGAGCACCGCTGCCCACACCCGACCGCGCCCCACGGCCGCTCCGTGACGACCTCTGCGAGAGGGGTCTATCGACATCTACTCTGTGATACAGTCTAGTGGTAGTCAGTAGCACTGAATAGTGCGCTTTCGATCGAAAGAGGCCCGCTACGGACAATTTGACGGAAATGCTGAAAGGTACGCTCGAAGGCTGCGTCCTCGAGATCATCGACACCGAAGAGACATATGGTTACGCCATCACGCGCCGGCTGAATGAACTCGGTTTCGCAGACGTCATCGAAGGGACGGTCTACACCATTCTGCTGCGGTTGGAGAAGAACAGATTGGTCGATGTTTCAAAACGACCGTCCGAAGTCGGCCCGCCGCGCAAATTTTACACACTCAACGATGCTGGACGCAAAGAACTCGCGACATTCTGGACGAAATGGGAATACGTCTCATCACGCATCAATGATCTCAAGGAAAGCAACCAATGAATTTCTGGGAGACAATCACAGGTAGCGATCTCACCAGGGACTTCAGGGCCTTCGAAGCTCGAGCCAAGGCCCTCCCGACCGAGTATCAAACGGCGTGGGAAGAGATCAAGATCCATCTCTTCCCCTACGGAGACTTCACGGGTCGCAACTTGATGCCGATTCTCGACGGCGCTCTGGGGCTGCTCGAGGAAACAGCGTCGGATGGTCAGAGTGTGCGCGAGGCACTGGGCGACGACATCAAAGGCTTCTGTGCGGCGATTGCCGGCGAAGAAGGAGCCAAGAGTCATCGCGACAAGTGGCGCGAGCAGCTGAACAAGAACGTTGCAAGGAAACTGGGCCGGCTAGGAGGATAACGTGGGCATCCACGACATCATCGAAGGTAAGCGAGAGTGGCGGGCGCACATGGCGCGGGTCAAGGCGCTCCCGCCCGATTACCAGATCGTTTACAAGGAGATTCAAAAGTACTTTTTCAAGATCGGGCCGGTCGAATTGGTCGGCGGGAGCTTGCTCTCGGGGATTGTCGATTTCTTCGAGGAAGGGGTCGCCGCGGACAAAGGAGTCATGGAACTCATTGGCGATGATGTCGCGGCTTTCGCCGATGACCTCGTAAAAGACTCACAGACCTACGCCGACATCTATCAGGAGTCCGTGGCAGCAAGGAAGTCCAAGGGAACGAGATGATTTCCATCGTCTCGCACGGACTGATCGCCGAACTCACGGCTCGTAAACGTTGGCTTTGCGCTGGAAACCACATATAGACCCCTGCTTGTATGCACCTGGTGACACGATCCTGACCGACACCTCGAGTAAGCACGCTCTGATATCCGAACACACCCGCGACGGCCTGGCTGCAGCCCGCGGGCGCACCGGCGGCCTGAAGGCGCCCCACGTCGGGAAAACCCTTTCCGGTGCGCAGGCTCAGCATCCGAGGGTCTGCACCACCGGTCGTTGCGGATCGTATGTGGCCCACCCTGGGTCCCCGGTTCTGGCGAACGCAACCCAGGCAGCGTGCATCTGGGCCGCGAGACCGGCCGGGGCGGGGCCGGGGCCGAGCAGGGCCGTGTCGCTGTGCAGCCACGGCTTGTCGGCGATGTCGAACACGAAAGGCAGCTCGACGGTGTGAGCGGCGCCGAGTCGTCCGTGCAGGGCCGTCGAGCGGTACCCGAACGAATAGACGTGTGTGCGGCCGCCCGAGATCCGCGCGTGGGCCTGCGCCATGCGCGCCGTTCCGGCCCCGAACAGAGCCTCCCCGAGCATGGCGGAGCGTAGTTCGCCCGTTGTCGCATCGGGCCGTGCTGCGCGGTGCGCCGCGATGGCGGTGATCGGGTCCGCGTGCACCCGGGCGGCGATGGCGAGCACGTCGGCCTCCGTGGAGGACTCCAGGTTGCCCTGCGGCACGAGGTAGAGGTGCCCCTCCTCGATGTTGGTGCCGATGAGCAGGTCGACGTCGGCGGCGGGGCCGTCGGCGAGACCGTCGGCGGGCTGGACCGGCAGGACCAGGCTGAACGGGCTGAGCCCGACCAGCGGGTCCGTGGCGGTGCTGGTCCGCAGGTCGAGGCCGGCCAATGCGGGCAGGATCTCCAGGAAACGCTCGTCCGGGATCGCGGCGAACGCCTCGGCGGTCGGTTCGACCCCCAGCGCGGCGGCCGCCGCAGCGGTGACCCGCTGCGCCTGTTCCGGAATGAAAGCACCTGTGCCGCTGCCACTTTGGATAATCGCCCGCCGGAACAGACCTTTCGCCTCCGGTGTCGCGAGTAGCGCACCTGTGAGCGTGGCTCCCGCGGACTGGCCGAAGATCGTGACATTTTCCGGGTCACCGCCGAACACTGAGACCGTGTCGCGTACCCAGTTGAGTGCGGCGAGCACGTCGAGCAGCCCGCGGTTGGGTGGCGCACCCGCCAGGTCGAGGAAACCGGGGATGCCGAGGCGGTAGTTCACTGTCACGAGGACGACGCCGTCGCGGGCGAACGCGCTGCCGTCGTAGAGCGCGGCGCGAGTCGAGCCGGTGACGAACCCACCGCCGTGCACGAACACCATGACGGGACGTCTGCCGGTGTCGGCGGCAGGGGTATGGACGTCGACGGTCAGATACTCCTCGCCTCGTATCCAGCCGGGACCGAAGTAAGGGGTCATGTCGAGGCGGCCGAAGTCGCGGGCCGGCTGGGGGGCTGTGGGCGAGGGCAGGGTGCCGTCGCGGACCCCGAGCCAGCCCGGGTGCGGCGCGGGTGGAGCGAAGCGGGCCGGGCCGGTCGGGGCCGCCGCGTAGGGAATGGCGCGGTAGAGCTCACCGGATCCGTCGCGGCGCCCGCGTACGGTACCCGCCGGTGTTTCGACAACCGGGTATGTGTGCTGGGACACGGGAACGCTTCCTTTCTGGAATCAGGCAATGCGGGAGAAGCCCGCCCAGCCCTTGATCGCGAACTTCGAACCAATGCGCTCGACCTCCACAGCGCCCGAGCCGCCGAAATGCGCGGGAAAGACGAGCGCGTTGCTTTCGGCGGCGCGGCCGAGCAGCTTGTGCCGGGTAGCCCGGGACTCGGCCGGGTCCTCACAGAAGCAGGAGTTGGTCTCCGGCTCCACGATCTGCAGCGCGGTGTGCACCAGATCCCCGACGAACAGGGCCCGATCGCCGCCGGACTGCAAGGTGAGCACGGACGAGCCAGGAGTGTGACCAGGAGCCAGATCGAGCCGCAGGTTCTTGTCGATCCGGTACGACCCGTCCCACAGGTAGGTCTGCCCCGCCTGGTGGACCGGGGTAACGCTGTCCTCGAAAACGTTCTGGTTGCCGCGGCCCAGCACGGGTTTGTATCCGTTGGCCGGGTCCCAGAACTCGAAGTCCCGTCGCGTCATCAGATAGGTGGCGTTCGGGAAGGTCGGCACCCAGGTTCGGCCGTCGAGACGGGTGTTCCAGCCGACATGGTCGATGTGCAGGTGTGTGTTGACCACGATGTCGACATCTTCCGGCCGAACGCCGGCGGCCGCGAGATTGTCGAGATAGTTCGTATCCAGGCGGCTCCACACCGGCGCGTAGGGCCGATCCTTGTGGTTGCCCACGCCGGTGTCGATGAGGATCGTGCGGCCCTCGCTGCGCAACAGCCAGGACTGGACGGCCGAGTGACACTCGTCGGTCTCCGGGTTCCAGAAGTCCGGAGCCAGCTCGCCGCGGTGCTCGTCCCACGAGCCATCAGGGCTGTCCGGAAAGAACTGGCCCGGAGTCATCTCGACCGAGCCGTAGAACTCTTTGATGCGGGTGACGGTGACGTCGCCCAGGGTGATCTGCTCCATGTGATCCGTCCTCGGATTCGGGGCACGTGGCCTTGTGTGATCGAGTCTGTCCACGAGGATTCGCACGAACCACTCCCGCGTTGTCCTACCCCTGGCGGGGTGTGGCTGCGGTCGGGCCTCCCTCCGGATACTGGAGAAATGGACGGACCCGGACCACTCGGCGATTTCCTCCAAGCCCGACGGGCGCGGCTGCGACCGGAGGACGTCGGCTTGCGCGAAACCGGACCTCGCAGGCGGGTGGCCGGGCTGCGGCGCGAGGAGCTGGCCCAGCTGGCGGGCGTCAGCGTCTCGTACTACACGCGGTTGGAGCAAGGACTGTCCCGCGGGGCCTCGGCCGAGGTACTCGACGCGATCGCCCGCGCTCTGCTGCTCGACGACCACGAGCGCCAACACCTCGACCGGCTCGCCAATGCCGCCCGCCGCATGCCCAGGGGGCGCCGTCCACGGCCCGAGAAACTCGCCGACGACACGCGTGACCTGTTGCGCGTCGTCGACGGCGCCCCGGCGATGGTGCTCGGCCGGCGTACCGACGTGCTGGCATGGAATACGCTCGGGCATGCCCTGCTGGCCGGGCACCTGGACTTCCACAGCCCGGAGGACCCGGCGCTGCGGCCGAATATGAGCCGGATGCTGTTTCTGGACCCGCACTGCCGCGAGCTGTACGCGGACTGGAAGCGCAAGGCCCGCGCGGTGGTCGGCAACCTGCGCATCGCCGTCGGCAAGCACCCGGAGGACCCACTGCTCGCGGAACTGATCGGCGAGCTGACGATGAAAAGCCCCGAGTTCGTCGCGCTCTGGGGTGACCACCGCGTAATACCCTGCGACGCCGCATCCTACGAACTGCACCATCCCGTCGTCGGCACGGTGACAGTGACACAGCAGACCCTGTCGATCGCCCGCGCACCGGACCAAGTCCTGATCGTGTGCACAACCCCCATCAGGTCCCCCGCCGAGGAAGCCCTCACACTGCTCCGACAGGCCAACGGCCTCCGGGTGCGCCCTACACCGACAGCGTCGCCGATTGCATGAAGCCAGACCGGCATTAGCGCCTCGAAATTCGTATTCATCCGAAAGGCGGACTGTTCCGAATGTAGGTAAGTAACCAACCGATGTTCGGAATGAGGTAGCCCATGGGCCAACATCAGCCCGCCGTTCAGGTTCATCCCATCCGTCGACGCACAGCCGCACTGATCCTAACCAGTGCGCTCCCCCTGTCCGTCGCCCTGACCAGCACCGCATCTGCCAGTGCCGAGTCGCAATCACTCGGTACCGCGACGCTGTCGCGGACTCCCTATGGACTGGCGCTCGTCGCCGATCCATCGGCTCCGGTCGACGACCCGGCCGCATTCACACCCTTGCCGCTGCACTACGCCGCCGCACCCGTGGCCGATCCGGACTCCGCGGTGCCGGACAGTCCGAACGCGGCACTGCCGGACCAAGTCCCCCAGGCGCCCTTCGCTGCCCCCACCAATCGCATCCGGATCGGCAAAGTCCAGGTCGATCGCCCGGACTTCCTGCCGCCCGAAGTGGCCGCCCAGATCAATGACGCTTCCGCGGGCACCGAATCCGCGCTGTCCCAGGCCCTGCAGTCGGGAGGTGTCGAACGCGCTCGCGCCGACCAGATCGCCACTGCTGTGGTGGGTGACGCGGTCATCGGCGCGTCGGTGGGCTCCACCCTGGCGAGCCCGATCGCCAGCACCAGTGCCGCCGTCGGCGCGGTCGCAGGCTTCATCGCCGGAATCCCGTTCCTCCCGGCGGGCCTGGTGGTCGTCCCCATTATCGGCGCGGCCATCGGCTATGCGGTGATCGCTGCTCCCGCCGCCGCCGCCGGCGCCGCCGTCGGTGCCGCCGTCGGAGTTGTCGAGGGCTCGATCGCCCCGATACCAACCGAGGAGCAACCGACAATCGCATAATGCGCGTCGCGCGGCAATTGCCGGATACGACCGTTGCCGCGGGTGGACAATCCTCGCGTGAGCCCGTTACGACGTATCAGCCGAGCGCTTTTGGCGTTCTTGCTGATGCTGCTGGTCGGAACCATCGGGTATGGCCTGCTCGGTTTCGGGTTGCTCGATGCGCTCTATCAGACGGTGACCACGATAACCACCGTCGGCTTTCGCGAGGTCCACCCGCTCAACGCGGTGGGCATGGTGTTCACGATGCTGCTCATCCTGGTCGGTGCGGGCACCGCGCTGTATCTGTTCGGTGTCGTGCTCGAGGCGCTCATCGAGGGACATCTGCGCCAACAAATGGAGAGGCGACGCATGGACCGCCGGATCGACCGGATGTCCGGTCATATCATCGTGTGCGGCTGGGGCCGCGTCGGCCGCTCCTGCGTGCAATATCTCAGCGGACTCGGCAAGCAGATCGTGATCGTCGATCGCGACCCGGCGCGCCTGCAAGATCTCGAATACCCCAATGTGCTCGGCGATGTCACCGACGACAGCATTCTGCAGGCCGCCGGAATCGGCCGCGCCCAAGCCTTGATCGCCGCGCTCGACAGCGACGCCGACAACGTCTACGTGACCTTGTCGAGCCGTGCACTGCGCCATGACCTGGTCATCATCGCCCGCGCCCGGACCGAGGATTCGAAGTCGAAACTGCTGCGGGCCGGTGCGAATCGAGCCGTGAACCCGCAGCTGATCGGCGGCCGCCGGATGGCCGCATTCGCCCTGCAGCCCAATGTGGCCGAATTCCTCGACGTCGTCATGCACGACGACACACTCGACTACCGAATCGAAGAAGTCGAGATCGTCCCCGGATCCCCCTTGGTCGGCCGTTCCCTGAAGGATTCGGCACTGCGCCAGACGACCGGCGCACTGGTACTGGCCATCCGAACGGCGACCGGCCAGTTCATCGCGAATCCCACCGGCGAAACCACGCTGAAGGCCGATACGATTCTGATCGTCCTCGGGACTCCGGCCCAACTCGACGCGATCCGAACCCTGGGCGGCAAGTAGGTCGCACCGCGGTACCCGAGGCGGCGCTGCCAAGTGGGGCGCCGATGCGGCGGCCCCCACTCGGCGTCGGAACTAGTCCAGGAACACCGGCAGTGTGCGGTGTCCGTTGGAGATGAAGCTGCCGATCGGAGCCAATTCCGACGGGTCGACGGCAAAGCGCAGATTCGGGAAGCGCTCGAAGATGGCCGGGAGCGCGATGGTCGCCTCGAGCCGGGCGAGCGGCGCGCCGATGCAGTGGTGGGCGCCGTGACCGAAGGACAGATGTTCCTTATTGGCCCGGTGCACATCGAATGCGGCGGCAGTGGCGCCGTGCAGGTTCGGGTCGCGGCCCGCGGCGGCGTAGGAGGCGAGGATGGCCTCGCCCTTGGGGATTCGGATATCGCCGATCTCGATATCGTCGACGGCATAGCGCAGCGGCAGATGCGCGACCGGCGCCTGGTAGCGCAGTGTCTCCTCGACCAGATCCGACCAGGGCACCCGGCCCTCGACCAGGTCCGCGCGCTGCTGCGGATGGGTGAGCAATGCGAAGATCGCCTGGTCGAGCAGGTTGACCGTGGTCTCGTGCCCGGCATTGATGACCAGCATCAGCGTATCGACGAGTTCCTTCTCGCTCAGCTGCGAACCGTCGTCCTCATCGCGGGTGGCGATCAGCACACTGGTCACATCGTCGCCAGGCGACTCGCGCCGGTAGGCCACGAGTTCGCTGACGAGACGGTACATCTCGAGGTAATTGGCCTGTGCTTCCTCGGGCCCGAACGAGGTGTCGAAGAACCCGTCGACGCATGTGCGCATGCCGGGGCCGAGATGTTCCGGCACGCCCATCATTTCGGTGATGATCTCGATCGGTACCGGATACGCGAATCCCTCGCGCAGGTCGGCGGTTTCGCCCTGTGGAGTGGCCGCGAGCGCGTTGAGCAGTCCCTCGACGATGGCCTCGATGCGCGGGCGCAGCGCGGTGGTGCGCCGGTGGGTGAACGCGGGCGAGACCAGCCTGCGCAGGCGGCGGTGGTCGGCACCGTAGGCGGTGAACATATTGTCCACCGCGACCCACGGGTGCAGCGGCCACTCCTGGGCGATCTCGCCGTTGATGAACGAAGTCCAGTGCTGCCGAGCATCTTTCGACACCCGGGGGTCGGCGAGCAGGCTCTTGAGCACGGCGGCATCGGTCACCGACCACGCGGGCACGCCGCCGGGCAAGGCGACCAGCGCGACCGGCCCACGCGCCCTGATCCGCTCGTTCTCGCCTTGGATATCGGCGCCGGTCAGGTCCAGGGCTATTGGTTCATGCTCCATCGTTATCTCCTTAGAACACTGGCAACAGAGGGGACTTCGGGAATTCGACCGGCAGCGCCGCCAAGGCCCGGTGGAACGGACCGGGCCGCCAGGTCAATTCGTCCGCTGGCACGGCCAGTTCCATTTCGGGGAGTGCGTCGAGCAGCTGATCGATGGCGTCCTGCACCACCAGGTAGGCAACGGATTTGGCGGGGCAGGCATGCGGTCCGGCGCCCCACGCCAGATGGGAGCGGTTGCCGGTGCGATCCCCGCCGCGGATCGCGGGATCGTTATTGCAGCCGGATAGGCTGACGACGACCGGCTGATGGGCGGGCAGCCAGGTGTTGTCGATGAGGATCGGCTGGCGCGGGTAGGTAATGCTGAAGTTCGCCATCGGCGGGTCGTTGAAAAGCACCTCGTCGAGCGCATCGCGGGTCGATAGGCTGCCGCCGAGCATATCGCCGCCGAACCGGTCGTCGGTGAGCATCAGCAGCAGGGTGTTGGTGATCAGGTTCTGCATGGGTTCGATACCGGCGCCGTAGAAACTGATCAGCTGGCATAGCATTTCGGTGTCGTCGAGCTTGGACGGGTGATGCGCCATCCGGGAGGTGACATCGTCACCGGGCTCGGCCCGCCGCAGCTGTACCAGCTCCATCAGCGCCGCGCTGAGCATCTCCATGCCGGCGGCGGCCTCGACGGTATCGAAGAGCATCGCCATACCGGTCGCGACCCGCTGCCCCAGTTCCGTCGAGCAGCCGACCATCTGATTGAGCACCTCGAATACGACCGGCAGCGCGTATTGGGTGACCAGGTCGGCCGTACCGGAGGCACAGAAGGAATTGATCACCGGCACCGCGATCTTCTCGACCGTGAAATGCAGTGCGTGCAGATCGATTCCGTCGATACTTCCGGTGTATGCCTGCCGATAACGGGCATGCGCCGCACCCGCATTGCGCAGTGCGTTCGGGTACCACATCATCATCGGCTTGACCGGCGAATCGTCGGGAATCGCCTGTTCCCAGTGCCGCGGATCGGCCGGAAAGTGCTCCGGATCGTTGAGAATTCGCAGCGCGGTCTGATATCCGACCACTAGGGTCGCGGACACCCCGGGCGCCAACTCCATCGGAACCAGCGAACCGTACTGAGTGCGCGCGTCCCGGTAGGCGCGATGCGGATCGGCGGCGAACTCCGGAGTATGCAACAACACTCGCGGTTCGCCGCCATCGGTGGGTGAACCCTGCTGGACGGGGCAGACCCCGATCGTCGTGGTGCGGGCAGACGGTGGCGTGGTCAAAGACGTGACTCCAGACGTTGAATCAGGAAGGGGGCCAGGATCGATGAAAGAACCGCGGCGATAACACAGCCTGCGGCCACAGCACTCAGTTCAGCCCTCCTTGCGACGCCGACCATAAGTGACCCCGGCCATGAGGTCCGCGTCGAGAACCGGAACCCTGGCCGGGCCACCGCAGGTCACTGGAGTCACCTCACGGCAGCTGCAGGACAGGCGATTTCGACACGTAATCACCGGATGCCCTACCAGCCGCCCAGAACTCGACGACTCGCCAACGTTAGCAGTATCAACTAAAAGTCTCTCTCGATCGGCCACCAACGCCCGCGGCATCCACCCGCACTGCCCGCAAACTTGCCGCAACCGGCAAATATGTTGAGCTGCTATTGATCACGGTGCTTGCAAGGGAGCGGGCTCCGGAGTCGGTCGGCACTCGGCAGCGCGGCTTCGCCTGTGGGGCGGCGAACCGCGGTTTCGATGAGTTCGGCGACTCGCGTCGTAGGAACGAGGATGCCGAGGGTTCGGCTGGTCCAGCGGAGGAAGGCTTCGACGTCCATAGCTGGGATGTCGCCGCACGGGGGATGTATACCGGGGTGTTGGGTTAGCTGCGCCAGCTGGCGTCGAGGGTGCCGATGTCCACCGCGTCGTAACCGAGGACGTCCAGCAGCCGGATGGCCTCGCCCCTGGCCTCGGCGTTGTCGGCGGCGATGGGAAGCCCGCTACGGTCCGATGCATCCGCGGGGTGGGCGAGGGAGCACAGTTGGTGTGGGGTGATGTTGTTGAGCGCCTTGACGACGTGGGAATCCGGGAGGTGGCGCTGGAGCAGGGCGCTCGAAGTCAATACGCCCGTGTCCAGTTCGGGCAGGTGGCCGTCTCGTTCGGGGTAGTAGTTCGCGGTGTCGAGCACCGTCTTTCCGGCCGGGGCTTCGGTGGGGGAGCTTTTGGTGGGCGGTCAGTGGGATGGACGCTACGACCAGATCTGCGGTGCGCGCCGCTTCGGCCGGTGTGGCTGCTCGGGCTGCGCCGCCCAGGTCGGCGACGAGGTCAGCGAGCATCTCGGGGTCTCGCGAATTGCTGAGAACCACCTTGAGCCCGGCCGAGATGGCCAGGCGGGCAATGGAAGAACCGATCATTCCGCTGCCGATGAGTCCGAGCGTGTGGACTGGGTGTCTCCGTTCCTTGGTGTAGGTGCCGCGACACAAGCCGTTGGCTCGCCTGACAGCCTGGAACCGCAGCAATCCGCTGACTATCCCCTGCGCTGCGCACTACGGCGCGATCACCCAATTCGGAGCGGCGGCAACGGTTTCGTGGTACCGCCACACTTGGACGCCAGAACGAAGAGTTGTCGAGTGGGCGACCGGACCGATTTGAGGCAGGTAGGTGCGGGTATTGCTAGCGACGAGGTGTCCGGTGGCAAGCATCCCGCTAAAGGGACGGCGCGGCAGTACTGCTGAATTCATAGAATGCGGTGCAATCGAAGCCCGGCGCGCGAAATGCCGATGACAAACATGCGCAATGCAGGAGGTCGTGTGCAATCCTGTAAGGATGGCGTCCCCATTGGCAGCACCGCTAGTCACAGCAATCAAGGTTCGCGATCTGTTCGGCAAGCGCTCGTATGACGTCGTGGTGCCGGAGATCGACAAGACACGGAGTCGATTACTCCTGCTTCATGGCAGCAATGGTTCGGGAAAGACCACACTATTACGTCTGCTATGGCATGCTCTTAGCGCTGCCGACAATAAGGGACATCGAACCTATTTGGCGAAGACGCCTTTTTCCGAGCTAACCATCGAGATGTCCGGTGACAGGAAACTCTATTTCAAAAAGTCGGACGGACTTGTCGGAAGCTATTCGGTCACATTAACTCAACCTGGGATCGATGACTGTGTTGCACATTACGAGTCTGATGAAAACTTGAGAGTGCGGCGGCACAACTTGGATACCTCTTGGATAGAGTTTGAAAGTGAAATGGTGAACTATGCCGCTACAAGGGCTCTTTTGGATCAGCGATCGTCTTTCGACAGACCTTTCACATCAAGGGCAGAAATAGAGATTTCGGGTTCGCCGCGAGAAGTTGAGAAGCGAATAGCGCGTGCACTGAAGTCCCGTCGCGCAAACGAGCAGTATTTGGAGTTCTTGAGTGAGGAAGTTCGCACTCCTCTATATCTGGCGGACGACCGCAGTTTGAATACTGACGATCCTGATACAGATCGCATGCGGAATTTGGTAAGCGGAGGGCGAGAACGGGATCGGCAAGAGCGTCTATCGGAGCTGGTATATCTGGAGCTGCGCGTAACCCTTGAGAGGGTAAACGAATACTTGCGAAGTATTACTATCGGTGGCCAGAACGAAGGATCTGCTAACAGTAACGTCATATACACTGACGTCCTCAAGCAATTAGTTATATCGAATACAAGTTCAGACGGCAAGCGGTCTAACATATCCGAGATGCATGCGCTACTGGATGAGATTGAGCGAATTTCTCCTCCATATGAAACTTATGGGCTCGTCCCTAAGTTTGATACGCAAGAATTCCGCCAACTTTTTCGAGCAGCAGAGGACAGGGGATTGGATGCTCTGGTAGAGAGAGTGGTTTCGCCGTTTCTAGTCAGTCAGCGTGCCCGCTATGCGGCACTAGAAAGCGCTTGCGATCTACTTGAGTCTCTCATACCGACATTGAATAGCTTTCTATCGGAGAAAGAAATTAGATTCACACCACGTAGCGGACTGGCAATCTATACTGCAGACGACGAGCCCCTTCAGGTTGATATGCTCTCCTCTGGAGAGAGGCAGCTGCTAACGTTGCTCTGTACCACCTTAACTGCGGTTGACAAGCGTCTATTCATCATTGATGAGCCGGAACTGAGCTTGGGGGTTAACTGGCAGCGCCAGATAATCGATGCCCTACTGTCAGTGACCGATAAGAGCAATTTGCAGTTCATTGTTGCAACTCATTCTATCGAGATTATCAGCGCGCGGCCCGAATCGCTGGTGCAGTTGAAGTCAATATGATGAATAGATCGACCGTCAGACGCAGCCTAAATGAGCTGCGCACATTGTATCTGTTGAATCCTCACTATAGGGACGTGATCGTAGAAGGGCGCGATGACGCGTCGTGGCTAAAATGGTATTTCGCCGAGCATGGGATAGATGCGAAAGCTTTTTCGGTCGACGATAGGGTCACAGTGCCCGGCGATCTTGTCTCGACAGTGCACACGGAGATTAATGCTCGCGGAAGGGTTATTGCGCTGGCAGTAGAGAGCGAGATGTGGGGCCTTCCCCAGCCTTCGCTAACCTGTATTATAGACTCCGATTTCGATATTTTTGAACCAAGTCAAACTGCCGTTTCGCTATTGAAGACAGATTATGCCGCAATGGAGGTTTACGCATTGACAGAGCGGCCATTATCAAAATTCTTGATCGCTTCCGCTAAAGCCGACATCCAAGCAAGTTCCCTAACTGCTCTACTTAAGCCAGCCTGGGCAATTCTATATGCCCTTAGATACGTCCTGCATCGTCACGGCGATGGAGCGAAGTTGGCAAAGAAATTTGCAGATAAATGCATAAATAATGCCGGGGACCTAGTGGTGAATGCTTCCGAATTGCTGCGCTCGTCGCAACCTTCCCCCAGCCGGGATGCCCTGTCGCAACTACTGGGTTTACATCAAGAGTATATGAGAGCTATCCCCGAGGCGTCTCTTCACGGTATAAGGGGTCACGATATAGCTCCCATCATCATTCGTTTTCTAAAATTGAAGAATGAATTAGCCGATCCTAAAGTCGTCGAACATCTCATGCGGCAATCGGTCGAGCTGATCGATCTCGATGATCAACCTATGTTTCAGCAGTTAAAGAGTCGAATTGCTAACTAGAGGAGAGACCTATTGTAAGGTGTGATTTTTACGTGTGAACTAGTTACGATCTTGGTGCGCCTGTTCTGGACAGATGGTCCGTTCGGATTCTATCCCTGGTCCTGTGCCGGGGTGCCCCCGGGAGCGAAGCAGGAGGGCAGGCGCACCGGGTGGCGCGCGCATGCGCGACGCTCTTGATCCTGTAGAAGGAAATTCGGCAAGTTCTCTTACTTGGGTTTCCTGCTTCTTTTTTTCCTTCTTATTTCTCTTCCGGGCCCCAAACTCTTCTCACTGTTCTACATGAATCCATCAAGTCTGCAGCACAACAGATTTCGCGGGATTGATCGGATTCCCCGCATATCACGCGATGCGCCCCGGCAAGGCACCTCCGAGCGCCAGGATTGGGGAAACCGAATCCGGCACGGCGCAGGACTGCCACATGCAAGAACCCCCGGTGTCTGAGGGGCTGATGGGACTGACACCGAGGGTTCTGCCGTTCCTCGCGTTCGCGGCGAGGGTGCGTGCGGGGAAGATCTCTTCAGATTGTTATCAGTGGCCGGCAGCCATGACCAGATCGCGGTAGGGCAGGCCGACGACGGGGTGATCGGCTATGCCGAGTTCGCTTTCGACCTCTTTGAGGTGGATGGTTGCGGCGTCAGTGTCTGCTGCGGTGACCTCGGTTTCGACGAAGGTTCCGGCGTGGGTGACGGCGTCGATGGCGACGATGATGTCGTCGTGTTCGGGGTGCTGGTAGATGGTGCGGGCCTTCTCGACTCGGACGAGTTCGACCATGCCGATTGCGGCAAGCAACTGGTTGGCGGCTGCGGCTTGGTCAGGGCCGCTGAGGGTCACGTTCGTTTCGCGTTTGGCGATCACGTCGGCGTCGCTGTGGGTGGTGACGTTGGACGGGGGTTTGTAGGTCATTTCGGCAAACCCGTCGCGGTTCCTAATACGGAGGCATTCAACGGTTTTCATGTAGTCGACATCGGGGCGGCTGTAGTAGGTGTCTACTTCGGTGAGGTGTCCGGCCTCGCGGTAGCCGAGTTCGATGAGCCGCTGTCGGAGGGTACTGGCGTCAGGGAGTTCGCGTTTACGCTCGACCTCGATCAAGTGCATGGGTGGATCATCCTCTCGTGTGGATGGCGGTGTGGACGCGGGCGAGGCTGGGTTTGGAGCAATGTTGGCGGATGGTTCCGAGCGCCTGCTGTAGAGCGTCGGAGTCGGTGACCGGGATGTTCTGGAACAGCACCATCTGCTTGGCGTCGCTGAGTGGGTTGGCGAGGTTCTTGCCGAGAAACCGGTTGTAGTAGTGGCGTTCTCGTACGAAGACATCGCTCGCTTGTACGGGCATGAGGACCGACGGCATACCCGTGTCGGTCTCGGCGGAGTGCACGGCGAACGCCGTCAGTAGCTCGTCGGCGGTGAAGTAGGCATAGGTTTCGCGGCCTTCGCGCTCGAGCCAGCTATCCCAGATCTGGCCGCAGTCGTTGTTGCCGCATTCGACGGCTGCGAGGAATAGGTTTAGAGCGACATCGGTGACGGCGTCGAAGATGTCGCCGTCGATCACGTGGTGGTCGCCGTAGGTTTCGCTGACCGCCTGGATATTGGCGCGGTCGTTGGTCGACATCCACGCGCTGTCGGTGAATGCGAAGTGCACGCGCTTGTGACCGGTGCGGAAATCGATCCAGTCCCCCGAGAGTTGGCCGTCGAGTATCGGCGTGAATCCCAGAATTCCCGAACGCCATACGTGGTCGCGCAGGGTGATGTAGTGGCGTTGCGCTTCGCGGAACAGTCCGATCGGGGCGTGGATGACGGCGCAGACGCGGGGGTCGAGTTCCGGGGCGGCGACGATGCGGGAGTTCTGGCGGACGATGACCTCGTCGTCGCGGTGGTGGTAGGGGTGGGTGCCGTGGTGTAGGTAGTGCGGCAAGAACAAGCGCAGGAATTGCAACCATGATGGGGCGTTGTACGACTGGACCGCGTGCTCGTGCAGTGATGGTGCGTCGACGGCGTACACGTCGCGGTAGACGAAGAACCCATAGGGTTTCAGCACACTCGGGAAGGTCCGGATCATCGTGTGCAATCCGCTGTAGGCACCGCCGTAGGAGTAGACCTCGTGCAGCAGAGCAGACGCGCTGATGACATCGACGGGTTCGCTGACCAGCGTCGCAATGTCCTGCGCCCAGCCGTGCACGAGTGCGCATGTGCCGAATGTATTGAAGCGGTCGATGGCCTGGGTGAGAGTGCGGGACGTCACCCCAGGTGCCTCGATGAGGGTGAGACGAACATTGCGGGGCGCGGCCTCCAGTTGGGATGCCAGGAATGCGACGGCTGCGCCGCCACCGGGGCCGATCTCGACGACGTGCGGGTCGGCATCGGCGACCCGAGCAAGGGCACGTTGAACGAGTAGCCCCTTCTCCTGGCCGTGGTCGTTAGCGGCCACGTCGAGGTAGGTCGATTCCGATTTCTGTTGGCGGGCAAAGGAATTTGATGTACCAATCATCGCGCACCACTGAGTTCTGGTCTGGGAGTGTGGCCGGTCGATACGGGAGTGGCTAGGGCATGAGGGCGAGGCTTTCGTAGGGCGATCGGGCAGTTCGGCAGTGCTTGCGGCTACGAGTGCGCTTGCGGCTACGAACGTCATTGGGTCTCCCGTGAGGTGTCCGGCTTCATCCGTCCGGCACCGATCAGCACTTGCCGAGCTGCTGCTTTGCGCGGGCACTGATCGGCGCGACACTGCCTGTGACGTTGCATGGTCTGGTGTGCTTCGGGAACGCTCAGCGGGTGCTCAGGAGCCTCGTGTGGCCACCCAGTAGGCCACAGCCTGGCATCGGGCTGCTCGGCACTGATCCGCTCGCGGCGGTGTTGGGTGCGCCACTTGGCCTGTACACGGTCGATGATCGCTTGCGGTGACATTTCGTCTACCTCAGCTTCTCGCCACCAGTTGAACCCCATCGTCATCCCCTGCCGTGGTCGAACACGTCAATCCCGACTTCCCGCACCTCATGGAGGAGTCCAGCGATGGTTAGGGATTCGATAACGTCGCCGATGTGCTCGTCACGGGCGGCCATCATCTGAGTCCAGGTGAACCGATGGCCCGTCGAACCGTCTGGATAGACGGGCGTCCAGGTGCCATCGTCGTAGCGCAACCATTGACACGGAAGCCTTGCAGACTGCTCGCTGGCATCCGGCATGGCCTCCAATGCGGAAACAAGCCGGGCCAACTCCGCCACCGTGGCGTCAGCGTCGCCCTTCGGTGCTTTGATCCTGCACCTGGGCTGTTCGGTTGTGATCTCGCTTTTCAACTCTGCTGCAACGCTTTCCAGCCCTTGGCGAACCTCGGAAAGGCTGATAAGGAGCGGCGTCACGTTCGCAGCGCATTTCTCGTCGTTCCGAGTCATGAGTGTTGCCTCCCTGGGATTTTCGGATCGCGCCCGACGCCGGGGGCTTACGCCACCCACCAGCGGCACTGCCGGTCGATGTGCCGAGATAGGAGTCGGCATCGGCCCGGCATCGGACGCAGGTTCAGTCTGTGACCGGATGCGCCTATGTCGGTATATGTTTGATGCGGACAGAAATCTGTCCGCATCCGAGGCTGCACCGAAATCGGTCCCAAAACGACCAGGTCACAGAGGATGAAGCGATGGCCCAACAACCGCGCGAGCTGGCCGCTACGGAGTCGGCACAGCAGTTCTTCGGCTCGGAACTGCGGCACTGGCGGCTGGTACGGAAGATGTCGCTGAACCAGCTCGGCGCTATCAGTCACGACAGTGGTTCGCTCATCGGCAAGGTGGAGAAGGCCCAACGGCGTCCAACACGAGATTTCGCACAGCGAATGGACGAAGCGCTGGAGACCGGCGGTGTTCTCGAACACATGTGGTTAGGCATGAATTCACAAGCGTTACAGGAGGATTCGATCATTCCGCTTGTAGCGGACGAGCCTAACGCACCATGGGTCGGCTGCGACGTGTTCGATCCTGTACGCGAATGGTTGGACGAGACCGTTCCGGTCTTCGCCACAGGCGAGAACCATCGGCGTGTTGGCACCGCCGATATCGAGGTCATGTGGTCGATGTGCGACGTGTTCTCGAATGCCGACCACCATCTCGGCGGGGGCTACGCACGCGCGACTCTTGCGCGGTTTCTCGATGACGTAGTCGGACCGGCGCTGCGTAGCTCTTACGACAGTCACACCTCATCCGAGCTGTTTGCAGTCGCGGCGCGACTGTACGACCTGAGCGGCTTTATGTGCTTCGATTCAGCTCGGCAAGGGTTGGGACAGAAGTACTTCCGGCAAGCCCTGCGGCTCGCGAAGGCAAGCGGCAATGCCGCGTTGGGGGCGCATATCCTCACGGACATGTCGATGCAGGCGCACTACCTGAGCCGTACGAAGGAGGCGCTGTGGTTCGGCGCGGCTGCGGTACGCGCGGCAGAGCGATCGGGTTCACCAAGTAGTACCGCTCGGTGCAATGCAGTGCTAGCGCGTGCGCACGCGTTGAATGGCGACGCGACTGCTGGCGCACAAGCGATGCTGGAGGCAGAGCGGCGGTTGAACCGTGCACGTCCGGATGACGAACCGGACTGGATTCGGTTCTTCACTGAGCGACAGCTGTCGGCCGAGTTCATGTATGTGGCGCACGATGGGCGACGTGCTGTGGATGTACAACAACGCGCACCGGTCGTTCTGGCGAACTCTAGAGGGATGGAGCGTCGGCAAGTGTTGGTAGCGGCGACGCTGGCGGCGTCGTACGTGCCCGAATCCAACGAGGCCACAACGAGCCAAAGCGTGGAGGTCGAGCAAGCGTGTCGGGTGCTCCTGGACACGATGCGTGTTGCTCGCGGTCTGACCAGCGCTCGCGGTATCGAGTCGATCAACATTGTTCGTCGTCGCCTGGCACCGTACGCTGATCTGGCTATCGTTCAGCAGGTCGAAAACGAGTTTCGATCCACAGTCGCACTAGTCGGGTAGGGCTGGCATGTCGATGGAGGAGTACGCGGCGCTATCCGCTGCGTGCCAAGTCTGCGGGCTCGATCCGACGGGGGCGGAACTGATCCACCATTCGAGCAACGCTGTCTATGTCATGCCATGTCACGGGGCCGTTGGACGGGTAAGCGCCAACGAGGCGGACCCTGACAGGCTGCGACGGATCTACGAAGTGACCGAATGGTTGACCGCACAGCATGAATTCGGCGCGACTGCTCCGCTCCCCGGCGTCGAACCGGTGCGGGTCAACGGGTACACGGTTGGATTCTGGCAGTACTACCGACAGGCGGCCGACAGCCCGGAGCTGACCTCGAGGGAGCTTGGCCGTCTTCTGCGTTCGCTGCATGACTTGCCCACGCCGACGATTGCACTTCAACAGTGGACACCGTTGGAATCGCTGCACGGAGCGCTACTCATGGGCAGTGCGGTGAGCGTCATCAGCGAGGACGAACGTGTATGGCTGCTGCGGCGAATTGACGAGGTTCGCAAGGAACTGTCCGAACTAGATTGGCCATTAGGTGTCGGACTGATCCATGGAGACGCCTGGGCGGGAAATCTTCTGTGGGACAACAGGATTAATCCAGCGCGACCGATCCTCGGAGATTGGGACTGGGTCAGCATCGGCCCACGAGAAGTGGACTTGATACCGACATGGCATGCCGCGGTGCGGTACGGACGTGACGGGACTTGGGTTCGGAATTTCATCGAGGAGTACGGCTACGACTTATCGGAGTGGTCTGGGTACCGGGTGCTGCTGGATATGCGTGACCTTGTTCAGGTCACTGGCCCACTCCGACGAGCGACGACTTCAGTTGAGCATGCCCACCGGTTGCGGCAACGAATCGATGACATCCGTGCAGGCAACCGGCAATCGTCGTGGAGCCATTACGTTCCGGGCGGACTTTAGGTTTGGCTTTCCTATAGAGGTGCCCGAACGCGGACACTCCGCACTCACGGCGCACATAGACCATATGCGGGAGCTGAGTGCGGACTTCACACGGATGTGGGCGCAACACCCGGTGGAGCAGGTCCGCGACTGTGCTATGCCACCCGCTGGTGGGCGAACTGACCCTGCACGGCGAGGGCATCGCACTCCCCGACGCTCCATCATGCTGTGGAATCGACCTGTTCGCGGCAGAGCCGGGGTCGGCATCGGAGCAGGCACTATGGAGACTGCGGACCGAACATTGTTAACCGAATCCGAACACCTCGAACCTTGATTATCGAGCGATCTGTAACACAAGATCGGTAATAGCTCGATCGAAAGTTGAACGCAGTTGAGGCTCCGTCCGCACAGGGCGGGCGCCGGGGTCCGGTTGGGGATAGCCAACCCCCTCGGAGCACCATGCCGACATCGGGGTCGGTATGGGATGCGCGTGAGAACTGAATGCTGCGATTGCGGGAGTGTGGTGTCCGCACCCGGTGGTCTGCGGCCAGGAAGAGCTCGAGCGAGGAACGATGCAGGACCGATTTGCACAGGCAGCCACTGACCGCACAGCGAGTACAGATCACCGAGTAGGAGGTGCGGAGCCCACTACACGGGTGCGTCCTGTCCAGGTGAAGTTCCGTCCACCGGTGACGTGGACCGAGCGAGTCGTTGCCGCCGCATACGCGGATGTGCTCGGGCTGCCCGCCGATCACATCGGGCTGAACGACGACTTCTTCGCCCTCGGCGGCAACTCACTGAGCGCGGCGCGGGTGGTCCGGCTGCTCGGCGAGGCGCTGGACGCCGATGTCGCGGTACCGGCGATTCTCGCCGATCCGACCGTTGCCGGGCTGGCCGAGCGCATTGCGGGCAGCACCGCGGGTTCGCCGTAACCGAGCGTCGCGATAGGCACGGCAATGTCTGCTCGCCGCCAGCCACGATCAGCTGATCACGCCCGAGGTGCTCCATGTTGGCGGAGCAGGTGGTGAGCCCTAGCCGCGGCAGTACCGCGCGCTGAATCGGTGCAGGATCTCGCCTGGGACGGTGACCGATTCCTGATGACCGAGCGCGATCAGGTCCTCGGCCTCATGCGGTTCGAAATAGCCCGCATGCCGGTAGATTTCGATGCGCAGCGCGAGTCCGTCACCGTCCAGCTCGGGATGGAATTGGGTGGCGTACACATGCTGGCCGACGCGGATCATCTGCACCGGGCAATCGGCGGATCCGGCCAGCAGCACCGCACCGGGTGGGACGTCCTGGCAGGCTTCCTTATGCCCGACGAACGCCCGGAACGACTGCCCGACACCCTGTAGCAGCGGGTCGACGCGGCCCTGCGCGGTCACTTCGATGGTCTGCGCCCCGACCGGCTCGCCGTATCGCTGCTCGCTCACCCGGCCGCCGAGCACATCCGCCAGGATGCCCAATCCATAGCAGGCGCCCAGATACGGGAAATCGCGACCGACGATCTCGGTCATCAGTTTCTTCAGCCTGGGCTCGAATTTCCGCTGGTACCCGTATTTCTCGGCATCTGGGCTACTGACATTGCTCGGCCCGCCGCCGACGATGACCGCCGAGAAATCGTCCAGCTCGATATCGGGCATATCCTGATCCATCAGCACCCGCACCGTGTCACCCACATCGAGGTCGGCGGCGCGCAGCATGGCGTGGTATTCATCGTCCGCGGCGGCTCGCTCGGGTCGTAGCTGCAGGACTAGACACGGCTTGGTCATGTATCAGATTGTGGAAGATCGGGTGTCAGTTTTCATCCAACACCGCCTGTAAGAATTCACGGGTTCGGTCCTGCTCGGGATCGGTGAAGATCTTCTCCGGCTCGCCGTCCTCGAGTACCCGACCGGCGTCGAACATCATGACGCGATCGGAAACCCTACGAGCGAAACGCATTTCGTGGGTGACGCAGAGGAATGTGATCTCGGTATCGGCCGCGATATCCGCCAGCAGGTGCAGTACTCCGGTCACCAGCTCCGGATCGAGCGCCGAGGTCACCTCGTCGAGCAGGAGCACCTCCGGTTCCATGGCCAGTGCCCGCGCAATGGCGACTCGCTGCTGCTGGCCGCCCGATAGGTGGGCGGGGCGGGCATCGATTTTGTCGGTGAGCCCGACCAGTTCGAGTAGCTTCCGCGCCCGCTCCTCGGCGGCATCCTTCGATTCGCCGAGACCGCGGATCGGCCCCTCGGTGATATTGCGCAGGACGGTCATATTCGGGAAGAGATTGAACTGCTGGAATACCATGCCGATCTTGCGCCGCATCCGGCGTAGGTGCGCCGTACCGGCGGGCACCAGTTTGCCGCCGCGCTGCTGGTGGCTCAGGAACTCTCCGCCGACCTCGATGGTCCCGGCGTCTATTCGTTCGAGCACCATCAGCAGGCGCAGAATTGTGGTTTTGCCCGAGCCGGACGGTCCGATCAAGGTGACGAATTCGCCTGGCGCAATGGAGAAATCGAGTCCGTCCAGGCACACCGTCGCGCCATAGCGCTTTTCCACACCGGTGAACCGGATCATCGGTTCAGACACGTCGTTCCAACTTTCGTACCAGGATCGAGCACGGATAGCTCAGTGCGAGAAAGGTCAGACCGGCCGCGAACCACGCCTCGGGCCCGGCGCCACCGGTATCGGCGGCATACTCGGTTTTGACCTGATAGACCATGTCGAGGATGACGATCGAGGACAGCAGCGGCACCTCTTTGAACATGGCGATCGTGTAATTGCCGAGCGCGGGCAGCACCCGCGGCACCGCCTGCGGGAGGATCACATCGATCCAGGTGCGGGTGCGCGGCAGATTCAAGGCCGTGGCCGCCTCCCATTGCGCTGCGGGCACTGCGTCGATGCCAGCGCGGAATACCTCCGAGGTGTAGCAGGCATAGTGCACGCCGAGCGCGGTCACACCGACCAGCAGACGCTGGGTGTCGACGGACAGTCCACCGAGCAGATCCGGCCGCACCACCCAGTAGAGCACGAAGATCTGCACCAAAAGCGGTGTGCTGCGGATGAATTCGATGAACGCCCACAACAGCTGATCGACCACTGGAATCCGCAGCCGCCGCAGCACCGCGAAAATCAGACCGAGCACATATGCGACCACCGATCCGAGCAGGGTGTACTCGATGGTGACGAGCAGCCCGTCCCAGATGAAGGGAAAGGCATCGAAAAAGCGGTCCCACCGCCATTTCTCCATCAGACCCCCACCCGCGTCGAAAGTCCGATGCTCGACCGCTTCGGCCGCCGCCCGACCCGCCGCGCCGCCAGTCGCTCCAGCACCCGCATGATCACCGTGACAACCACCGCGATGAACAGATACACCACCAACTGGATCGCGTAGATGACACCGAGCTCGCGGGAGAACGCGGGCACCGCACGCAGTTCATCGGCCTTTTTGAACACCTCGGGCACCGCGATGAAGCTCAGCAGCGCAGTCGCTTTCACCAACTGGATGAACAGATTATTGAACGACGGCAACATCTCCACTACCGCCTGCGGCAGGATCACCCGCCACATGCGTTGCGCCGGTGACAGATTCAGCGCAATCGCGGCCTCGACCTGTGACTTGGGCACGGATCCGATAGCGCCCCGCACGATTTCGGCGCCGTAGGCGCCGTGGTTGAGACCGAGCACGATTATGCCGATGACCAGCAGCCCCTTCGCCGTTGCGCCCAGCGATACCCCGAAGAAGATCGGTATCGCCACCGCGAAGAAGAACAGCTGCACCACTTCCGAGCTGCCCCGGAATCCCTCGACATAAATGCGCGTGACGAACCGCACGGGCAGTGACGGCGACAGCATCGCGATACCGGCGGCGAAGGACAGCACGAGGGTCAGCGCGATACCGCCGACCGCCGCCCACAGCGTGAAAGGAAGACCCTGGAGTACCCGCTCGAGGTAGGTCGAGAAATGCGACGACACGAGGTCAAGCCGTGCAGTACTGTTCGGCGGTCGCGGCCGGGTCCGCCTCGTTCGCCTTGGTCAGACCGAACGGCTCGACCAGCTTCAGCCATTCGCCGCTTTCGTGCAGTGCGCGCAGTTCGCGGTTGAAGTCCTCGCGGAATTTATCGTCGCCGATACGGAAGTTGAAGGTGCCCACATCCGGACGGCTGCCGAATCGGAAGGACGGGCCGACCTGCAGTCCGGCGTCCGGATTGTTCTTCACCAGCCAGGAGGCGGTGACGTCGAGCATCGCCGCGCCGTACACATCCTTATTGCGCACCGCACGCAGGATGTCGTCCTGTTTGGCCATCGGCTCGACGAGTTGCGTTGGCACGCCCGAGGTTTGGGCATAACCGTTCTCGACGGCACCACCGAGGGTGGCGATCCGGACGTTCTCCCGCGTGATGTCCTCGAAGCGGCTGATATTGCGCGGATTGCCCGCCGGCACCAGGAATGCCGAACCCACCTGATAGTCGGGCGTGGCGAACGCCGAGCTCTGGCACCGCTTCGGATTGATGAACATCCCGGCTGCGACGAATGCGTAGTTCTTCGCCCGGACGCCGTCGATCAGTCCATCGAAATCGGTGACCACACCCTCGATTTCATTGATACCGAGCTTCTGCAATACCGCGCGGGCGACGGTCGGCGCATATCCGGTCAGCTGACCGTCCGCGCCGAGGAAGGCCCACGGCGCCTCATTGGCGAAGCCGACCTTGATCTTGCCGGACGATTTCGCGTCCTCATAGGTCACCGCCGCCGCATCGTCGCCGCCCAGACCACAGCCCGCTACCACCACCAGGCTGGCCGCGGCCACCGCTGCCGCCATGGCGCGACGCAACCGACCGCGCGCACCCCCGAATTCGATCCTCATGACCCGTCCTTCCGCAGACACGCGAGTCGATCCATGGTTGCGAATGAACTTTGCGATCGTCCGGTCGACTTCTTTGCGGTCACATGACGAATCTGGTGAAGTTCTACTTGATTCAGGCCGGTTATTTCCGAAAACTATTGCCGTACACCAGGACAGAACCATACAGATCTAGGGTTCCGCCAGCACCGAACCGGTCTTCACCAATTCCGCCGCACGGCGCGCGATCAAACTGCCGAACTCGTTGGTCGTCGCGGTGCCCCCGAGATCCGGTGTGCGAATGCTACCTTCGCGCAACACATCACAGACCGCGCGATCCACCGCGGCGGCGGCGCTGTGCTCACCCAAATGCTCCAGCAGCATTGCCCCGGCAAGGATCTGCGCAACCGGATTCGCGATGCCCTGCCCGGCAATATCGGGCGCGCTGCCGTGCACCGCCTCGAACATCGACGGCGCCGTCCGCTCGGGATTGATATTGCCCGATGGCGCGAGGCCGAGCCCACCGGTCACGGCGGCGGCGAGATCGGACAGGATATCGCCGAACAGATTCGACCCGACGATCACATCGAGCCGATCCGGATGCAGCACGATTTCGGCGGCCAGCGCGTCGACATGCATCTGCCTGGTCACCACCTGCGGAAACTCGGCGGCGATTCGCTCGAATATGCTGTCCCAGTATGGCATCGAATGCAGTAGACCATTCGATTTGGTGGCCGAGCACAATTGGCCGTCGCGCTCGGCGGCGCGTTCGAAGGCGTAGCGAATGATCCGTTCACAGCCGACCCGCGTGAAAATGGCTTCCTGCCTTACGAATTCGTCCCGGCGACCCGGATGGTGCATGCCCCCGATCGCGGAGTATTCGCCCTCGGAGTTCTCGCGCACGATCAGAATGTCCAGATCCTCCGGGCTGCGGCCGCGCAAGGCCGATTCGGTGCCGGGCAGCAGCCGCACCGGACGCAGGTTGACGTACTGGCCGAACGCTCGACGCAGCGGAATGAGCAACCCCCACAGCGAAATATGGTCGGGCACACCGGGAAAGCCGACCGCACCGAGCAGAATCGCGTCGAATCCGGCCAGTTGCTCGGGCGCATCCGCGGGCATCATCGTTCCGGTGCGCAGGTAGTTCGCACAGGACCAGTCGAATTCGGTCCATTCGATACCCGGCAGCACCGCGTCGAGCACCCCGACGGCCTCGGCGGTGACATCGACGCCGATGCCGTCACCGGGAATGGTCGCGATGCGATAGCGCCCACCGTCGTCCCGCAGCGATCCCGCCGTCACAACCGCACTCCGATGTACTTGGTCTCCAGGAATTCATCGATTCCGATCAGTCCGCCCTCCCGGCCCAACCCCGATTCCTTCACACCGCCGAATGGCGCTGCGGGATTCGATACGACCCC
Organism: Nocardia sp. NPDC005998; assembly: GCF_040614395.1. Classification (NCBI taxonomy): domain Bacteria; kingdom Bacillati; phylum Actinomycetota; class Actinomycetes; order Mycobacteriales; family Nocardiaceae; genus Nocardia; species Nocardia sp. NPDC005998. The sequence goes on along the minus strand of NZ_JBEXUI010000010.1, from coordinate 203,660 downwards.
CTGATTCAGCCCGACCATGCCGGTTTCCAGCGCCTCGCACACCCGCAGTCCGCGCCGCAGATTCTCGGTGAAGACATAGCCCACCAATCCATACGGTGTGTTGTTGGCCCGCGCGATGACCTCGGCCTCGGTATCGAAGGTGCCGATCGCCGCTACCGGTCCGAAGATTTCGGTCCGGCACATCTCGGCGTCATCCGGCACACCGGTCAATACCGTCGCGGGATAGAAGTTCCCCGGCCCGTCCGGCGGCGCACCGCCGATGCGCACCGTGGCGCCGCGGCGGACGGCATCGGCGACCAAACGCACCACCTTCGCCACCGCGTCGGCATCGATCAGCGGACCGACGACGACTCCCGACTCGGTTCCCCGCCCCATCGGCAGCGCCGCCACCCGGTCGGTGAGCCGGGCGGCGAATTCGTCAGCGATGCTGCGCTGCACGAAGATTCGATTCGCCGCGGTGCACGCCTGCCCGATATTGCGCATCTTCGCGGCGAGCGCGCCCGCGACGGCCTCGTCGAGATCCGCGTCGTCGAACACGATGAACGGCGCATTGCCACCGAGTTCCATCGACGTGCGCATGACCGTCCGCGCGCAGTGTTCGAGCAGCAGCTTGCCGACGGCGGTGGAACCGGTGAACGACAGCTTGCGCGAACGGCTGTCCAGAATCAGCGGTGTCATCACCGCCCCCGGGTCGGCGGTGGTGATCACATTGACGACACCGGCGGGCACACCGGCCTGGTCCAGGATGTCGGCCAGCGCCAGCATCGAAAGTGGCGTCTGCTCAGCGGGTTTCACCACACAGGTGCATCCGGCGGCCAGTGCGGGACCGATCTTGCGGGTGCCCATGGCCAGCGGGAAGTTCCACGGCGTGATGAGCAGGCTGGGACCGACCGGCTGTCTGGTCACCAGGAAGCGCGAATCGCCCGCCGGGGCGGGCATATACCCGCCGTCGAGGCGTACCGCCTCCTCGGCGAACCAGCGGAAAAACTCTGCCGCATAGGCGATCTCACCGCGCGCCTCGGCCAATGGCTTACCCATTTCCAGCGTCATGATCAGCGCGAGGCGTTCGGTATCGGCGAGCAGCGCCCGGTGCGCGCGCATGAGGATGTCGCTGCGCTGCCTCGGCGACGTCCGCGCCCAGTCCGCCTGCGCCCGATCGGCCGCGGCCAGGGCGTCCATCCCGGCATCCGGATCGGCATCGGCCACCGCACAGAGCAACTGCCCAGTCGCCGGATCGGTCACCGGCAGCGTGCCCGACGCGGCGCGCCACCGTCCATCGATGAACAGACCCGTCGGCACCGTATCGATCGCGGCGCGTTCGGCCGCGGTCAGGGTGGTCTGGATGAGCATGGCGCGGGCTCCTTTTCCGTCATGACGCAGCCTCTGGCCATTGCTGCGACCCCCGCGCTCATGTTATGCATATTGTCAACAATCCGACAATAGACATCAGCGGATGCACGCCCCGGGAGGCGGATCACCATGACCGAGCTATCCCCCGTTCTCAAGCAGGCCACCCCGGTAGTCGTCGACCACGGATCGGGCTGCTATCTCTACGGCACCGACGGCCGCCGCTATCTCGACTTCACCGCGGGTATCGGCGTGACCAGCACCGGACACTGCCACCCCCATGTGGTCGCGGCGGCCCAGGCACAGGTGGCCAGCCTGATCCACGGCCAATACACCACCGTCATGCACCGTCCGCTGCTCGAACTCACCGAGCGGCTGGCGACCGTACTGCCGGAGGGCCTGGATACGCTGTTCTTCGCCAACTCGGGCAGCGAGGCGGTCGAGGCCGCGCTGCGCCTGGTCCGTCAGGCGACCGGACGACCGAATCTCATTGTCTTCCACGGCGGATTCCACGGGCGCACCGTCGCGGCCGCGACCATGACGACCTCGGGCACCCGCTTCTCCGCCGGATTCAGTCCGCTCATGTCCGGTGTGCACGTCGCACCGTTCCCGACCGCGTTCCGCTACGGCTGGACCGAGGCCGAGGCCACCGCCTTCGCGCTGCGCGAACTGGACTACCTCTTCGCCACCGTCACCTCCCCCGCCGATACCGCCGCGTTCGTGGTCGAGCCGATGCTCGGCGAGGGCGGATACGTCCCGGGCAACAGCACGTTCTTCCGCGGACTGCGCGAGCGCGCGGACCGGCACGGCATCCTGCTCGTCTTCGACGAGATCCAGACCGGTTTCGGCCGGACCGGAAAGTTCTTCGGACATCAGCACTTCGGCGTCCGCCCCGATGTCATCACCATTGCGAAGGGCCTGGCCAGCGGATTCCCGCTATCCGGCATCGCGGCGTCACGGGAGCTGATGAGCAAGGCGTGGCCGGGATCCCAGGGCGGAACCTACGGCGGCAATGCGGTGTCCTGTGCGGCGGCGATCGCCACACTCGAGGTGATCGAATCGGAGCATTTGGTGGACAACGCCGCCGCACGCGGTGCGCAGCTGCTGGCCGGAATGCGCGCCAGCGCCACCAAGGCGATCGGCGATGTACGCGGCCTCGGACTGCTCTGCGCCGCCGAATTCACCACCGCGACAGGCGAACCCGATGCCGCGACGGCCGCAGCGGCGCAGCGGCTCGCGGTCGACAAGGGCCTGCTGCTGCTTACCTGCGGTGCGCATATGAATGTGGTGCGAATGATTCCGCCGCTGATCGTGACCGATACTCAGATCGACGATGCGCTCGCGATCTGGTCCACCGTTCTCGCCGAACTCCCCGGATGACCAGGAGACCACACCGATGCCCCGCTACATCACCATCACACTGACCAAGGCGGGCGTGAGCTGCCGCGCCCGACTGCTCGACGCCGAGGCGCCACAGACCTGCGCCGCGGTCTGGGATGCCCTGCCGCGGGAGGGCGACGCGTTCCACGCCAAGTACGCCCGCAATGAGGTGTACACGCTGGTGCCACGGATCGCCGCGGCACCACATCGGGAAAACCCCACCGTCACACCCATTCCGGGCGATGTCTGCCTATTCGATTTCGAACCGTGGGAGATCGGCAACCCGGCCTACGGCTACGAGCCGGGCACGACGGCGCACCACGAGCAGGGCGCCACCGATCTCGCGCTGTTCTACGGCCGCAACAATCTGCTCATCAATGGCGACCTCGGCTGGGTGCCCGGAAATGTCTTCGCCACCATCGAGACGGGGCTGACCGATATCGCGGACGCCTGCAACGCCCTCTGGCTGCACGGCGTCCAAGGCGAAACCCTGGCATTCGCCCGCGCCTGACGGCTACGACCCCAGGACGTACTCGGCGTACCGGGCGACAGCCAGGACCAGATCGTCGGAATGGCGCGGGCCGACGATCTGCAGTCCGACCGGCAGCCCCGCGGCGGTGGTGCCCGCAGGAATGCTGATCGCGGGTTGCTGGGTCATATTGAACGGATAGGTGAACGGCGTCCACTGCGGCCAACTGTCCAGGCCGCTGCCCGGCGGGACGTCGTGGCCCGCCTCGAATGCGGTGATCGGCATCGTCGGCGTGATCAGCACATCGTAGGTGCTGTGGAACGCGCCCATGGCGATGCCGAGTCGGGCGGCGACATCGCGGGCATCGAGATAGTCGACGGCACTGATGGATTCGCCGCGCTCCCAGACCGCGCGCAGCCCCTGGTCCACCTGTTCGCGCGCACCGTCCGGGAACTTGGCCAGCATGGTGGCCGCACCGGCGGCCCATAGCACCTCGAACGCCTCGCGCGGATCCGCGAAGTCCGGATCCGTCTCGACGACCCGTAGCTCGGCTTCGGCCAATCGCCGCACCGCCGCATCCACCACCGCGGCGACCTCCGGATCGACCTGGGCATAACCAAGGGTCGGCGAATAGGCGACGGTGAGCCCGCGCACCTCGCGCGACATCTGGCCGCGGAAGGTAGTCACCGTGGGCGGCAGCGCGGTCGGATCGCGCGGATCGGGCAGCGACAGAATGTCCATCAGCAGTGCCGCATCCTCGACCGTCCTGGTCATCGGCCCCGCATGCGCGAGCAGACCGAACGGACTCGCCGGGTACAGCGGCACCCGGCCGTGCGTCGGCTTGAAGCCGACAATGCCGCAGAACGCGGCCGGAATGCGAATGCTGCCGCCGCCATCGGTGCCAACCGAAACCGGCCCCAGGCCCGCCGCCACCGCGGCCGCACTGCCACCCGAGGAGCCACCCGAGGTAGTCGCCGGATCGGCGGGGTTGCGGGTGATACCGGTCAGCGGGCTGTCGGTGACCGCCTTCCAGGCGATTTCGGGCGTTGTCGTCTTTCCGAGGAAGACCATGCCGTCCTCGCGCAGCCGGGCCACGACCGGGCTGTCCACCTGCCATGGCCCCCGCGGATCGACCGAGGTGCTGCCGCGTCGGGTGGGCCAGCCCTCGGTCAGGAAGATGTCCTTGATCGAGATCGGCACACCGTCGAGCAGCCCGCGGGCGTAGCCCGAATTCCAGCGCGCCTGTGAATCTTTGGCCTGTACCAGTGCACGATCGGGATCGACCAGGCAGAAGGCATTCAGCTCGCCGTCACGCGCCGCGATCGCGTCGAGGACCGCCTCGGTCGCCTCGACCGGCGAGAGGGTGCCGGCCGCGTAGGCCGAGACCAACTCGACGGCGGTCATCTCGGCCGGTCGGGTGCTGCTGTTGATACGGGGGGAACTCATGGCATTGGCTCCTTCAGCCGGGCACGTACCCCAGCGCTTTATCGACCACGTTGTCCAACGGCCGACCGGCGATCCAATTGTCGAAGTTGGCGGTGAATGCGGTGACCACCTCGGTTCGCCAGCCGCTGAAATCACCCGAATTATGCGGAGTGATAAGCACATTCGGCAGATCCCAGAGCGGATGCCGCGCCGGTAGCGGCTCCGGATCCACCACGTCGAGTGCCGCCCCGGCGATCGATCCGGAACTGAGCGCGGCGACGAGGTCGTCGGTCACAACGAGTTCCCCACGGCCGACATTGACAAACCTGGCATGCGGTTTCATCGCCGCGAATGCCTTGGCGTCGAACATTTCCCGGGTCCGCGGCGTCAACGGTGCGACCGCGACGACGTAGTCGGCAATGGGAAGTTCCGCGTGCAGGTCGGTGCTCACCGCCCCGAAATCCGGGTCGGTGGTCCGCGCACGCCGACCCACCGCCCGCACATGCATACCGGCGGCACGCAGCAATCGCGCGATGGATCGGCCGATCGAACCGGTGCCGACGATCAAGACGGTGGCACCTGCGATGCGTTCGGATTCGCGATGCCGCCATTGCTGCCGTTGCTGCAGCCGCAGCGATCCGGACAGATCCTTGGCGAAACCGAGGATCTGCCCCAGCACGTATTCCGCTATGGCAGTGTCGAATACGCCGCGGGTATTGGTGACCACGACCGCGCTTTCCCGCAGTTCGGGGAACATCACCGGATCCACCCCGGTCGAACCCATGTGTAGCCAGCGCAGCCGGTCGGCCGCATGCCAGGCGCCGGGAACCGCGCGAGTCAGGAAGTCGTAGACGAATAGCACCTCGGCGCCGCGCAGCGCGTCGGCGAGTCCGGATGCCTGCGTGTAGCGCACTTCGGCTCGTTCGGCCACGGTGGCCATGAGGTCCGCGTCGGGCACACTGTCACTGTGCAGGACGGTGACAATCGGGCCCTGTTCCACATTGACACACTAAAATCGCATCGTATGATTGTCAACAATCCGATCGTTCTCGGAGGTCTAACGGCTGAGCGCGAGAGGGGCCGCATTGGAACTCGGCTTTCCCGATATCGAAGGGCCCGTAGCACAACGGGGTATCGGGATCATCGCACCGTTCGACCTCGCACTCGAACGTGAGCTCTGGCGCTGGGCTCCGTTGGACGTCAGCCTGCATCTGGCCCGCACCCCCTATGAACCCGTCCCGGTTTCGCTGGCGATGGCCGAACTGGTCTCCAACCCGGTGCATCTGACGGCCGCGACCCGCGACGTACTGCACGTGGAGCCGGAAGTTGTTGCCTACCTGTGCACTTCGGGCAGTTTCATCAGAGGTCTTGCCTACGAGAAGTCATTGCGCGACACCATCTGTCGCGCCGGAGCACAGGAGGCCGTCACTACCTCCGGCGCGCTCGTCGAGGCGATTCGGCATCTGGATATCAGCAGGGTTTCGGTGCTCACCCCCTACGACGAAATCCTCACCGGCAAACTGCACGACTTCCTCGCCGAGGCAGGCTGCACGGTCATCCGGTCCGACCACCTCGGATTGGGCGGCGGCATCTGGAAGGTGAACTACCGCACCATCGCCGAACGCATTGTCGGCGCGGACGATCCGCGCGCCCAGGCCATCTTCGTCAGCTGCACCAACCTGCCGACCTACGACGTCATCGAGCCGCTCGAACAGGCACTCGGCAAACCCGTACTCACCGCCAATCAGCTCACCATGTGGGCCTGCCTGGGCCGGATGAAACTGCCGATGATGGGTCCGGGAAAGTGGCTACTCAACGTTTTCTGAACGGAAGAACAGGCATGCAGGCACCCACCGTCGGCTTCATCTATCCCGACCACGCGGCCGAGGACGACTACCCGCTGGCCGCCGCGGTCCTCGGCGCGCGACTGCCGGTGGCCCATATCTACGGCACCGATCTGCACGCCATTGCGGAACTGCTCGATCTGGGCAGCCCAGACAAGCTGCGCCACGGGGCCGAATTGCTCGCGCCCGAGCGGCCCGCGGCGGTCGTGTGGGCCTGCACCTCGGGCAGCTTCGTGTACGGGCCGCAGGGCGCACGCGATCAGGTGCGGGCGCTGGCCGCAGCAGCGGGGGTACCGGCATCAAGCACCAGCCTCGCCTTCGTCGGGGCCGCGCGGGCGCTCGGCGTGCGGCGCGTCGCGGTCGCCGCGAGCTATCCGGACGATGTCGCGCGACTGTTCGTCGACTTCCTGGCCGACGCCGGAATCGAGGTGGTCGCCCAGTCGAGCGCAGGAATCGACACCGCCGCCGAGGTCGGCACACTGACCACCGCGCAGGTGCGCGAACTGACGCTCGCCAACGATCACCCGGACGCACAGGCCCTGCTGATTCCCGACACCGCCATGCACACCATCGCGGTACTCCCGGAGCTCGAGGCCGCGCTCGGCAAGACCGTGTTGACCGCCAATCAGGTCACCATCTGGGAGGGTCTGCGACTCATCGGCGAAGTGCCGACAGCTGCGGCGCTCGGCTCCCTCTTCTCGGAAAGGCACACCTATGTCGGTCGTTGATTTCGAGCCGGTGAACCGGCAGTCGACGGCGGAAATGATCGCCGACCGGCTGCGCGAGGCGATCATGCGCGGCAATCTCGCGCCCGGTGCGCAACTCGGGGAAGCCGATCTCGCAACGCGATTCGGGGTATCGCGCGGTCCGGTGCGCGAGGCCATGCAGCGACTGCTCACCGAGGGCCTGCTCTACAGCATCCGCAACCGCGGCATCTTCGTCATCGAACTCACCATCGACGACGTCGTCGATATCTACCGAGCCAGAACCGCCATCGAAGGCGGCGCGCTCGCACTGATCCTCGACGGCCGCCGCGATATCGCCCACACCGCCCTCGAACCCAGCGTGACCATCATGCGCGCATGCGCCGAAACCGGCGACGCCGCAGGAGTTTCCGACGCCGACCAAGCCTTCCACGAAGCCCTTGTCGAGAGCGCGGGCAGTCCACGCCTCGTCCGCGCCGCCCGCACCCTGCTCATCGAGACCCACATGTGCCTGGGCGCCTTGCAGACAACCTATCCAGACCTGCGCGAGCAGGCCCAAGAGCACGTCGAATTGCGCGACGCGATCGGCTCCGGCCCGGTACGCCGAGCGCGAACCCTACTGGTCGAGCATATGGACGACGCGGTCCAGCGCCTGCGCGGCCAGATCGCGACAAGAATGTAATGTAGCCGATCCCGTTGCGTCACTGAGTGTTTCGCGGACGGCTTCATCCGGGTGGCGAACAATCAAGCCATCCAGTGCGAATCGCGCTCGCGGGCTACGTAATCCGCCGAAGACAGCTGGCGAGACTGGTGCCGTTACCACTTGATCATTGAAGATGTCGCGGGGTGCTCTGGCCTCGGACCGATGCGATCGAGTCGCGGTCGCGTTTCATTGCGCTTCGGCAAAGGAACCAGCACCCGGTGGGCAGATCTCCTGGACGAACTCGCCGCGGAATGCGTCGAAGATCAGGTCCTTCGTGGCGATGTACTCGGCCATGTAGTCACGTTTGCCGTGTTCGATATTGGCCTCGAGGCTGACCCAGTGTTCCAGAAGAGTGAACGACTGCGGATCGTCTCGGTCCTGGAAGATACGGAATTCCAGGCAGTCGGGGTTGGCGCGAGTTGGACCGGCGATCTTCTCCAGCGCCCGTTGCGCTACGTCGATCTGATCCGGCCGCGCATGCACTCGCACAAGCATGACCAGGGGTCCGGGATGCTTCGGCGATGCCGCAGCGGCCCGTGCGGTGACCCCGGAGTGGGTATCTGGCATGTGGAAAACATACCTTAATTAGTTCATTGATCCAAATTAGTGCGATGCTCCAAAAATGCTGGCAGAATCGGGCCATGGCAACACGAGCGCGCCGGGCACAGCGGCGCAACCAGGTGCTCTCCCGTGAGCAGATCATCGCTACCGCTATTGAGCTGCTCGACGGCGGCGGCGAGAGCGCGCTGACGGTCCGGGCTCTGACCGAGCGCCTGGCCACCGGAACCGGGGCGATCTACTACCAGGTAGGCGCCCGAGACGAGTTGCTGGATGCCGCGACCGAAACAGTCATCGGCACTGTGCTGGACACCGAGCCCGCCGGGACCCGGACTACTGCGGGGGACGAGATCCGCGCCGTGGCGCTGGGCCTGTTCGACGCGATCGCCGAACATCAGTGGCTTGCCACGCGCTTGGCCCTGCAGATCACCCGCAATCCGTGCGGGCCGGTGACGGTGGGGATCTTCGAGCGGTTCGGCCGGCAGGTGGGGGCACTGGGTGTGCCGCGAGCCGCGTGGTTCGACGCGACTTCGACGCTGGTGCACTACATCCTCGGTGCCGTAGGCCAGCACGCCCGTGTGGACGGTGATACCTCGGGTATCGACCCCCAGGCCGACCGCGGCGACTTCCTCGGCGCGGTGTCGACCGCGTGGCAGGAACTCGATCCCGACGACTACCCGTTCATGCACGTGATCGCCGGCCAGATGCGTGAGCACGATGACCGCGAACAGTTCCTCACCGGCATCGCCGCCGTCCTCGACGGCATCACCAACCTGCGCTGACCCGTCGAATCCGATCGGGTCAGCGACAATCAGAAGGAATTTCTTCATGCATGACGTCATAATCGCGGGCGCCGGCCCGATCGGCCTGTTCTTGGCCGGCGAACTCGCGCTGGCCGGTTGTCCTGTCCTGGTACTCGAGCAGGACCTGGACCCGGACTCGCCGTTGAAAACACTCCCACTCGGGCTGCGCGGGTTGACCCCCGGTTCCGTCGAAGCGTTCTACCGTCGCGGCATGCTGGACGCACTGCTGAAAGCTTCCGGTGTCGATGCGGCAGCGGTCGGCGCCGCCCCCGATGCCGACCAGACCCCACCTCCCCGGAATGTGAGCCACTTCGCGGGAATAACGCTCGACGCGACCAACATCGAAACCGACGCCCTCCCGCACCGGCTGCCCAGTCCGGCGATGGAACCGATCATGACCAGCCTCGAGGCGGTCACGACGGTGCTGGCGGAGCGGGCCGCCGCGCTCGGTGCGCAGATCATCCGGGGTGTTCCCGTCACAGCAGTGACCCAGGACGACGACGCCGTTGTCGCGACAGCGGGCGGGCACGAGTACCGGGCGCGGTGGCTCGTAGGATGCGACGGCGGCCGCAGCGCGGTACGCCGGCTCGCAGGCTTCGAGTTCGTCGGCACCGAGCCGCTGTTCACCGGCTACGTCGCACAAGTCACCTTCGCCGACCCGCAACAGTTGCGCCTCGGGTTCAACCTGACACCGACCGGTATGTACCTGCGCACGCCCTTCGAAGGACACCTGGGCATGATGGACTTCGACGGCGCCACATTCGACCGCTCACAGCCGCTGACCCGCGAACACCTCCAAGCGGTCCTGCGCCGGGTCTCCGGCACCGAGGTGACACTGACCGAGGTCCACCTCGCCTCCAGCTTCACCGACCGCGCCATGCAGGTCACGACCTACCGCAACGGCCGCGTCCTGCTCGCCGGCGACGCCGCCCACATCCACTCCCCACTCGGCGGCCAAGGACTCAACCTCGGCATCGGCGACGCGATGAATCTCGGGTGGAAGCTTGCGGCAACCGTGCACGGCTACGCGCCCGACGGACTGCTCGACACCTACACCAGCGAGCGCCACCCCATCGGCGCGTCTGTTCTCGACTGGTCCCGGGCCCAGGTCGCAACCATGCAACCGGGCCCCAATGCCCCCGCCCTGCAGCGGCTGGTCCGCGACCTGATGAGCACCCCAGACGGAACCACCCACGTGTACCGGAAAACATCGGGACTGGCCCACCGCTACGACCTGGGCAGCCGACAGCCCCGCGCCGGCCACACCGCCCCTGACTTTCGCTTCGACGACGACACTCGCCTCGGTGACCTCCTACAGCAAGGACACGGCGTCGCGCTCGACTTCAGCACCGACCACGCACTCCGGGACGCAGCCCAGGGTTGGCAAGGCCGGATCCATTACGCGGCCGGCCCGGTACACGACAACCTCGGTCTCGGCGCCGTACTGATCCGGCCCGACGGCATCGTGGCCTGGGCGGACGACCATGGCCCCGATCCCGAAGCGTTCCAACAAGCCGCGACCCGCTGGTTCGGCCGCCCGGAACACTGACCGCCCGCCGGCAAAGGCGCACGCACCCGCATCCGGACAGCCCAAGCCACTACGCCTGAGCGCCAGCGGCATTCAGTGTTTTCCCCGCCATGAGCACCTCGAAGGGACCATGAGTACCATCACCCGATCGCGACCATCGGTGGAGGTCTTGGCGGCTCACCGCCGCCCTGTCGGTGACTCTCCAAAATGCTGGATCTGGCATGGATTGCGTGATTGACTCATCATGAATTGCTAACGGGCCCTTGATAGTTGCGAATCTTGTTGAGCGAGTGAACAACACAGACGTGACATCACGAAAATTGGGCCAGATCCCGTCTCTGACGGCGGTTGTTCGTGAATTTCGACAGCAGTCAGCTCGGGTCGGGTCGGTGGCGGCGCCGGGGCTCACGCGGGTCTGTCACGATGTGATTCGTGATCGAGCGGGTTGAGCTGGTGCGTGCATGGTATTGCGGCTCAGGACGCGTGGGCCGAGTGTTCGACCACGGTCGCCCGGCTGTGGCCAGGTCGCAGCATTGTCGGATATGAGCGGGGACAGGACTTGGCTGCCGCCGTTCGCAACGGGTGCTCGTCTATCGGAGCGCTGCGGGTCTGGCTTGCCTTGGCCTAGACCGGGGATGGACGGTTCTGTCGGGCCGTATCATCGTCTGCTGCGATGTGGGGGTCGAGCATATATGCGGTGCAGCGGCTGTGCCGCCAATACTCCGGCGGTGCGCCCACTACATAGCCTGCTGGGATCGAGCTGGCGAGGGTGGTGCGTCAGTGCGCACCTCGACCCCCGTCAGCTGCTCACGACGAAACTCAGGCGTTCTCGACCTCGACGCCCTCGTAGGTGATCGTCACCGCTTCGGTCGCCAACTCGTCCGCTCCGCCCTGCCGCGACTGTCCATGCCAATCCGACGCCCATGCGCGCGATAAGCGAATCCGCTTGACCGGATTCTTGTTCGGGTCCATCACCGTCACCGTGATGTCCTGGCGAGCGTCATCCGCGGCACCCTTGGTAAAGGTTGTGTGGATCCAGTCGGTGAACACCCTGCTCCGGTCCAACCCGCGAATGATCGTGATCTCACCACCGCGCACGGGCGCCGACTGCAGCTCACTGATCTGCTGAACCGTTTCCACCGGGAACATTCCCAGATCGATAACGAAGGTGGATCCACTCATGGTGTCGCCGATAGCCATGGAAACTCCTTGCCTGTCGGGGCGCTACGCAGACCTCGCCACGAGACCCGCACGTACTGTCGCGCCATCGTCTACGTCATGGAGAACACAACGAACTCGGCCGGGACCGCGGGTGCGATACCGATTCCACATATCATCTGGCTATGACTGGCGGCTCCGCAGCCAAACGGACAGATCCTCGCCAGGCATAGCCTCCTCGGCTGCCTGCCGAATCAGCGGAGCCGGCACGCTGGCACCCCCACATGCCCCATCGTCATGCGGTTTCGAAGCCCGTAATCGGGGGCGTCCCTGTGTCGTTCGCGCGATGGTCGGCTAGGTGCGCGCTGAGCCACGGCAGCGCGGTGCGGATGTGCGCGACCGCGGCGGTGAGGTGTTCGAGTCCGCGATAGCCGCGGAAGGTCACATCGACGCCGAGGCGCGACCAGTCATCATGCAACTGAATTGCCTGCTCGTAGCCGACCGCCTGATCGGCGGCGCCATGGGTGAGCAGCACCGGCGCGGCCGGTGCCAGTGCACCGAGCCGGTTCTCGCGCATCCGAGCCAGCCAGCCGGGGTCGGTGAGCGGATCGGTGACGACATAGCGCGCCCGGTCGAATTTGTATGGCATGCGGGCGATTAGCTGGCCGACGATGTGGGTGTCGATCAGCTTCGGGTACATGCGATGGCCGTGATCGTTGAGGTAGCGGGCCAGCCTCAGCTCGGGATAGGCGATATCGAGACCGGCCGCCGCATACGCCTGCAACCAGGCGAAGCGGCCGCCGGTCAGGAAGTCGGCGCTGTATTCGAGGTCGGCGCACACACCGCCCACCGCGGCCGCGACCAGCGGAATGTCAGGCGCGTAGGTGGGCTGCAACTGCGCGGCCCACGCGGCGGCGGTGCCTCCCTCGGAGTATCCGAACAGCGCGGCAGGGCCATCCTCGGCAAGTCCCGTATCGGCGAGATTGCGCGCGGCACGCATCGAATCGAGGACCGCGGGACCGAGGGCGCGGCCCACGATATAGGGGTGACCGCCGCCGGTTCCGAGTCCGGGGTAGTCCGTCAGCGCGACCGCCCAGCCGCGCCGCAATATCCTTGTGATCAGCGGGGTTTCGTATTCCAGACCGGCCGCGAGCTGCAGCGAAGGCGCACAGCGCTGCGCATGTCCCTGAGTGCCGATGGCATAGCCGATCAACGGCCGCGGCCCCTGGTACGTCCCGTGCGGCACGAGCACGGTCCCGGACACCACGATCGGCGCCCCATTTGCCGAGCTGCTGCGATACAGCACTCGCCAAGCCCGCACCCGCAGCTGCACACCCGGCAGCAATTTCACCCGGACGGGCTCGGCCCGAAGCAGGCCACCGGGCTCGCCATCGATCGACGACGGCGAGCGGTAGAACTGCTTGTGCTTGCGCGCTGATCCACGCAGGCTCAACGGGTTCGGGATCGTCGAGAGTCGCATCGTTGCACCTCTTGATCGAGATTGCCGGAGTTGTGTTGTGCAGACTATCAGAATCCAGATACCAATGGTATCTTGAATCCATGTCAAGGATGACGCGACCGGAAAGCCAGGCGCGAACACGCGCCGACCTGGCCCGAACCGCCCGCGATCTGTTCATCGCCGACGGCATGGCGAATACCTCGCTGGCACGGGTCGCCGAGGCGGCGGGCTACTCCAAGGGCGCGGTCTACTCCAACTTCCGCAATAAGAACGAGCTGTGCCAGGAAGTTCTCGAGCTGATCCACACCGAGGCACTCGCGGAGATCACCGCCGTGGCCGAGCTGCGGGGTTCGGCCGAGGACCGCATCGCCGCACTGACGCAATGGGCACGCAAGCGCATCGACGATGTCGGGTTCACCCAGCTCGAGTTCGAACTGACGCTGACCAGCCGTACCGATCCCCGGCTGCGCGACCAGATCGCGGCGAACCTGGCCGCGGTGCGATCAGCGATCGCGGATCTGCTGGCCGGTGTGACCGGCAGCGACTCGTCCGACTTCTTGGCCGGTACCGCACAGGCGGTGTTCAGCATGGGTTTGGGGCTGAGTATCCAACGGACGATCGATCCGACGATCTCGACCGGTCCGGTCGCGAGGCTATTACCCACCCTGCTCGCCACGTCCGAAGCCACCGAGTTGAAAACTGTTCAACCAAGCGAGCGGCTGCCCACCGATATTGAAAAGCGTTCAAAGCGTCGCGGAACCTCCCGTAGCGACGAATCACGCACCGCCCTGCTGGATGCCGCAATCGAAGTGTTCGGCTCGAAGCGTTTCGACGAGGTATCGACCACCGAGATCGCGCAGCGGGCAGGCACCGCGATAGGCCTGATCAACTACCACTTCGGTGGTAAACGCGGCCTCTATCTCGCCGCGGCCGATGCCGTCTACAGCGACTTCTGGAACCAACTCCAAGCGCTGCGCGGTCCGGCCGTTCCCCGGCTCATTCGCGGTCTCGACCTCTACATCGATCAGGCCGAAGCCAGGGAGGGCTCACCGCTCGCGCTATCGACACAGGTGACCGACGAAGAGCTGCGTGCAATGCACCATCGACACATCGATCGCTTCGTCACGGCGATGATGCAGGAACTTACCGCCGGTGCCGGTACCGCACTCGCGCGCACCGCCATGGCAGGTTGGATGGCCTTCGTCGAAGGCGCTGTTGCCGATTGGCTGCGAACCCGCGACATCAGTCGAGTGCAATTGCGCGAACTACTGGTCGCGAGCCTGTACACCACCGGACAGTCGGTCCTGACGCTCGATCCCGGCACCCCACTTTCCTCCCGCGCGATCAATGCGCTGCTCGAGCACGCCCAACCCATGACGAAGACGGAGCATTCCGAGTGAGCACATCTCTCGACAATGGACCGAACAACTGGCTGGCGGCCGGACCGATAGGGCGGGGCGTCGCCTGGCTGATCGGCCCGCGCGGCCTGCGCAACCCCGACCGGTTGCGCCGCGAGGTCGCTGGCAAGATCGCGGTGGTGACCGGCGCCTCCTACGGTCTCGGCGAAGCCACCGCCCGAATGCTCGGCGACGCGGGCGCCACCGTCGTCCTCGGCGCGCGGTCGGCGGAGCAGCTGCAGACCATCGTCACCGAGATCAAGGCCGCGGGCGGTAGCGCCATCGCCATCCCGCTGGACCTGGCATCCGAGGATTCCATCAAATCCTTCGCCGAGGAGGTGCTGACTCAGTTCGGCCACATCGACTACCTCGTGCACAACGCGGGTAAATCGCTGCGGCGGTCGATCCACCTGTCCTATGACCGCCCCAAGGACCTGAACACCACAACTTCGGCGAACTACCTCGGACCGATGCGGCTGACGCTGGCGCTGCTGCCGAGCATGCGGGAACGCGGATCCGGCCATATCGTCAACGTCTCCACCGTGGCCGTCATGTTTCCGGTCGCGCCGAAGTGGGGGTTCTATGTGTCATCGAAGGCGGCCTTCGATATCTGGATGCGTGCGGTCGGCATGGAGGCGCGCCCGGACGGCGTTACGCTGACGACCTTCTACGCCGGTTCGATGTTCACCCGAATGAGCGCACCCAGCGGCTGGATTTCCGCACTACCCGGGCAGTCCGCCCGCCAGGCGGGGCGTGTCATCGCCAAGGCGATCGTCAAGAAGCCGCGCACACTGACCCCGGCCTATGGCTGGCCACTCGCAGTGCTGGTGCCATTGCTGCGCACCCCGATCGAACTGCTGACCACTTTCACCTACCGCTTCCTCGGCGATACCGCGGCCTCGCTGGCCAGCGTCGAGAAGGGAGACGACAATGTCGGGTAACCACACCGGCTTCCAATGGCGGAATGCCGTTGTCCCACTGGCGACTTCGGGTGCGTTGCACCCGGTCGGCATCACCACGGCGGTCCGGATCACCGATGCGGTCCGGCGATTCGGGCCGTCGATCGCCACCATCATGGCCATATCGGCGGCCCGCTACGGCGATCGCCCGGCCGTCATCGATGAGCGCGGTGTGATCACCTACCGCCAATTGCAGCGTCGTGCCGAAGCAGTCGCCGCGGCACTGCACGCCCGCCATCCGGGCGCGCAGACGATGGCCATTCTGTGCCGCAACCACCGTGGCTTCATCGAGGCGTCGGCGGTCGGCGCCCAACTCGGTTGCGAACTCGTCTTTCTCAATACCGATCTACCGCGAGCCCAGCTCGCGCAGATTCTCGAGCGGCACCGTCCCGATATCCTGGTCCACGACCAGGAGTACGACGAAGCGATCGACGCCTCCGGATTTCCGGGTACCCGGGTACGGGCCTGGCAGGACACCGAGGCGCCGCTATCGCTGGATTCCCTTGCCCGGCAGTCACATCCGGCCCCACCGCCGGTGCGGCATCCGGTGCAGATCACCCTGCTCACCTCGGGCACCACCGGACTCGCCAAAGGCGTCTCCCGGCCGCTGCGCCAGCGCACGGTGCTGGAGATGGTAGCCACCGCGATGGCGGCGACCCGATTCAACTCCCGCGACGTGATAGTGATGGCCCCACCGTTCTTTCACGGTTTCGGACTGGCCATCATGATGGGCGCGCTGGCCCTCGGCACGACGGTGATCACGCGCCCGCGCTTCGACGCCGAGCAGGCACTCGCCGATGTGCAACGCCATCACGCAACGGTGTTCGTCGGGGTACCGGTGATGGTGCAGCGCCTGGTGGCGATACCGGAGCAGCGGCGTCGCGAATTCCGTACCGGCTCACTGCGTTTGGCGGTCACCGGAGCGGCGCCGATCGCGCCCGCGACGATCAGCCGGTTCATCGCTGCCTTCGGTCCGATCCTGGTGAACGGTTACGGCTCCACCGAGGCGGGTGTGGTCTCGATCGCCACCACCGAGGATCTGGCCGAATCACCGAAGACCGCGGGACGTCCCGCCATCGGCGTCTCGGTGCGCATCCTGCGCGCGGACCGCACACCCGCCGCGGTCGGTGAGACCGGCAGCATCTTCGTGCGCGGCGGACTCGGCTACCACGGTTATGTAGCCGACGGAAGGTCGACGACCCCCACGAAGGAAGTGGTCGACGGCTACGTGAACACCGGGGATATGGGACATCTCGACGCCCGAGGCCGGATCTACGTCGACGGCCGCGACGACGACATGATCGTCTCCGGCGGCGAGAACATCTACCCCAAGGAGGTCGAGGATGTCATCGCCGAGCACGCCGCCGTCACCGACGTCGTCGTAATCGGCGCTCCGCACCCCGAATTCGGCCAGGCGCTGCGCGCCTACTTCGTCACCACCGCCGGTCGCACCCCACCGACCGCCGAGGAACTCAAAACGCATATCCGCGAACGACTCGAACGCTACAAGGTGCCCAAGGAATTCATTGCGCTCG
This sequence comes from Nocardia sp. NPDC005998, assembly GCF_040614395.1. Lineage (NCBI taxonomy): Bacteria > Bacillati > Actinomycetota > Actinomycetes > Mycobacteriales > Nocardiaceae > Nocardia > Nocardia sp. NPDC005998. The sequence goes on along the minus strand of NZ_JBEXUI010000010.1, from coordinate 186,391 downwards.
AACAGATTCCACGCAATCCGAGCGGCAAGATCCTGCGCCGCGAGCTGGAAAGTCACAAGAAGACCATCGCTGGATAACAGTGCACGCGAGATGGCGGTTGTCGCGATCGACTGCTTCGGTCTCGGCACACCGGCCGTGCACGACTGGTTGATCCATAAATCGACCGCCCATCGCGGTGCTCGACACCGAAGGAGCCACTAAGAGCCTGTCCGGCACCTCGCTCACATCGCACTCACCATTCCGATCATCGGCCACTCACACGGCATCTATCGCCTTGCCTGGGCACAGTCGCGACTGCGCGCGGTTCGTGAACGCGGCTGGTCGCGGATGCCGCTGTTTTCGGGGCGCTCATAGGTTGCTGTGCGGCTGAATCAGGTGTGCCGATGCCTGTATCCCTCGCGAAACAGGTAGTCAGTTACTCACGTCGGTGGGGCGGGATCAGCGAAGACTCGATTCCGAAGTACGGACCGATCCTCGATGATCCGTGTTTCGGGAAGGTAGCCATGGGAAGCGGGGCGGGAGCGTTCCTAGTCGCGGTGGCCGCGGCGGGGGTGTTCGGTGCGGTAACGGTGCCGATCGCAGTGTCGGCGCCTACACCAAACGCGCCGGAGTGGCCTACCACGCCGGTCTCGACAACCGCGCCAGGCTGGCCTACCACGCCGGTCTCGACAACCGCGCCAGGCTGGCCTACCACGCCGATCTCGACAACCACGCCAGGCTGGCCTACCACGCCGATCTCGACAACCACACCGGACTGGCCAACCACGCCAAGCTCGACAACCACACCGGACTGGCCGACCGCGCAGAGCTCGACAACGGCACCGATCTCGACAACGGCGCCGATCTCTACAACCGCACCGATCTCGACAACCGCGCCAAGCTCGACAACCGCGCCAAGCTCGACTACCGCACCGGTCTCTACAACCGCGCCAAGCTCGACAACCACACCGATCTCTACAACCACAAAGTCGGGGTCGTGCCCAACGACCTCCGCATCGTCGGGGGATTCGTGTGAGCATTTCGATCCCACTTTCGACGTGCCATCCACCGCCGAACGTGGCACACAGATCACCGTGCAAGGCGATCACTGGCCCTGTTTCGACGTCCAGATCTTTCCGAGTTGGTCTGATTCGGGAACGCCTGCGAAGGTTCAGCAGGGTTCGTTCAAAACTCAACTCGCCGTGTCCGATCAGGTCGAACCCAACTCGTATTCGATCCGCGCCGCCTGCGGCGAGGCATCGGCTGACCGGAAGGTCGCGATAACCGCGCGGCCCGTCAGAACCACGACCACGACCACGACCACGACCACGACCACGACCACCGAGCCGATTACCACGACCACCACACAGCCATCTGTCCCGGAAACGTCCACCACGAAAGGGTCGATCGCGGCCCCATCGCGCGATGATCCTCAGCCGAACAGCCACATCCGCGATCTGCTCGGCATCGGCGCATTCCTACTCGCCGTCGGGGTGGCGGCGCTCGTACTGCGTCAGCGGCGCAGGCACCCGGTCGATGCCCCACGCGAGCACAACCGTGATCCGCGCACGCCGCAGGTGCACGTGCAGGTGGTCGGGAATCCGAGCCCGTCGATCCATCTACGCGAGTTCACCCATCCGACCGCTCCGGCCGTGCACATTCGGCTGAGCGTCGGTGAGCCGCAGCTATACGTCAGGGAGGTTTCGCGATGACGAGTCCACTATCGATCACGGCTCGTGCGGTGCTGTTCGGACACGCCGCACGTGAGATGGTCGAGACCGAGTTGGCCGAGCACCTACACGACAGCGGTGTCGAGGATCTGGCGCTGCGGCGCGCGCCGGTCGCTACCGCGATCTTGCGGTCGGCGGCACTGCGCGAGGTCGCCAAGGTGGTCGACGGACTGCTCCAGGTCGATATCGGCGGGGTCGCGGTCGCGGGGTGGCGCCGCTACGACCGGCTGCACACCGCGGCAATGCGAACCCGCTCCGGCGGAGTCGAACAGGTCGAATTGTTCGAACACGAAGTGACCCAGAGCTACAGCCCTCGCCTCGAGGTCACCGCCGATGGAATTCGAGTGGGTGAATTCGAACTCGAACTCACCATCGCAATGCTGCTCCAGCCCCTCGCGGCAACCGTTCGCGATGGCATGCTGGCGGCACTGGGTCCTGGCGACTGCACCGTGACGGTCTCGATCGCCACACCGGAACTCGGACCGGTCATGGAGAGCAAACACACCTTCCCCGTGGCGATCATGGTCGACCTCCGACGGCCGATCCCCCTCGTCCAGCACGAGCCGACCCCACCACCCACCCCACCGCCCCGTCGCATGCCCGGGCCGCAACCGTACCGTTGAACGAATATCGTTGTCCCGCAGCAGTACTCGTCGAATCAGGCCATGCCGCTGACGAACCACGTTGCGGACCATCCAAACTGGCTGCCCTGATTCGACAGCTTGCCGGTGAGGTCCTCCGGAATGCTCAGCCCCGCGCTGGATCTCGCCGACCCGGTATCGGCGAAAAGTGGCGTCACGGACCAACGTGTTCCGCCGGCTGGTGGTGTCTGCTGAAGGCATTCACCAATCGTGCTTCGGTATCAGCTCTGCCTTCGCTTCTGCGAGGAGGTCGCTTTGGAGCGACGAACAATGAGCCCACCAATCGGGGTAGGCCACCGGGTCCCGAACGACGTCGTGTAATCCCCGCGCATGGGCAACTACCCTGTCTCGCAAAGCGTCCGAGCAGATGATCTCGACCCGCTTCTCTGCTAGCCACACGCTTTCGATCAGTCGCTTCAGTTCGGCTGGGGTACCTCCATGCTCTCGGATATCGAGTTCTCCCTGCAGTCGCTGTGCCACCTCGAGGTAGTCGATGATCGCTGACTTCACCTCCTCTCTGCGGGCAAGGCGACTCTCCGCGAGGAACTTGAGCTTCGCTGCACGCGCCGAACTCCGTTGCACCATAAGCGTTGCCGATGCGCCGAGCCCCGCGCCGAGTAGCGGCAGCAGACCCGTAACCAACGTTGAGACAACCCCTGTCGACATGACTCAATTCTCGCGATCGGCTGCCGATCTTGATCCTGATTGCCCACTATTGCTCAGGAGGCGGCTGGACCGACAACAACCAGGTTGGCAACGAGTACCGATCCAGTACAACCAGCGAAACCGAAATGTCAACGATCCCTCGAAGCCCGACACGGTCGTAGGCGTAGTCTGCGTGGCTCCGCGATTCTGGCCTGCTGATACGACGTCAGACGATCGCCCGTGATCCGCTGGGCCTGCTGCGTTACGGCGACGTCGGTGTGTGATCTGCCCGCGCGGCCGCCGCGCGCCATGCGTGCGTCACTGGCGGGCCATGGTGAGCCCGATTTCGCTGATTCGGAACTCACTGGTGGTGACCTCAACGGCGGTGTCGGTGAATCGGCGTGCACCGAGTGTGGCCGTCAGGAATTCGCGCACCGAATCAGGCTCGGCGGCAAGCGAATTCAGTATCTGCTCAGGAACTTCGATGGTGCCGTCGAAATGCCTCGGCTGAGTGCTGATTCCCGATTGCTGCGGTGACTGCCGCAACCCGTCGACGGTGTGCAGAACGAGATCCAGGTGTGAGCCGTCGGTGAAACTCAGCCGCAGCGGGGTAGGAGTGACCGCGACGTCGAAGGATTCGATATGGGCGGTCCAACCGGCAACCGACGTTCCCCCATACGAATCGCCTGCGGGCGAGGCGGACTCGTCGATACTTCGGTCCGCGGCGATATTGTCGAGCCGATGCCCGGTCAGCGGCTGATCGGTGGGGATGAAGGTCCACGCGGCGGCGGTCAGCATTTTCGTCCAATAGCCCGTGCGATTGCCGCTGACTCCCTCGACGCGTAGTTCCCGTGCGTCCGATCCGATGCCGGTTTTGTGCACGGAGACGCGGTCGGTGATGTCGCCGGGGATCTTGGGTTGGCGCACCCACTCGGGAGCCGGTAGCTGGATCGCGGCGTAATGGGTGTCGACGCGTTCGGACAACATGTCCGCGGCCGGGGGCAGCCCCCGCTGATCGTCGTAGGAGTAGCGGAAGAAGACCTTGTCCGCGCCGGAGATGTCGAAGTCGTACAGCCGGGTGTACAGGTCGCCGAAGCGGTTGACCACCAATGTTGTTGATCCGCTTGTGGACAGCGTGACAGCCCGGAACCGTCCGCGGGCCGGGGTGGCCATTTCGTAGCTGTGGTCGGCGGGCAGCCATGGGTCGATGTAGCGGATCCGGCGGCCACCGTCGGTCAGCGCGAAGACATGTGAGACCTTCGCGCCGCCGACGGAATGATCGTTGTCGGCGGTGTCACGCCAGTGCCGGTCCGCATTCGGCGACAGCACCGACCAACTCCAGTCGAGGGTGTCCGCAGGCAGCGCATTGCCCGGACCGGTCCACAACGGGTTGCCGTAGCGGCTGCTCCAGTTCCAGTCTTTCGGTGCGCTCAGCGCGTGGTCCATGGTGAAGAATCGGCCGTCGCGATCAATGGCCATGACCTCGTCGTCATCGGCGGAGACGCCCGAGATTCGGCCCTCGAGGCAGCCGGGCAGCGGCAGCTGCCGCCACCCGCCGCGCACCGCGGCTTCTTTCACATAGATGTGACCATCGCGAGCCGCGAAAGCCCAACGGCGATTGAACGATTCGCTGGAACTGCGAAGGTATACCTCGGCGGGCGGTGCGTTCTCCGCAGCAGGCATCGCATCGAGTCCGGCGTTGCTGTCGTCCTCGGTCACTTCGGGTGTGCCCACTGTGCCGAGCAGCGCACAACTCCCGGTATCGGCGCTCGCGCCAGGATTCGCCGTGAGACTCGCGACTATCAGTCCCGCAACAGCGGCGAGAACAGCCTTGTTGTTCGCGCGCACCTTCACAACCAGCCCAGTGCTCCGAAAACGATGATCGCCGCGGCATCCACACCAAAGATCGCGGCTACGGCAAGTATTTTGGCGCGCACCGTGGCCAGGTCGTGCACCCAGAAGCAGACGACGAAGAACGGAACATATCCGATCAAGAAGATGAGCAGCGGAAAGCTCGCCTGCCACCAGGACCAATCCCAGGTGAGCACACCGATCTTGTTGAGCAGCACCTCAACCAGCACGGCACCGGCCGAGTTCACCGCGATGAGCACCGGCCTGTTCGGCACTCCGAGAATGCGGGTCTGCTTGGGCGGCAACATCTTCGCCGCGGCCACACCCATGATCGCGAACATAAAACAGATCTCGATATTGAGGCCGATCAGCAACTGATAGGCGGTCGGCCCCGTCGCGCCCCAGACCGGTGCGCGACCGGTGGCATGGAAGACCACGGCGTTCCAAATCTCGTTGAACCCGTCCATACCCCACAGTGCGAGCCCGGCGAAGAACACATTCCAATTCCGCCGTTCGACCTCGGTGGCGTACACGTAGATCACAACGAGCAGCAGCGGAATCACATACCACTTGAACTGGCTGCTGTCTCGAACCAACTGGAGCGCCGCTTGGGCATGCTCGGTCATCGGCGTCGGTCACCTTCCTGAACCACGAACGCCCGAAGCATGTTACAACTCGACATGGAATGTCAACCTGTAATGTCGGCCAGCGCAGACTGCTGCAACACCGTCTGCCAGCTGTTGAGACCCCGATACTTACTGGCACTGCCGTGTTCGGTGTCGACCACGCCGACGACTCCGCCCTTGCGCTGCGCCCACGGCCAGCCCACACGAGGGCGGTGTAGGTCTTGCGCGCCTCGCTTGCACCGCTGTAGTGCCGAAATCGGTTGTCGGAGCGGCGTCATGGCCGATTGTGCGTTCGCTGCCATTCGCGTGGCGAAATTCCGAACGCAGCACGGAATCGGCGTGTGAAGTGCGCGGCATTGACGAACCCCCACTGGCGCGCGACGGCGCTCACGGTCACTGTGGTGCCGTGACGGGCGAGGTCCGCGCGGGCGCCCTCGAGCCGTGATGTCATGATCCACTGTCGGGGCGATACGCCCTGCGCGGCCCAGATGCTGTACAGCTGCCGTAGCGAGATGTGGTGTGCCCGAGCGATTTTCTCTGCATCGAGCGTCGGGTCGCCCAGGTGCTGCTGCGCAAAATTCGTCATGCGCAGGTACAGCGTGTCGTGGAGGTCATCGCGCTGCTGTCGTGCGTCGGCAGCGGTGGTGATGAGCGCGCGCACGAGTTGGGTGGTCGCCGAGCCGAGCATGAGCTGCGCGGGACCGGCGGGGATATCGCCTTCCTCACCGAGCGCGGCGATATGGGCGATCACCAATCCGTACAGCGGACTTGCTTCGAGTCTGGTGACCGCCGCCCGGACGGTGTCGACCCGCAGTCCGAGCTGCTCGTAATCGATGATCACTAGTTTGGTGCCGCCGATACCGCGGCACGCGTAGTCCGAGGCGCTGGTGCCGTCGGTCAGCCCCAGCTTGCCCACCCCGAGTATCGCGTCCATGCCACAGTGCGAGAACCTGCCGCGCGCGCCCAGCTGCAGTCCCAGTCCGACTCGCTCGGGCGCGGCGGCGCGGATGTGCTTCGGTCCGCGGGTGACACTCAGACCAGTGCCCTCGACACGGGTGGCGTGCACTCCCGCGCCGAGATCCCACACGCTGAGCCGATGCCACAACTCGCCGTGATGCGCACCGAACCGATTGATCGCGGGTATCTCGGTGTTGGCCACCGCATCCTGCACGGCGTCCACCCGTTCGGCGACCGGAAGCGACCCGGTGTCCAGTACGACAACCACCTCGCACCTCCTGCCCGGAATTCTAGGGTCGGACTGTGCTGCATGTGCGGATCCGCGGGCAAGACTGTTCCGGCTGTGCAGAGGTTGTCCGGTCGAGACGCCGAGCACCGGTCGCGGCTCTACCTTGCGAGACAGATCCGGTGACGGATCAGGGAGAGTGGCCCGCACGTCGCGCGATTGCGGCCGATCATCTGGAGGGATTGGGTGGTGAACGCGGAAGCTGTTGTCCCAGTGGCGGTTCGGTGCGCTCCCATGGTGGAGTCGGTCCCGTCGTCGCGGCGACGGCGCATCGGCATACTGTTGTTCGACGGTGTGAAGATGCTCGACTTCGCCGGTCCGGCGGAGGTCTTTGTCGAGGCGAATCAGACCGTCTCGGCCTACGAGGTGGTGTTGCTGTCGGTCGACGGGCAACCGGTGCACACCTCGATCGGTGCACAGGTGGGCGTCACCCGCGCCGTTGCCGAGGCGGGCCGATTCGATACGGTGGTGATTCCCGGCAGTGAGCTGCCACCGGAGCGGTTCGTGACCGACGAACTCTTGGCGGCCGCCCGGCAATTGGCCTCCGATACCCGGCGGTTGACGTCGGTCTGTAGTGGCGCATACGTGCTGGCGCACCTGGGTGTGCTCGACGGGCGTCGAGCGACCACGCACTGGAAGTTCGTGCGGACCCTGGCCGAACGATTCCCGCGGGTCGAGGTGGACCCGGATGCGATCTTCGTACGGGACGGCCACGTCTACACCTCGGCAGGGGTGGCCGCCGGTCTGGATCTGGCGCTGGCGCTCGTGGAAGAGGATCACGGCGCGGATATCGCACGTCGGGTAGCGCAATCGCTGCTGGTGTATGTGCAGCGCGCGGGCAGGCAATCCCAGTTCTCTGTCGCGCTCGCCGGTCCTGCGCCGCGCAGTTCGCTGGTGCGGTCGATCGCCGATCTGATCTGGACCGACCCTACCTACCCGTATACCGTCCAGACCCTCGCCGAGCACGCACGTGTCAGCCCTCGGCATCTGTCGCGGCTGTTCCGGGAGGAGCTGGACAGCTCGCCTGCGGAATACGTGGCCGAGGTCCGATTCGCCTACGCGCGCGACAAACTCGACGCCGGGCACACCGTCACCGAGGTGGCCCTGCTGGCCGGATACGGCAGCGCGGAGGCCATGCGCCGCGCCTTCGTCACGCGGTTGGGGGTCTCACCCAAGAAGTACCAGCAGCGGTTCCGTACGACCGTCCGCCTCGACGCCGATCTGGCCGCCGAGCCAGCGCATGTCCGGAACTCGGGAGTTCCTGTCCGGCGATGAGCGGTGAAACACACCGTCTCCCAATGATACTGAGAGCAGCGCGAGCTGCTCGCGCTGCTCGAGAAAAAGGGATGATCATGCTCGCTGGCCAACGCTCCCTTGCGCTGACCGCCAACCTCGAATTATCCGGGCCTACTGCGTGGTCCACCACGCCCAGCTGGTATCTCGTCTCCGCCGAGGACCGCGTGATCCCGCCCGCATCACAGCGCTTCATGGCCCAGCGCATGCACGCGCACACCAGTGAGATCGCGGCCTCGCACGCCTCGCTCGTCTCCCAACCGGTGGCCGTCGCCGCCGTCATCGAACAAGCCGCTCGTGGATAAGGAACACCTATGACCACCATCGACGCCCACACCCTCGACCAGATCGCCGCCGCCAACACCAGCGGTCGCACCCCGGTCGTATTCATCCACGGCCTGTGGCTACTGGCCAGCAGTTGGGATCGTTGGGCCGCGCTGTTCGCCGACGCCGGGTACGCGCCGGTCACCGCGAACTGGCCCGACGATCCGGAAACTGTCGAACAGGCCCACGAACATCCAGAAGTGTTCGCGGGCAAAACCGTCGGGCAGGTCGCCGACCACGTCGCCACCATCATCGAACGCCTGGAACGCAAACCCGCGGTCATCGGACACTCCTTCGGCGGCCTGCTCACCCAGATCATCGCAGGGCGCGGCCTGTCGGTCGCTTCGGTGGCCATCGACGCCGCCCCCTTCCGTGGGGTGCTGCCGCTGCCGATCAGCTCGCTGCGCGCCGCCGCACCGGTGCTGACCAATCCGGCCAACCGACATCGCGCGGTCCCGCTGACCTTCGAGCAGTTCCGCTACAGCTTCGCCAACGCCGTCAGCAAAGACGAAGCCGAGCAGCTGTTCGACACCTTCGCCGTCGCCGCTCCCGGCGCACCGCTCTTCCAGGCCGCAGCCGCCAACCTCAACCCGTGGTCGGAGGCCAAGGTGGACACCGACAATCCCGCACGCGGCCCCCTGCTGATCATCTCCGGCGAGAAGGACCACACCGTTCCCCGAGTCATCTCCGAGGCCGCCTTCCACCAGCAGCGTAAGAACTCCGACGTCACCGAATTCGTCGAGATCCCCGGCCGCGGACATGCCCTGACCATCGACAGTGGGTGGCGCGAGGTCGCCGAGACCGGCCTGAAGTTCATCCAGCGCTTCGCCTGAAAGACCGAGTGCTCCTGATCAATCGATCAGGAGCACTCGTTGCGGCACGTCGAAGCTCGGATCCGGCCGCATGCCCGCCTCATCTACGGCTATCGGCTGCACGGCCCTGCCGAACCTCCGGCGGCTGTCCGCCCTGCTCGACGAGCTGGACATACGCGATGGATGCGCCATCGGCGTACCGTTGAGTCTGTGAGTAGCGGCGCGGTAGCGGTGCAGGGCTCGGACCTCTGGGCCCGGGCGTTCGCGGCGCTATACGACCCTCTGCTGTGGCTGGGCGAGAGGGCGGGTATGGCCGCTCGTCGGCGAAATTTGCTCGGCCGTGCGAGGGGGCGGACTGTCGAACTCGGCAGCGGTACCGGCCTCAACCTGGAGTACTACCCCGACGGCCTCGACGAGCTGATCTTGACCGAACCGGAGGCCGCGATGCGCACGCGGTTGGCGCGGAGGCTGCATCGCAGTCGACGGCGGGCACGCGTGCTCGACGCATCGGCGGAACAACTGCCGTTCGCTGATGGAACCGTGGATACGGTCGTCTCGACACTCGTGTTGTGCACTGTCGACGACCCTGATCCGGTGTTGCGGGAGATCGAGCGCGTGTTGCGCCCCGGCGGCCAGCTGCTGTTTCTCGAGCACGTACGTTCCGAGTCGCCACGACTTGCCCATTGGCAAGACCGCCTCGCCGGCCCGTGGCGCCGATTCGCGGAGGGCTGCCACTGCAACCGTGCCACGCTCGAGCTGATCCGGGCGTCCGGGCTGGAACTCGAGGACGTACAGGAAGCGTCGTGGCGGGGAGAGCCCCCGATTGTCCGACCGCTGATCCAGGGTATGGCCACAAAAGTGGTATCCGACTGAAACTGCGCCGCACTCGGCCGCGTACCAGCGAGCTGCCGCAACGGCCTGCCAGTGGTCTCAACCTCACGAGACAGCACCCCTACGTGCCGACGCACATCCACATCGGGCGGATGCTGCGGGTCGAGCACATGGACGATGCGAGACAGCGGCGGCGCCGCCAATAGACCGGCGAAACTGCGGTCGTTTTCGCGGTAGCACTGTCAGGATCTGACGAAATCGGCCGTGCGGCTGATCCTTCCGGCCTTCGGCATCGGCCGCGCCGATTTCCCGGCGTTCAATTCCCAGCAGGTCGCAGCCGCGGCCACCGGATGATTCCGCTGGAAGGAAACGACAATGACCGAGTATGTGACGCTCGAACACGGACAGCTCGCCTGCGATGTGGTCGGTGACGGACCGCTCGTGGTGCTGTCGCACGGCATGGGTACTGTGCGGCACGACTTCCGCCACCTCGTCGGCCCCCTGGCCGCCGCGGGCTATCGAGTGGTCAACGTGGACATGCGCGGGCACGGCGAATCGAGCCCCGACTGGCCGTCGGTGACCGGGAATGCTGCTATCAGCCGCACCGATGTAGCGGAGGACCTGCTGGGGGTCATCCGGCACTTCGGCGGCCCGGCAGTGATCGTCGGACACTCGCTGTCGGGCGGCTCGGCAACGATCGCCGCAGCGCAGGCCCCGGAGTTGGTGACCGCGATCGTTGAGATCGCCCCCTTCACCCGCACCCAGAGCCTGCACGCCGGAGCCCTGCTCACCAGCCGCCGATACCGCCGCGGCCTGGTCCGCCTCGCCCTCACCTCGATGATGAATTCGCTGCCCTGGTGGCGGCGGTATCTGGACATTGCCTATCCGACCAAACCCGCCGACTACGACCGATACCTCGCCGGCCTCGAGAACATCCTGCGGCACCCCGAGCGCTGGGCGGAATTCATGAAAACCGGACAGACCACCCCTGCGGACGCGCACGCCCGGTTGGCGGACGTCCGCTGCCCCGCGCTGGTGATCATGGGTTCGGCAGACCCGGATTTCGCCGATCCCGAGGCCGAGGCGAATGCGATCGTGGCCGCTATGCCGGACGGTGTGGGCCGGGTCGTAATGGTCGACAACGGTGGACACTATCCGCACGCCCAGTTCTCGGATCGTCTTGCCGCAGTCATCATCCCGTTCCTGGACCAGCACGCGGAGCGCGGCGAGAGGGTCGGCGTCGGGCGCGCCGGCTGATGTGGGTGCCCAGGCGGGACTCCCGAGTGCCATTGCGCGCGGCGATATTCCCGCCGCGTGCGGCGATGCGGGAGCCCGACTGCCGTCACGGTCACGCACTGATCGTGGCGGCCACCCGCCCTGACTGCGATGATGGCGGAATGCCCGCGCCGCGCACCATCGTTTTCGTCGCCTACGAGGGCATGCAGCTGGTCGAATTGGCCGGGCCGATGGATGTTTTCGGATTCGTCAACGCGGTCGCCGAGAAGACGAGGTACCAGCTCGTGACGGCCTCGCCCCAGGGCCGATCGATCAAGGCCGACGGCGGTCTGACCATCGCGGTCGAACACTCGCTGCATGACCTGGCCACCTCCGCTGACGAGATCGACACCCTGATGGTTGTCGGCGGCTGGATCTCCGGGCCGGTGTCCGCGGAAGTGGTCCGCGAATTACCCGCCCTGGCCCGCAAATCCCGCCGGGTGACCTCGGTGTGCTCCGGCGCGCTGCTGCTCGCCGCCGCCGGCCTGCTCGACGGCTACCGAGCCACCACCCACTGGGGTACGACCGATCGACTGGCCCGCACCTACCCTCGCGTCACCGTCGAGCCCGACCGCATCTACGTCCACGATCGCAACCGCTGGACCTCTGCGGGCGTCTCCGCCGGCATCGACCTCGCCCTGGCCCTCGTCGAGGACGATCACGGCCGCGAAATGGCCCAGCAGATCGCCCGCGCCTTCGTCGTCTTCACCCGCCGCGCCGGCGGCCAAGCCCAAGTCAGCGCCCAACTACGCGCCCAGCCCGCCCGCACCCCCGCCATCCGCGCCGTCCAACAGTGGCTCCCCGACCACCTCGACGACGACCTGGCAGTCTCCGCGCTGGCTCAGCGCGCCGGCATGAGCGCACGACATTTCGCCCGCGCCTTCCGCATCGAAACCGGAACCACCCCGGCCGCATTCGTAGAAGACCTCCGCATCGAAGCGGCCCGCCGCCTCCTGGAATCCACCGAACTCACCATCACCGCTATCGCCCGCGCGGTCGGCTACCGCCACGGCGAAACCCTCCACCGAGTCTTCACCCGCCGCCTCTCCACCACCCCCGAGCGCTACCGCCAGCACTTCACCACCAGCGCAAGCCGCACCGTGAGCCCGATGCACAACAGCTGATCCTTCAGCGACCCGTCGCACTCCTCGTCGAGTTGTCCGAGCGCCTATCGCGGTGTCTGTACAACTCGATTCCCGTGCAGGGCAAAGCGTTTCGTGGGAGAAGCCAGTATGCCTCGGCGGAGGCCGATCGCCAGTCGTCACTACCTGTCAGCTGGCCGTGAGCCGACCCGGCCGCAAAGAGACTGTCCGCCCGCAGCGACCTACACTCAAGCCGAGATAGAAGAATTCATCAACGGCCATACCGGGGACGGGAATCCAGCGACGAAACGGCCAACTGCCGCTGAAGTACATGACGCCCTGACCAATGGCACACCGGAACCGATGGGCGACGGACGTACCGCGGAGCAGGCCGAGCAATTTGTCTACAAGGGAATCAAGGTGGTTGTGAACTACGAAATGCCCTGGAAATCCACTGCCTGGAAGCTGCCGTGAGGTGATGATGCCGAAGCCCGAAGATCGTGCACGTCTTTATTTTTCCGACGATGATATAGCCGATATCAACAATAGCCCAGTTAGGTGGGGATCTGGCGAGGAAGTCAACGCGATCAGCCTGACGGACGCATGGGACGCTCATGTTGAGAAGATCGATCAAGACAGAGCGCTGCCCTGGTCGGACCGCACTGTCTGGAACGAATACGATCTCAATGCCGCTTTCATTATCCGAGATCTCCTGGAAAGTGCCATCAATAGCCTGCCTGCCCCACTAGGCGCCAAGATGAATAGTTACGTCTCTGAAGCAGACGATAGATTCACGTCTATCACGGTCGAAGATTCAGGGAAGCGCATGGCAGCGGTCGCGAACATTGACACAACCGGACGCGGGTGGTGGTGGTTCCGCGTACCCGACTCCGGTCCGATCGTTGAAGACCTGGCTCGCTGGAGCCGATTCGAGAACGAATAGCGGGCGATGCCAGGTCATGCCAACGACGGAAAACGCAACAATCAGCTCCGAGCGTCGGCATTCCGCTACCCGGGAGCAAGTGATCATCTGATGAGAATCGCAGCCCTGGCCCTCGCCGCCGGTTTGGCACAGGTGCTGCTGGCTGCCGGATGTGGGCCGGACCGGTCCGCTGATAATCGGGGGACGGCGAATACCGACTGTCGTGCTTCGTTCGACGTGCGGTCGGGTGGATCAGCACCGAGCGGTGGCTTCAGTCTTCTGACAGCCGCGAGGCATGCGGCTTCGGGTGATGTGCCGGTCAAGATGGTGGAAATCACCCGAGCCGCCGGTCTCCGAGACGAGTGGGACACCATGGTGGTCGTTACGCCGGGCATGAAAGCCGAAAAGTTGAACGAACTCGCGAATACCCCCGGAATGTGCTGGCAGAACTTGCCCGGCCCGTACAACGACGACAAGCCGACGACGGCCTACTATCTGTTCCTTCGTGGCGGGAACCCCTTGCGGGCTGCGACCTGGTGGTTCCCCACCGATGAAGAATTGGACTTCCGTTGGACCAGTACGAAAGTCGTGTACCCGGATACCGTACTCACTCCGTTCCACTCACCCGGAGCCGATCCCAAACTCCGTGTGGCTCCCGCGAATTGAGCCGAATCGGCGGATAGCGCCCGCGACGCAACGGAAAGCGCCTGATCAGGCAAGGCTTGGGACGCGCGCATGTCCGGCATGGCAGCCTGAACGATCAGAAGAACAGGATGGCCGAGCGGCAAAACGGGGACGGCCGGGGGGGCGGACTCTGCAGGATCGGCGTTCCAGATGCGGGAACCGACTTCTACTGCAAGAGGCCCCAGCCATCCAGATGATGGACACGCACGAATCTGCTCCTCCTCGATTACCTCGGCCAGTCGGCAACGCTACACGTTCCGCAATCTGCTGCAAGAAGTTCAGCTGTGGCATGCAAGGCTAAAACCACTGTGCTAGTGGCTCATTCAGGAATATTGGCGGGATAACCGGGGTCCGGTTGATCGGGTGCGTGCGGTCGGTGCTGCTGCCGAATGGAGGGTGTCGTGGCTCGCAAGCCATCGATCTTGTACGTCGAAGTTGCCCATTCCTACACCGTCCATCGCGTGACTGACGCAATATGCCGAACCAGGGAACCGACCAATACCCCACTCGCGTCTAACCTGTTGATCCGCACCAACCTTCGAGGAGGCTGCATGCGTACATTCCGTGACGCAGCGCGAGAACCGAGGAGAATGCGATGAGTACTACACCGATTCAGCCGCGGGCGCTCACCGAGCTCGAGTCCGGCGTCGTCACCAAGCTGCTGTCGTCCGGTGCCGCCGGTGCGGGCGAGTTCCTGTCGCAGATCCCGTTCGTGCAGGTCGTGGCGACCTGGGGTGTCGGTTCACCCAGCGTTGACCTGTCGGTGCTGCCCAGTGCGGTGCCGGCGTCCGGGTCGACGGACGGAATCTTTGCCAGCGGAGCGGTCACGGACCGGAACGGGGCACCTGTCGGTGAGGCCATCCTGTGGGTCGAGAACGGCAGGCTCAGCGGAATCGAGTACGCCTGGTATACGGATGAGCGCCCACGGGCGCTGCCCGAGCCTGCACGGATCGAGGTCCTGGTTCGCTGACCAGGGAGCTTGTGGGGCGGGCGGGGCTCGAACCCGCGACCAATGGATTATGAGATCAAATACTCCGAACGGTGTCCTGACCTGGCAATATGCTGCTCAGCAGCATGCAAAATTGTAAAATACATTGCTGACGGACGCTGAGCTAGCGATCTTGGCACGCTTTTGGGCAAGATCAGATCCGTTCGATCTTCCGATCGTGTGCGGCGACGGCTGCATCGCGAGGACCCACAAACCCACGCCTACGCATATACGGCAACGTGACAGGCGGCAACCCAACCTCCGCTGCAAGCCTTTGTATAGCTGCGCGAGCATACGGATGGATCACAAAGATCATATTTTCTAGAAATAGACGGTCGACTTCGGATGGGTCTGGGGCGTCACCATCAACCGCCGACACGGCGACATGCGAGACGTGGATCTCCGCAACCTTGACATCTTCTCTCGACGAATCGTCCTCAGAGGAACTAGGCAGGGCGAAGTCAACATCGTGTGTGACACGGATGAGTACCTCCCCATGGCGGAACGTGTACTTCGGCTCGTCGACGCTGATCGAAACGCTGACTTCATCCGGCAGCTCGATAGCATGGACTTCGGCTGTGAGTCGAACTGCGAGTACATCACGTATCTCGGAACGCACCACCAGAGGCTTACGCGGGACCTCCACCGAGTCAGGCACTGACGACCTCGTCTTGCTCACTCGTAGCTCCTTGCAGCTTCATGCTGAACTCGTGAATGCGCGACGGCGCCACGCGAGTATGGAACGCGATGTTTCGCAGTGCCTCTACCGCCGTCCAGGACACTTCGATGGCATGCCACTCCTGAGTCGCGTAGTCCGGCACTTTCTGAAGGCATGCCTCAATATGAGCAACCGTTGACTCATCCGGCCAGTCCACATCGACAGGAAACTCATAGGTCGCAGCGAGCCACTGTGCAACATCTGGCCACAGCCAAATCTTCGACGTGCGTGGACCCTCACCCACTGCCCCAAAAGGCGCCGGAAAGGAGCGCTCAGTCGAGCCGCTTGCCCATTTACGTACCGTCTCGCGCGAGAAGCCCGTTCGATGCGCGATGTCACTAGCAGAGACCAAGTCGCGATGAACACGCACAACCCGAGCATATGGGATGCGGCACGTCAGCAGCCTCGCGAACCGAAGTACCTCACTCGTAACGTCATCAGTGTCGGGGTACACCGTCACAGTCTGGACACCATCAACCTTCGCCCAGAGCGCCGACGCCAGATCGGAGTTCGCGATCGCTTCGAGCGTTGCCTCCCTCGTCAAGTCAACGCCCACGACCTGCAAACGCACAGATACAGACATGCAGTATCACTCCCTCCTGCAGTCGATCCATCTAGTTGACAATCGCCAACTCCACTCCATCATTACACGTCCAGGTGGACACCCCTACCCCTTTAGAGCCTTCCGCACATCACGAATTCGTTC
The DNA here is from genome assembly GCF_040614395.1 of Nocardia sp. NPDC005998. Taxonomy (NCBI): domain Bacteria; kingdom Bacillati; phylum Actinomycetota; class Actinomycetes; order Mycobacteriales; family Nocardiaceae; genus Nocardia; species Nocardia sp. NPDC005998. The sequence goes on along the minus strand of NZ_JBEXUI010000010.1, from coordinate 170,041 downwards.
AGCCAAGTCCGCACACCTTCTCTTGCGCTCCTTGACCTCGCGAGCGAGTGTCGGCCCCGCAGCCAGTTCCTTGCGCGCCAAGCCAACATGGTGAGCAGCTGAGTCAACCGCCGTCGTTGGCGTAGTCGGTGCACCAGGACCAGCCTGTGCTAGCGCGTCATGAATCACCGTCGTCTGCATCTCAATCTCATCGACTAGGCGACTGAAGTCATCCCAGACCGCATCGCCGGTCATCAAGGCATCCACGTCTTCAAGCAATGCCACCGCCGCCTCGGCCCTGTCTCTAGCGCACATCGCCTCCGCAGCAGCGATCAAGTTCTCAGCTTTTGCAAGCCGGTCATCTACCGCCACCAACAGGTCGGGCGTTGAGGATCCGTGTACGCAGCGATCAACCATCTGGCGCGTACTGAGCGCAACGCTCTCGGCACCCTTACCGGTAGAGAAGATCGTTACTTCGCAGATGCCCTGTTCACACCGGAGGGTGCCGAATGAGTGGCTCGAATTCTCCTGCAGCCGCCAACCGCGCGCCCGTGCGTACACAAGCGTCTCTTGCCAGCGCGGATGTGTGTGCCTCGGCCACTCATCATTTGGGCCTAACTCCAATGCGGTCTCCCTGTGCCCGGGGGCGTACCCCTCGCCACCCTACTGTGGAGCAAACCACCCACCAGGCCGACATTCGAGTGAGGTTTGTCCTGGCACACAGGATATCTCGTGTTGTCGACGAGCAGATCGCTATCCAGCGCAACGGAGTAGATAGACGACGCATACCCTCACGTCCGTGGCTTCGAACTCAACCGATCCGCGTCTCAAACGCCTCCAGACCATGCTCCGCAAGCCGGCAGACATCCAGATCTCCTCCATCGAGATCCTCGAATCCAATGTCTTTGCCGCACAAACCATTCACTTCGACCGCCTAACCGGCATAGTCGGACGGCACGGCTCGGGCAAGACACTACTGCTGCGGTTACTCGACCATGTCTTCGGGCTAGCGCCTTTCGTCTTAGGGCAGCCGGGCCTCGACGACCTCGAAGATTTCGGCGCTGCGATCGAATTCGTCGCCGACGTCACCGTGCTCCAAGCTGGCCACCCGGTCAGTCGCAGGATCGACTCCGCCAGCGACAACAAGGTCGGATGGACGGGCAGCCACCACTACCGCGAGTGGCAGTCCGACCTGCGGACCGAGTTCGCGCCGCACTTCATGTGCGTCCCCGCCATGCTGTTCCGACTGGACATGTACCGGCAAGAGTTCAATCGCGGCGGTCGCGTATTCGAATACAGCTACGACCAACACTCCCAGTGTGAATACACCGCCCAGGATCTCCGTGGGGTCAGAAACATCATCGGCCGAAACTACGCATCGTTTACCGCGCATCGCTACTGGCACAGCCGCGATGACACGTCGCCGTCATTCGACTTCGCTGCAGTTTCGGTCGACGGTGAGAAGATCGGCACCGCCATGATGAGCTTGGGAGAGGTATGGACCCACTACCTGCTGGGAGACAACAACCTTGCCGCCGACACGTACGAGCCACGGCTCGTCGACGAACCTGAATCCTTCCTCGCGCCCCGCGCTCACCGTGCTGTCGTCGATGAACTGATCCGAAATGCTGTGCGGCACAACAACCAACTCATCGTCTCGACGCACTCCCCGCAAGTCCTATCCCGATTCCCGGTATCAAACCTGCGGATGTGCATGAGAACTTCCACCGGGATTCAGGTTGCCGCGCCCACCAATTTCCGCCAGGTACGCGACGCCATCGGCATCGAAGTCGCCGTTCGCGTCGTGGTCTTGGTCGAGGATGTGTTCGCGGCAACGGTGTTCACGCTCGTGTGCGAGCAGACCGATCCGTCGCTGGTGCGGGAACTAGACGTGGTGGCCGCCGGTGGGCAGTCGGAGGTCATCGCGGGGCTCAGAGTGATGGCGTCCTCGTCCAAGATCCGATTCGTCGGGGTCCTCGACGGTGACGCACGGTCGAGCAGAATCCCGGACTTCGCTGCGGGACGGCTGTTCTTCCTACCTGGACAGCGATCCCCGGAAGATGAGCTGCATGGTCTGGCGGCCCGTGCCCCTAGCCAGCTGGCCCACGAACTCGGCTGCTCCACATGGGACGTCGAAGCAGCACTGGACTCGACCACCGATCTCGATCACCAGTACTGGCTCGGTGGGCTCGCCGAGCACTTGGGACGATCGCCGGAGGTCCTCACTCATGTGCTGGTCAAACTGTGGATCCGCGAGACGGAGGCCAGCCAGTTCAACGAGGTTGTCGCGAATATTCGCCGAATGGTCGATATCGGATAGCCGACGACCCTCCTGTTGTGGTTCCACCTCGGCCCACGACGCTCACGCGAGCCGCGCCCCCACCCGATCACACGCTGGAACTCGCGTGGTCGAAACCGCCACTGTCGCACCTGACTTGCTGCGCGCACTGAGCGCGCCCTGTCGCGTGAAGACGCCACCGGAGGTGTAGGGTCCGGCTCCAGTCCGGAATGACCCGCTCGTGCCGCGTTCGAACCAGCCTGCTTCGAGGGGGCGTGCCTACCTCTATCGCACCAACTCCGGCGCGACGAGCTAACCGTGGGCGGTCCTCGAAATCGGAAACGATCGTTTGGGATGTGCGGCCTACCGGGTGGTAGGGCGTGGTTTCGAGCAGAATCGAGTGATGCTCGGGTGGGTGAGCGCCTCTGGCGCACAGGCAAGTACGAAGATGACCGCGCTGCGCACGCGGTTGAGTAAGGACTCCCGCGCGGCGCTCGGCCGCCGCGCGAGCCGGGTACGGTTGTTCCCTGCGGTCACGGTGGCCCTTCTCGCTGGGCTGGGAGTGGCCTTCATCGCCTACGGGTTCCTGCGATGGATCACCCCCGTCGACACATCCAAGACCGCTGCAGAGATCGACGTCACCCGTGTCGCGTTGACCGTCGTTGCTGGGGTTGGTGGCGTGGTCGCGTTGGTGATCGCCTACCGCCGACAGCGTGATCTCGAGCAGGGCCGTTTCGTCGAGCGCTTCGGCGCCGCGGCCGCCCAGCTCGGGGCAACCGACGTCGCGGTCCGCATCGCCGGGGTCTACGCAATGGCCGGTGTCGCCGACGAATCCGACGGACTACGCCGCCAGCAATGCATAGACGTCCTATGCGGCTATCTACGTCTGCCCTACAGCCCCGAGCTCGGCGGCAACCACCAGACCAGACACGTGCAGAAGCGCACGGTGACCGGAGATACCGGAGAGAACGAGGACCATTTCGAGTACCGGCAGAACGACCGTGAAGTCCGTGCGACCATCGTCCGAGTCATCACCGACCATCTACGACCCGAGGCCGAATACAGCTGGTCGACAAGCAATTTCGACTTCCGCACCGCCCACCTCGAAAACGTCGACTTCAGTCGAGCCGTGTTCTCCGGCGCCGCCCATTTCGAAGAGGCCACCTTCACGGGCGGCGCGGGGTTCAACGTTGTCACTTTTGCTGATGACGCCAGGTTCGACGAAGCCACCTTCACTGGTATCGCCTCGTTCGCCAGGGCCACCTTCACCGACAACGCCGGGTTCAACGTTGTCACTTTTGCTGATGACGCCAGGTTCGACGAAGCCACCTTCACCAGCATTGCCGCATTCGGCGGGGCTACCTTCACCAGCGATGCCGAGTTCGGCGAAGCCACCTTCACCAGCAATGCCGAGTTCGCTGGAGCCACCTTCAGCGACGCCGGCTTCAACAGGGCCACCTTCACCGACATCGCCGACTTTGGCCGTGCTGTATTCACTGGCGACGCCGGGTTCATCGAAACTACCTTCGCCGGCAAGGCCGGCTTCACCGAAACTACCTTCGCTGGCGGCTGTGAGTTCGACAGAGCCACCTTTGCTGATGACGTCTCGTTCGCAAAAGTTGCTTTCATGAACTGGGCCACTTTCCGGACCACCGATTTCGGTTCCGGCCGTGTTGCTTTCACAACCCCGCGGCGGTGGGGGCCGCCACCGCCGCAGTTCGACTGGGCCGACGATGGTCATAGGAAGCCCTCCAACATAGCGCCAACAGAGTGGCCACCTGCTGTTGCAGCAGTGTCATGAATCCGCCGGACAATGTGAGTGGATCGGATTGGAGGCTCTGGAGGGTACCGGTCGCATACCTGCTCGCCGTTCAGCCGAGCAGGTATGCGACCAGATTGTTCGGCGAGCGCTATGCCGCGTCGCGACCGTTCTGGCGCTTCCACTGGAACGGAAGATCGAGGTTGCACAGTCAGAGGTCCTGACGGTCTTCCCTTACCGTGTTGACACACCGCAGCGCAATTCCAAGCGACTTGTAGAAGCGACTGCTGTCGAGCACAGCCGAGCAACTCGACGTCCTGGTTCTCGCGGGCCTGTTTCTCGCCGAGGAGCCTGAATTCACACGGACGCTACGCACGAAGACCCGCAACGGATTGAAAGTACGACTGCTGTTCGGTCGGCCGTCAGCAGCAGAGGCCGACAAACGTAGCGCGGAAGAACGCTTGGCGGTGGGCACCGTTGCCTCGCGTATCAACAATGCGCTTGCGCTTATCGAACCGCTGACCGCAATCGACGGCGTCGAGCTGCGGTACCACGACACGACGCTGTACAACTCAGTGTTCCGATTCGACAACGAGATGATCGTCAACATGCACGTTTACGGACTGCCGGGTGCGCACGCCCCGGCCCTTCATCTCCGACAGCTGCCCGCAGGCGACATGTTCGAGACATACATGACCAGCTTCGAGCATGTGTGGTCGAACGCGACCCCTGAAAGGTGATCGTTCATGAGTCGGACCGACTATTTTCACGATCCCAATGCCCCCATGCCCAACAGCATAAAAGTAGCCGTGAGTGCAGTTGTACGTGATTCACAGGGCCGAATCCTGATGATTCACCGCACCGACAACGACCGCTATTCGATCCCTGGCGGCGGACTGGAGGCTGGCGAGACGATCACGCAGGCACTAATTCGAGAGGTCAAAGAAGAGACCGGAATCGATGTCCGAGTGACAGACCTTATCGGCATATTCTCGAATCCCGATCACGTCATCGCATATGACGATGGAGAGGTGCGCCAAGAGTTCTCGATCTGCTTTCACGCCGATCCTATCGGCGGTCACCTCCGTACTAGCTCGGAGTCGAAGGAGGTCAGATGGGTTGCACCGAACAATATTTCGTCTCTGAACGTACATCCCTCGATCGCACTTCGCATAGAACGAGGTCTAAGTTCCACCACAGGAACGTATTTCACGTAACAGCTAAATTCAGGGGCCTCATCAACCGCGCAATAGCTTCTCGGTGCGCTCGGCCGCCTCGATCAGTTCGGGTGCAGCATCCACCAACGACCTGGACACAACATGGTCCGGGCCGTAGCGTTCGCGAACCTCGGCAACGCGACTGCGCACGTCCGTAGTCTCTCCGGTCGGGGTCGTCGTCATATCCGCCCACCACAGGGCGTCACGTAGGGCTGTCTGCTCGTCCGGCCAGTCGATCTCGATGTCGCGGTTTCGCGCTTCTACTCGAGCGCATGAATGATTGGCGACGAGAGCACACAGTCGCGATGAAGCACCCTGCTGCCGCAGGAACTCGGCCCCGTCGACGGGATGGAACCCGGTTCGGCAGATCGACGGCGCGTAACCGATGTCGTGCAGCCACGCCGCGGAAAGCAGCAAGTCGGAGTCGTCCACAATGCCCGCGGCCTGCTGGGCATGCTGCACGACTCCCTGCACATGCTGCCATCGTCGCGCCAGACCGATGAGGTGATCCTGCGCTAGCTGCGCCGCCCAGGCGACGAGATCGTCGGACATACCGCTAACGGTAACGCCCGACCGACAGACTCGAAGCGTGCCACCGGACGTTCCAGCCGATGCACCTACAGCTTGTCTCCGAGCCGTGCCCGTCGGTGCGCAGACTTCGCCCGACTGTCCGCGACGGCTGCTCCATACCGTGCGAGCATCTGCCGCGACCGCCACCCGGCGAGCATCATCAGGTCTTGTTCCTGGCCACCGCTGTCGAGCCATGTGTGCGCGAAGAAGTGTCGGAGCTGGTGCGGATGCAAACGCTCGATTCCGGTGGCGTCGCACCGACGCTCGAGCATCTGCCGGATTCCGGAATCCGTCATCTGGCCCTTGTACCCGAGCCACAGCGCAGGGTTGTCGTTCTTCGCACCTGAATGCTTCGCCCGGACTCGGAGGTACCTCCGTAGCGCCGTCCGCGTCTTGTCGCCGAACGGGCACGTCCGAGGTCGGCAGCCCTTGCCGATCACCAGCACGGTGTTCTCATTGAAGTCCAGCGAGTTCACCTCCAGTGGTGCGAGTTCGCCGCACCGCATCCCGGTATCCGCGAACAGCCGGATGATCGCGGTGTCGCGACGCGCGTTGAAATCGGTACCGTCGCACTCGGCGAGAAGAGCTTTCACCGCATCCATGCTCGGTACTGGCACTTGCTGATCGGGGACCGCCGGCGGGCTCATCTTGTCGAATGGATTCGCCTCGATGATCTCTTCCGCCGCGAGGTACTTGAAGAATTGTTGCAGCGATCGGTACTGGCCGCGTGCGTACTCGGGCGACAGCGGCTCACCAGTGCGCTGATTGGGCCGCGTGAGCAGATCCTCGATGTAGCCGCCGACGTGAGCGCGGGTGATCTCCGGCGCCGCGGTCGGCAGCTCACGCTGCTCGAGGAAACTGGCGAAGTACCTGATCCGCGTGAGGTAGCCGTCGATGGTCTGCTTGCTCCGGCTCTTCCGACGCAGCTCCGTCGCGAAGTCCTCTGCAAGCTCTCTGATGTCATCCAGATCCATCCCCATGCCCAGATTCTACCGGCGAAATACATTGCTGTCGGAGCGTTGTTCTGGATCAACTCGACTGTCGCGATCAGCGTTTCCGCTGATAGAAGGAGGTTTGTGGGGCGGGCGGGGCTCGAACCCGCGACCAATGGATTATGAGTCCACGGCTCTAACCGACTGAGCTACCGCCCCGTGTGCGGTGGATACCGACAGCGTTGGGATGGTACCGAATGGGTGGGGTCGGACACCACTCGGATACCGCGGAACGCGGCGGCGGGGTGCCGGGGCGGGCGGGCGTGGCGCGGTTAGGGTGGGGGTGTAACCCCGGAACCAGGCTGGAGGGTCGGTTGTGGCGAGTGTGTTCGCGAATGTGCTGAAGGTGCATCAGTGGGTTTACGAGAACAGCGGCGGGGTGGTGGGGCATCGGCTGCTGTTCGGGAATCCGACGTTGTTGTTGCGGACGGTGGGGCGCAATACGGGGCAGCCGCGGACTTCGGCGCTGACCTACGGGCGGGATGGAGCGGATTATTTGGTGACCGCGTCGAATGGCGGATCGCCGCGGCCACCTGGTTGGTTGGCGAATGTAAAGGCGAAGCCGGAGTGTGAGATTCAGGTCGGGCGGCGCAAGCTGGCGGTGGTTGCGCGGGCTACGCTGCCCGACGATCCGAACTACGCGCGGCGTTGGGCGATTGTCGACAAGGTCAATCAGGGGCGCTACAGCGCGTATCAGAAGATGACCAAGCGGCCGATCGCAGTGGTGGTGCTAACTCCGGTCGGCTGAGTTCAGTCGCTCTCCCAGCGGTCGTAGTCATCGTCGACATCACCACGGTCCCAGCGTAATTCGTCGCGCGGCGGGCGACTCGCCAACTGCACACTGAACGCGACGAGACCCAAGACAGCGAAGATGACAACAACGATAATCAGTATTTCCACGCGGGCACCCTAGCGCCGAACCAGGGTGCGTCGCACTGTTGGTGAGACATGTTGTCTCGGAGGGTCGTTCAGACCGTGAGAACCGTGCGTCCGATGGCGGTTCGAGACTCGATCGTGGCGTGGGCGCGGTCGGCCTGTTCGAGCGGGAAGGATTGGCCGATAACAACTTCCAGCCGTCCCGCCACCGCCTCGGCGAGCGAACGTTCGGCCAACGCGTGCCAATCGATATCGCCGTTTGCGGTCAGGTCGAACAGACCGAGCACGCCAATGTTGCGTGCTGCCACCGCTTCTCGATCGAAATCGGCGAATTGTCCTGCGGCAGCTCCATATCCGATGAATCGACCGCCAATTGCCGCAGCATCCATGGCGCCAGCGCCCAATGCGCCGCCCGCCCCGTCCAATACGACGTTCGCGCCCTTTCCTCCGGTCGCGGCGCGCGCCTTCGCCGACCAGTCGGGCTCGGAGTAATCGATGACAGCATGTGCGCCGAGTCGCGACGCGAGCTCGAGTTTGGCGCTGCCGCGCGCCGCGGCCACCACATTTGCCCCGGCCGCGCGGGCGAGTTGAATCAGCAGGGTGCCCAATCCCCCGCCCGCCGCCGTGATCAGCACCCATTCGCCGGGCTGAATGGCGGCCCGATCGAAAACGGCGAGCGCCATCTTGCCGTCATGGGCGAGTGCCACCGCCTGCGAAAGACTCACCCCATCGGGCACCGGCACCAGGGTCTCGGCCTTGGCAAGGGCCTGCTCCGCGTACCCGCCGATCGGCTGCCCACCACCGATGCCGCTGGCGGCGGTCTGGGTGGTGACGCGCTTGCCGACCCAACTCGGGTCGACATCCGCACCCACCGAAGCGACCACCCCGGCGACTGCTCCGCCTGGCACATAAGGCGGTTCGATCTTGAAAAACTCTGTGCCCCAACCGCTTCGAAGCTGAACATCCAGGAACATCACATCGGCCGCGGCGACATCGACGACCACCTGCCCCGGCCCGGCCACTAGTCCGGGCACCTCCCGTACCGAAAGCACCTCGGGCCCACCGAATTCCGCAGCGTGCACAGCGCGCATAACAACCTCCGACATTTCTCGCTCGATCCGACAGGGACCAGCCTGGAACCTGAAGCAGAGTTGAGGTCAAGCCGTACGGGGATGATTACGCTACGGGCGGAAATATGCTCAGCCGGGAATCGAGCTCGCCCGACGCGCCAACAATCGCAGGGCGGGCTGGCGACCGACCACACACGCCATTTGAGACCCGCCCAACCCAATGGAGATCCCCCACCAAAACAGCAGCCGGGCGCACGATCACAGCGAAACCCATGGCTTGGAACGCGAGAGCCCGCCACCAGTTCCACCCTGAACTTGGTCACCGCCAGGACAGAGCGCGCAGATCCCGAGTATGGATGTAGCTCTGGAACAGCGGATCATGATGCGCGACGGCACCACGAGTCAGGAACCGCCTCCGCCGCAACTGCTTCCGCCTCCTCCGCAACTGCTTCCGCCTCCTCCGCAACTGCTGCCACCACCGCAGTTACTGCCACTACCGCCGCCACAAGAGCCTCCATCGCCACAGCTACCGCTTCCCGAGTCATTGCTACCGGTATCCCCCGCCGCCCATGACGAACTGGACCCACTGAGCCACCCGGCTCCCCGATGGGGCCGACTCGACCAGTTGGACGCCAGTGCTACGAAGGCCGCGACACCGCCCATGATCACGACGGTTATCAGGACGACCAGAAGCAGTGCTGTCATTCAGGAACCTCCCCCGCCACAACTGCTCCCGCCACCACAGCTGCTGCCCCCACCACCGCAACCACTGCTACCGCCACTACAACTGCTGCCCTCGCCGCAACTGCTGCCGCTGCCACTGTCATGGCCGTGACCATGACCGTGGCCATGCCCGCCACTGCCGGGGTCATAGCCACCGGAGCTCCCCGACTCGAACCCTGCGGCCCCGTAAGCCCACGGCGAGCTGTCGTTCTGGCCGAGGTACCCGCGCCGACCCGGCGGCAATGGCCTTCTCGTCGCTCGCGTGATCAGGACCGCGATCAACACCGCGACGCCACCGCCGATCACGAGAATCGCCAGCAGCACAACGAAAAAGACCTGCATTCCCGAATGGTATCCCCGCACCTGCATCAGAGCCTGCGGAAAAGCAGCAATCTTCACAGTACTTTCGCTCGGCATTCCCAGATCGCCGTACAGTAAATCGTGGTGCTTTTGCGTCCTGGAAACCGTGCCCGCCGGATCGACCTCAATGCCGTCGACAAAGCGGTAGCCGCACTCGAGTTCCCCGATGCGGTCTTCAAGACCAGCCCGTGGCAACCGCGTGAGTTGGTGGAGACCGGTTTGCGGCAGTGGTTGCGTTGCTGCGGCGCCGCGATGCGTGACGGTCAGGTAGTCGGAATGCCGTCACATGCGGTCGACGAGGCTTGGCACGGCTTCATCCTGTGCACCCAGATGTATGCCGCATTCTGCACCGCCGCCTACGGCCGATTCCTCCATCATTTTCCGGAAGGCGTATCGACGCAGGGCAATTCGCATGGCTCCATGGCTGAACAACTCGGCCGCACGGTGGTCGCCTGGTCGATTGTCGCCGAGCCCGGCGAGAAGTGTGTGCTCTGGGATCTCGACAGCGCTGTCGGCGTCGAGCATCCGTGGGGAATCGGTGCCGGGCGAGTAGCGGCCATCGAAGCCGAACTCGCCAGGACGCCCTTGTGATCCGACTCAGGTGAGCTCGACCCGCGCGGCGAAGAACCGCACGATCGCCGGAGCGAACTTGTTGAACTGGTACTGCAACCGCGCCTCGGGCGTAACCGGAACGATGCTGCGATCACGCTCGACCGCGCGCACGATCTGCGCCGCCACCTTCTCCGGCCCGTAGCGCCGCGCCCGGTACAGCTTGTCGTATCGCTCCGGCTCAACTCGGCACTGACGCCCGAAAACCTAGTGGTGGCAATGATATTGGTGTGCACAATGTCGGGCCGGATGATACAGATAGCACCAATTTCCGGCGCGACCAGCGTCGACGACCTAGTCGAGGGCGCGGCTGAGCAGCGCTGTGAGTTGCTCGCGCTCACCAGCCGACAAGGAGTTCAGCAGCTTGTCTTGAACCTTGGCGAGTGTCGTATCCAGCTTTTCGAGCCGTCTCCGGCCCATGGGAGTCAAGGTGATCAGGTTGCGGCGCCGGTCGGCCGGGTCCGCGGTGCGCGCGACGTGCCCCTGTGCGGTCAGCTCCCTGAGCATGGCGTGCATGTCGCTCTGGTCGATGCCACACCGTTGGCCGATCCGTACCTGGCTGTCCGGGCCGAACTCGTCGAGGGCGGCAAGGATCGCGAAGTGGTAGGCGCGCCCGTCGACTGCACCCATCGCTTCGCCGATGAGCCGGTGCGCCCGCGCCGCGGTTTTACTGATCAGCCAGCTCGGTTTGCAGCGCAGGCGGGCGGGTGTCTCCTCCAGCTCCATGCATGAAGTATAGCCAATCCCTTGGTCTTTCCCACGAATTCGATTACTCTTGGCCCTGCCAAGCTTGGTCGTACCAAGGAATATGAAAGGTGGAGGGATGTCCATCACTTCGAAAGAGGCACGGACCGCCAGCGCCCACGTTCGAGAACGTGCCGCAGAACTCGGCGCCCGGGTCACGGTCGCGATTGTCGACGGCGGCGGGCACCTACAAATTCTCGATCGCATGGACGGCGCGCCACCGCTGTCGGCTCGCATCGCCCCGGCAAAAGCGTCCAGCGTTGCATTGTTCCATCGCGACGGCGGCGAGTTGGTGCGTCTTCAGCAGGCCTGGCCTGCACTGTTCGCACAGATGGATCAGGTGGCGGGAACGCCCATCATGGCGGGTGCAGGTTCTCGGCTGATCCGGCGCGGCGATGCCGTTGTCGGCGCAATCGCGGTCAGCGGCGGCATGCCGGAGCAGGACGACGAGTGCGCCGCTGTCGGGCTCGCTTCCCTGTCGCTCCCGGTGTCGACTTAGTCGCCCCGGTCAGCGACCGGCGTGCCTCAACGGACGAGCTTCACCCGGGCCGCCAGGGAACGGACCATGCCGGGAGCGAGGCGTTGGAAGTGGTATTGCAGCCACGCTTCCGGCGTCACCGGCACCACGTCACGGTCGCGTTCGACGGCGCGCACGATCTGCTCGGCCACCTTGCCCGGGGTGTAGCGGCGCATCCGATACAGGTTGTCGTAGCGCTCCCGCTTGCGCTTCTCCTCGTCGGCACTGACACCCGAGAACGTAGTGGTGGCAACGATATTCGTGTGGACAAGACCCGGGCAGATGGTGTGCACCGAGATGCCGCGCCCGGCCAGTTCTGCACGCAGGCAATCGGAGAACATGAACACCGCCGACTTACTCGTGGAGTAGGCGCTGAACCCCTGCTGCGGACTGTAGGCGGCCATGCTGGACAGGTTGACGATATGCCCGCCGAGTCCGCGTTCGGCCATCGCGGACCCGAAGGCCCGGCAGCCGTTCACCACACCGCCGAGATTGATCCGCATGACCCGGTCGAACTCCGCCGACGGCGTATCGAAGAATCCACCGGCCTGCCCGATTCCGGCATTGTTGATCAGGATGTCGGGCACGCCGTGCACGGCGAGCACCTCCGCCGCATGCGCGTTCATCTCGTCCGCATTCGCGACATCGAGCTGATAGGCGTGCGCCACACCGCTTTCCGCGCCGATCAGCTCGGCCGTCTCCTTGGCCGCGTCCAGATTGATATCCGACAGCACGATTTCCGCGCCGAGCCGGGCGAACGCCAATGCCGTTTCCCGACCGATGCCGCTGCCGCCGCCGGTGATCACCATGAGCTGATCCTCGAACGGCCGTCGGCTGCGCCCGATTTCGGCGCGGCGCAGCGCACGCGGCGTCACGCGGCCATTGACGGCGTCGATGAGTTCGGTGGTCGCGGTGGCCAGCAGTTCTGGATGGGAGAAGGGCATCCAGTGCCCGGCGGGCACATCACGCCGCCACAGCCGCGAAACCCATTTGTGCTGGTCGTCATAGCCTGCGGGCCGCACCGCGACATCGCGCCCGGCGACGATCAACTGCACCGGTACCTCGGTGTGGCGCTCGCGCGGAGCGAGCAGCCGCGGCAGGATATTGGCCCGGTAGATGAGCAGACCCTCGACCGCGTCGCGGCGGAAGGTCGGGCCGAGAACGATATTCGACGGCGCGGTGTCGTTCATGATCGACACGATGCGCTGCCAGCGCTTCTCGTGCGCCACCACCCGGAACACCTGATCGAGTCCGGGCGTCATGGAGAAGACCGTGTACCCCGACGACAGCGCTTGCGTGAGCGGCTGCCACAGATTGCGCGGGGTCGGCCGGGACAGCCTGGCACGCAACCACTTCGCGAGGTGGTCGAGATTCGGCCCGGAGACCGAGGTGAACGAGGCAACTCGCGCGGCGGCCTGCGGTTCGCATACCGCCTCCCACACCTGCACCGAACCCCAGTCGTGCGCGAGTACGTGCACCGGCCGATCCGGACTGACCGCGTCGGCGACGGCGAAGAAGTCGCTGGCCAACTCTTCCAGGCGGAAGTCCTTGGCGCGCCGGGTGCGGGTGGACTCCCCATGGCCTCGGGTGTCATAGGTGACGACGTGAAAGCGTCCGGCCAGCAGCGGCACCACCGCATCCCAGAGGTGATGGGTGTCGGGCCAGCCATGCACCAACACAATGGTTTCCGCGCTCTGATCCCCGTATTCGAAGACGGCGATATCGAATTCGCCGCTGCGCACCGTTCGCCGCGTCTCGGCCGAAGCCAGATCGGTAGTCGTCATCAGACGTTTGGCGCGGTGACTCCCTCGTCCACGAGGGTGAGCAAGCGCCGTCCTCCTTTCGAGGGTTCTTGTCGGTGGTGTCGGATAGGTTGTCGACTATGGGGAGGTGGTGCGGTACAACTATCGGCTGCGGCCGGGCAGTGTCGCGCAGCTGACGCTCGGCTCCGTCGTGCGCGAAGGCGCACTGTGCTGATGGTTCACTCGCTGACGCTCGGTCACAGATCGAGCACCAATCGCCCACCCCGCGACCGTGATACGCAGACCAGCATCTCCCCCGCCTCGTGCTCGGCGGCGGTGAGGACGGTCTCGCGATGCTCGGGTTCGCCGGACAGCACCCGCACCTTGCAGGTACGGCAGAAGCCCTGGCGGCAGGAATACGGCCGATCCGGGCGGCTCTCCAGAATGGTTTCCAGCGCCGACTTGTCCGCGGGCACCTCGACAACCGCACCGGTGGAGGCGAATTCGATCTCGAAACGGACACCGTCCACGATCGGTGGCGGCGAGAAGCGCTCGGAATGCAGTTCCACACCGGGCATTTCGCGCACCGCGGCGGCGACGGCGGCATTCATCGGCACCGGGCCGCAGCAGTACACCGCGGTATCGCCGGTGACACCGGCGAGCAAGGTCGCGGCATCGGGAAATCCGAATTCGTCATCGGTGCGCACGGTGGCCCGCTCCCCGAATCTCGCGATCTCGTCGAGAAACGGAATCGTGTCGCGGCTGCGCCCCGTGTACACCATCGACCACTCGATACCGAGTCGCATCGCCAGCCGCGCCATCGGCAGAATCGGGGTGATCCCGATTCCCCCCGCAATGAAATGCAAACGGGTGGCGGGTGATCCGTGACCGGGCACGGCGAACGGAAAGGCATTGCGCGGACCGCGCACCATGATCCGCGAACCGACCGGCAGCTCATCGTGCACCTCGACCGAACCACCGCCACCGTCCGGGATGCGGCGCACCGCAATACGATAGGCACGGCTATCGGCCGGATCGCCGCACAGCGAATACTGCCGCAATCGACCCGACGGCAGCTCCAGATCGAGGTGCGCGCCGGGATGCCACAGCGGAAGTTCCTGCGCGTCAGGCGATTCCAGCCGCAGACTCACCACATCCTGATCATGTGCCTCGATCCGGCGTCCGGTCACCACCAGCGGCAGCCGGTGATCATCGGCCCGCGGCGACAGATCGCGGCGGTTGATGATGGTGGTCCAGCGCAGCCGCGCCGAGGCGACCGCGTCGAGCACCCGGACCGCCCGATCCTGATCACGCCTACCGAACAGATCGGCGGGCAACTGCTCCGGCATCGGCCGCCAATTCAAGACGCAACCGCCTGTGCCGCAGGGGATTTGGCCAGGTATGCCACCGCCTGTGCCGTCGATCCGACCGATTCCGGGTTGTAGCCGGGCTGGAATGTCGTCAGCGCGCTCCACAGCAGCGAGGGCACGCCGGGCAGCGCACCGCGCCACATCGAGCCGAAGACCTGAGCGATCAATCGCGGATAGCCGAGGTCGGGCAGTGCGGGATCCCGATGCACCATGAATTTGGTGCCGCGAACCACGAGCGTGATGAAGATCGGAAAGACGATCGTCATGATCGCCGCGCGGCGGATATAGCCCGCGCCGAAGTAGACGGCCACATCGTGCGCGACGTGCCGGTGCTCGACCTCCTCGGCACCGTGCCAGCGGAACAGATCCGCCACCCGGGGGTCGGCGCCGAACTTCTCCAGATCGGCATTGAGCACCCAGTCCCCGAGATAGGCGAAGAAGTGTTCCAGACAGGCGATGAACGCCAGCCGCTCCACCATCACCTGCCGCTGCGCCACCCCGTCGACATCCTTGGGCCCGAGCGACTTGCGGAACAGGTATTCCGCCTGCCGCACATACGGTTCCGGATCGATACCGTTGGCAGCGAGCACCTCGTGCAGCACCTTGTCGTGCGTCTCGGCGTGCATGGACTCCTGGCCGATGAAGCCGAGCATGGCCGCACGCAGCTTCTCGTCCTTCACATACGGCAGCGCCTCGGAGTACGCGGCGCAGAACATGCGCTCGCCCTCCGGCAGCAACAGGTTCAGCGCGTTGATCAGATGCGACGCAATGGGTTCCGCGGGCATCCAATGCAAAGGAGTATCCGCCCAGTCGAATCGCACATTGCGCGCATTGAGGGCAACCTCGCCGGGATCGACGTCCGCCCGCTGCTGTCCCCTACGAAGTAGCTTCATCGATACTCCTCGATCTCACCGGCCGCGCCACGGCCCGCAACGAGCCGAAACCGCGACGTTGCCTACCTTCCTGCATGGCCGTAGCAATGATCATACACATATATGAAACCTCTGGTAACACACATATGCCCAGCAGACGCCGCGCCCCGATCTCGATCACCATAACCGCACCATAGCAACCAACTTGAACACCGTTCAAGCTACGTAAAAGCAGTCTCCACTTCATCCGACCAGACCCACGTCACACATGACCGCCCCACCTTCAACAGCCGACCGCCGATAAGCCGAGCGGCTTCTTCACCCCAAGACCCCCCGATCGAACTGCCACCGCCCCCACCGCCACCCGATCGCCCCCAAAACGGCACCACTCCCCCATCAGCACGAGCCCCCGCAACCCACCAAGGCGAAGCAGTCCACACACCACCCCACCAGCACACCTCCACCCCCGCCCCGCATCCCACTCCAACATTCAGCCGAGAATGCGCTGGCGCAGAGGCACTCTCGACGTTTGCCTGCACGGACGCATGGCGATCACTCGCCCAAGGGGAGGTTGTGCGCGGCATGCGTGCCGCCGGGAATGGCGACGGGGGTCGTACGGTGGGTCGAGTCCGGACGGATCGTCATGGCGGGTAGATTGCAAAATGTGCAGCCGATAATTGTGTCGGCGCACACATTGCCCGGATACGCACTGACACAGCGATGGCACCTCGAATGAGTTCAACGCCAGTACCCCACTTGACAATAGAGCACTCCACTGTGACCGATATCCCTTCGTTCGCCAGGTAGGCTAGAACACGTTCTAGTAGTCTCTTGCTATGGAGCGACTAACCGGATTGGATGCCAGCTTCCTGTACCTCGAGACCGGGACCCAGCACCTGCACGTGTGTGCGCTGCTGATCCTGGATCCCACCGCAGGGGGCACGCACTACACCTTCGAAACATTCAAAGCAGAACTCGGCCGCCGACTGCCGCTGATACCGCAAATGCGGCGGCGGATTCATGAGGTGCCGTTCAATCTCGATCATCCGGTCTGGGTGGAAGACCCGAACTTCGATCTGGACTACCACATTCGACGCATCGAAACGCCACGCCCGGTCGGACGCCAGGAACTTGCGGACCTGGTCAGCGAGATCGCGAGTGTGCCGATGGATCGCAGTCGCCCGCTGTGGCAGATGCACGTGCTGGAGGGGCTCGAAGACGGCAAGGTCGCGGTCATCTGCAAGTACCACCACGCCGCCGTCGACGGCATCACCGGCACCAACATGATGATGCACCTGTGCGATCTGGAACCCGGCCTGAGCAAGTCCGAACCGGCCGAGGAATGGCGGCCCGAACCCCAACCGAGCGATGTGCTGTTGGCGGCCCAGGCGGTGGCCAATCTGCCGAACAAGCTCGGTCTGGTCGGCATGGTGCCGAAAACCCTTGGCCTGGTTGCTAATTTCGCGCAGCGGCGGCGAAACAACCAGGCGGGCATGGCATTACCGCTGACCGCACCGCGCACCCCCTTCAACGGTGCGATCAGCCCGGACCGCGCGGTAGCCTTCACCGAGGCCGATCTCGGCGCGATCAAGGAGATCAAGGCCGCCTTCGAGGTGAAGGTCAACGATGTGGTGCTGACCATCGTCGCGGGCGTACTGCGCTCCTACTTGGAGAAGCACGATGAGCTGCCCGACAAATCCCTGATCGCCTCGGTGCCGGTTTCGGTGCACGACACCTCCCGGCACACCGCGGGCATCAATAAGGTCTCCTCACTGTTCTCGCACCTCGGCACCGATATCGCCGATCCGGTGCAGCGGCTGCGGCAGGTGGCCGAGGCCAACCGCGACGCCAAGGAGGAACACGCCCTGGTCGGCGCGGACTTCCTGATGGACTGGTCGCAGTACGCCCCGCCGAATACTTTTCAGCTGGCCGCACGGGTGTATTCGTCGTTGAAACTGGCCGAGCGCCACCCGGTGGTGCACAACCTGGTGGTGTCGAATGTTCCCGGCCCGCCGATGCCGCTGTACTTTCTCGGCCACCAGGTCGAGGCGATGTATCCGTTCGGGCCGGTTTTCCACGGCGCTGGACTGACGGTCACCGTCCTGTCCAATAACGGTGATCTGGACTTCGGCTTCATCGCCTGTAGGGAACTGGTGCCAGATCTGCAGACGATCGCCGATGCGGTCCCCGGCGTCGTCAATGAATTGCTGACCGCGGCACGCGATCTGGGTTAACCCACACCGCTGCCCTGTTCGCCATCGCCGCCGAACAGGGCCGCATTCGAAGTCTTCGCCCGCCTTGTGGCGACAGCGGCGCAAGCCTCCAGCAGTACCGGCACGAAGCGGTCGGCCTCGAGCACGCAGGATGCGTGACCGGCCTTGACCAGATGAATGCTCGCCCCGGGAATCATGGTCGCCATCTCCAACTGCCGATAAACCGGAATCGCCCGGTCCCGCGTCGTGATCACGACGGCGGTCGGCATGGTCAGCGTGGAAAGCCAAGCGGTCGAATCGAATCGGCCGACCTCGGCAATGACCTGCGTCATCGCCCAGCCGCTGTTGCTGCGAAATTCATTGAGCGCCCAGCGATTCAGCTGTCCCGGTGCCCAGGTGTGTTCCGGCATATCGGACAGTTGTCCGGCATGCTCCTCGGCGCGTCGGTACGAATAGGGACCGATGGCTGCGGCCAATGCGCCGAATGTCAGATGAAAGGCACGCTCGCGCAGCTTTTCCTGGAATCGATACGGTGTCGCGCACAACACCAGACCGCTCATCCGATCCGGATGCCGGTGCGCGGCAAGCAATGCGACGACACCGCCAAGGGAATATCCGGCCAATATGGCCCGCTTCACGCCGAGTGCATCGGCAATGGCGACGACATCGTCCGCGCAGTCCAGCACCGAGAACCGCGCCGACCGGATGCCGCGGCCATGCCAACGCTGGTCGAAGACGATCACCCGGTAGCGCTCGGCCAGCGCGTCGAGCGCGGGGAACCAGGTGAGGTAGCCCGTGCAGGCGGTGGCGTGCAGCAGGATCAGGGTCGGCGCGCCCTCGGGTCCCGGTATATCGACGACATAGGTGCGGCCACGGCCCGGCAGGTCGATGAGCCGTCCGCCGGGCACCTGCGCAATGTCGGGCACTCCCGAACGCCGGGAGAACCGTCGCATCGCCACCACCGCGTCCGGATCCGGATTCGTCATCGTCGACCTCCTCGGCGCAGTCCGCGATAGTACTAGAACGCGTTCTACATCGATGATGCCACAGGACCCGGCAGGACTCAGACCAAGGCCCGGACGATGCACTCGGCGATGCAGGCAGGCCTGATCGCCGCCGTCGCCTTCGACGGTCTGCCTGGTGCAGGCCGCCGGGAACCTCCGCGATGCTCACGATGTCGGCCCGGCCGCGGCTGCGGGAACCAGCGGGCACCGGCGACGGGAAGCGAACCTTGTTCAGGCTGGTGCCGTGTCCCACTGGCCGATACCGATGCGGAAACGGATCAGCGAATCCTCTGTAACGTGTTTCAGTAGTGCGACGGATTCGAGAGGAGGCCGCGATGGGGCGGTTGACCGGCAAGGTGGCGTTGATCAGTGGCGGGGCGCGCGGAATGGGCGCCGCGCACGCGCGGGCGCTGGTGGCCGAGGACGCGCGGGTGGTGCTCGGCGACATCCTCGATGACGAGGGCGCCGCACTCGCCAAGGAAATCGGCGACAGCGCCGCCTACGTACACCTCGATGTGCGCGAAAAGCAGCAGTGGCAGGATGCGGTCGCCGAGGCGGTGCAACGGTTCGGTTCGCTCAACGTCTTGGTGAACAATGCGGGCATCGTCAATGGCAATCTGCTCGTCGACTTCGAATTGGCGGAGTGGCAGAAGATCATCGACATCAATCTCACCGGCACCTTCCTCGGCATGCAGGCCGCGACGCCCGCGATGATCGAGGCGGGCGGCGGTTCGGTCATCAATATCTCCTCGGTCGAGGGCATGCGCGGCAGTCCGGGTCTGCACGGCTACACCGCCACCAAATTCGCCGTCCGCGGCCTGACCAAATCCACCGCACTCGAGCTGGCGCAGTACGGAATTCGCGTCAACTCGATCCATCCCGGCCTGATCCGCACCCCGATGACCGAGGGCATCCCGGCAGATTTCCTGCAGATCCCACTCGGCCGCGCCGCCGACCCTGCCGAGGTCTCCGCCCTGGTGACCTACCTGGCCAGCGACGAATCCTCATATTCGACCGGCGCCGAATTCGTCATCGATGGCGGCCTCACCGTGGGCGTCCCGCACAAGACCTTCTCCTGACCTCGCCTGCATGCCCCGGACGGCGACGATGACACTCCCGCGATGGCCGGGTAGTTGCCGCGAGTCGAGTGCGGGGTGAGACTGGGCGGATGGCGGAGCCGAGCACTGTGACCACCGCGCGGGCCTCGGGTGAGGTTGGGCGGGCGGCTCGGCGGCGGGTTTCTCGGTCGGCATTGGGGGTGTGGGCGGCACCGGCGGATCGGGGGGATCCGGTTGGGGTGCTCGAGCGTCAGGCGGCCAGTCGGGTGCCGGAGTTGGTGCCGATTCGGTATGGGCGGATGGCGGCGGGGCAATTCGCGTTTTTGCGGGGTGCGCCCGCGATCATGGCGGCCGATTTGGCCGCCGGGCCCGATACCGGGTTGACAGTGCAGTTGTGCGGGGATGCGCATTTGTCGAATTTCGGGTTGTACGCCTCGCCGGAGCGCGCGTTGGTGTTCGACCTGAACGACTTCGATGAGACCCTGCCGGGGCCATTCGAATGGGATGTGAAGCGGCTGGTCGCGAGTGTCGCGGTGGCGGCGCGGGCGAATGGGTTCAGTGATGGCGATGCGCAGGCGGCGGTGCTCGCGGCGGCTCGAAGGTACCGGGAGTCCATGATTCGACTGGCCGGACTCGATGAGATGAGCGTGTGGTACGAGCGGGTCGATGCCGAGCAGGCGGCGGTCTTGGTGCGAGAACCCAAGCAGCGCAAGGATGTTGAGAAGGCGATCAACAAGGCTCGGGCCAACACCAGTTTGCAGGCGCTCGGCAAGCTCACCGAGCCGGGTCCGGATGGCACGCCGCATATTCGGAGGCGGCCGCCGCTACTGGTGCCGATCGAAGAGCTGGACGCGGCGGTTATCGACCGAGTCGTCGCCGACTATCACAAAACGCTGAGCGAGGACCGGCAGGTACTGCTGCAACGGCATCGGATAGTCGATATCGCGCGCAAGGTCGTCGGCGTCGGCAGTGTCGGGACGCGATGCTTCATTGTGCTGCTCGCCGGGCAGAACACCGGCAGTCCGCTATTTCTGCAGGTGAAGGAGGCCGAGGAGTCGGTGCTCGCGCCGCATTTGAAGCCCAGCAAATTTCGACATCACGGCCACCGGGTTGTCAACGGGCAGCGGCTGATTCAGGCGGCGAGCGATATCTTTCTCGGCTGGGCCACTGGGTCGGATCAGCGCAGCTATTACGTGCGCCAGCTGCGGGATATGAAGGGTTCGGCGGTCATCGAGGATATGAACCGTACCGTGCTCCGCGACTACGCCACGCTCTGTGGGCATACGTTGGCTCGGGCGCACGCACGTTCCGGTGACCGTGCCGCGATCGCCGCATATCTCGGTACCGGCGATGCCTTCGAGCGGGCGATGGGCGAGTTCGCCATCGCATACGCGGATCAGACGAATGCCGACCATGACGCGCTGCTCGCGGCGATCGCATCGGGGCGGATCGAGGCCACGGCGGGCTGAGGACTGGCTCCTATCACCGTGCCGCCCAAGGGATCAGGGCTGCCGTCGGTTCGCCTCGAGCCACTGTGCGACCTCATCGGGGGTTACCTCCGCACCGAGGACATTGTCGATGACGACCCGACCGACACATACCGAGCGCAGTACCCGATCGGTGAATGCGTCGAGATCTCCCCACGGCAGATAGGGTTTCGCGATCAGCAGCGAGGCGATCCCGTGCGCGCTCGACCACAGTTCCAGCGCCACCGGCACCGGATCGCCGGGAGTGATCATGCCGAGGTTCATGCACTCGGTAACGGTCGCTGCGAAATGCCCGAAGGCACTGCTGGTCAACACCTGATCGACCGCGCCAGCGGTCGCACCGGGCATGGTGGCCAGCCGGTAGTGCTCGGGATGCGCTCTGGCGAAGCGCACATAGGCCAGTCCCTGCTGGCGCAGCCGCTCCATCGGCGACTCGTTCGGATCGCTCGCAGCCGACATCACCGCGTCCAGATCCTCGAATACCTGGGCTACCACCGCATCGATCAACTGATCCTTATCCGCGAAATGGCGGTAGATCGACGGCGGGGTCACGCCGACGATCTTGGCGATCGCGCGAATGGAGACCGCCTCCACCTGACCGGTGCGAGCCAGCAAACCCTTTGTGGCATCTATGATTTCGGCGCGCAGCCCCTCACCTGTGCCGCGTGCGGACCGCTGCCGACGGGTGAAGTTCACGTCCGCCGAGCCAGTTCGGGTTTGCCGGATTCGGGTGCGCCGGCTATGGATTCGTCCTCGCGCAACCCGATCTTGGCGTGCAGCCTGGCAAGTGGCGCGGGCGCCCACCAGTTCGCGGTGCCCAACATTCGCATGAGGGCGGGCGCCAAGAGGCCGCGTATCAGCGTGGCGTCCGCGAGCACCGTCAAGGTCAGTCCGAGGCCCATCATCTGGATGAACGATACCTTCGAGGTGACCATGGCGGCCATCACGATGGCCATCAACAGTGCGGCGGCGGTGAAGATCTTGCCGGTACGGGCGACGCCGAGCGCAACAGCACGGTTACTGTCCGCCGCCGTGCGGCCAGAGGCCAACCACTCCTCGCGGATGCGCGACAGCAGGAACACCTCGTAGTCCATGGACATGCCGAAAGCGAGGCAGAACATCAGGATCGGCATGGTCGGGACCAGATATCCCGTCGCGTCGCTGCCGAGCACAGCGGACAGATGCCCCTCCTGGAAGATCCAGACCATCGCACCGAACGCCGCCGTCAGCGAAAGCGTGTTGAGCACAAGGGCTTTCACCGGCAGCAATAAGCTTCCGGTGAACAAGAACAGCACGATGAAGGTGGCGAGCACGATCAGCGCACCGGCCAAGGGCAGTCGCGCACCGAGTGCGTCCAGGGCGTCGACGTTGACCGCGGCCGCGCCGCCGAAGAGCGCGGGCCCCGGACTGGGCACGTCGCGCAGTTGGGCCAATTGCGTCTTACCCGCGGCGGTGAACGGATCGACTGTGGTCGCGACAGTGAGGAATGCGCCGGTGTCGTTGGTCATCTGCGGCGGTCCGGCGGATACCTTGGACCCGCCCGAGTACACCCCGACGCCGGACAGCACTCCGGCCACACCGGGCACCTTGGACAGTTCAGCGGCGTAATCACCGATGGCGGCCGGGTTTCCGTGATAATCGTCGAGCACCACGGTGACATTGGTGGCGGTATTGGCTTGGAAGTCGCTGCGCAGTGCGTCGCCGACCGTGCGACTGGTAGCGGACGCGCCGGTATTGAGCACCCGATCGTCGGGATAGCCGAATTTCACGCCGAGGAACGGGGATCCGACCGCGAGCAGCAGCACGATGATCACAATGGCGACCGGGGCGGCGCTGCGCATTACCCGCTGCACCGTGCGGTACCAGAAGGTCTGCTCGGGTGCGAGATCCCCGCGCGGTGTCCGACCGAGTAGGCGCCCCAATGGCTTTCGCAGATCACCGGCGTTCACGCGGTGTCCGAGCAGCATCAGGACCGCGGGCAGGATCAGGATCGAGGCGGCAGCCGCAGCGACGACGACCGCAACGCCCGCGTAGGCAAAGGATTTCAGGAAGTACAGGTTGAACACGCCCAGCGCCGCCACCGACAGCGCGACGGTCAGCGCCGAGTAGAGGACGGTGCGTCCGGCGGTCTGCACCGCGCGCACCACGGCCGCCTCGACATCGAGGCCGTTGCCGAGTTCCTCGCGGTAGCGACTGACGATGAACAGGCTGTAGTCGATCGCGAGGGCGAGACCGAGTGCCGTGGTCATATTCAGCGCGAAGATCGAGACATCGGTGAACACCGTGAGGGTGCGCAGGATCGCCAACGTAGTGAGGATCGCGAAGATTCCGACGGCCAGCGGCAGGAAGGCCGCGACAAGGCTGCCGAAGACCAGGATCAGCACGATGAACGACAGCGGGATGGCCACGCCCTCGGCGACCGCGAGATCGTGGGTGATCTGTCCGTTCACGTCGTGGTAGATCGAGCTGAGTCCACCTTGCGCGATGCTGACGCCGTCATTGCTTCCGACCACTTGTTCGGCGATCTCACCGGCGACCTTTTGCGCCGTGGTCTCGCCTCCCGTGATGTAGCCGATCACCAGCGCGCTCTTGCCGTCCTTGCTGCGCAATGCGGTGGACAGCGGCTGCGGGGTGCTCCAGTAGGACTGGATGCCGATCACGTCACCGCGGGAGCGCAGCGTATCGACCACCTTCGTGCCCGCGGCCTTGGCGGCCGGGCTGTCCGCGCCCGCATTGTCGCGGACGAGCAGGATCAGGTTGGGTTCGGCGCCGCCGAAGTTGTCGGCGATGAGCTCGGCGGCACGTGACGATTCGGCATCGCTCGAGGTGAAGCCGCCGGTCTTCATATGTGCGGTCACCGATGCGCCGAATGCACCGCAGAGCACGGCCAACAGTGCCGCGGCGAGCAGGATCGTGCGTGGATGCCGGGTGGCCAGATGGGCGATCCGTACAAGCATGAGCGACTCCCTGTTCGACTGCGCTCGAGGTAACAGCGTTAGCGTAACGCCGCTATCTCAGGAGGTATAGGGCCGCCCCGCACGCAGTTGGTGATCCCGATCACGAAAGTCACCTACCCGAGGAAGGCGGCGATGGCGCTCGCGATGGCGTCCGCGTAGCGGGCCCGGCCGTCGGGAGATTCGATCAGCGCGGCATCACCGGGGTCGCGCATATTTCCGCATTCGACCAGCGCGACAGGGCGTTCCGAGAGATTCAGACCGGCCAGATCGGCGCGCGGATTCATACCGTCCGACCCGACATAGGTGGATGGGGTGAAACCGGAACGAATCATGGTGTCGCGCAACGTTGTCGCCAGTCGCTGAGACGGCTCTTCCTGTGCGGAATTCAGCGGTGGCGACGAGTAGGCGATGTGGAAGCCGTGTGCACCCGCAGGGGCGCCGTCGGCATGGATCGAGACGACAGCCGCTGCGCCACTGCGGTTTCCGATGTCGGCGCGTTCATCGACACACGGGCCGACACTCGTATCGTCGTCGCGGGTCATGACGACGCGAATACCGCGGGCGGCCAATGTGTCCCGAACCCGATCGGCGACGTCCCAGTTGAATTCGTGTTCGGTGTATCCGTCGCTGGCCGAGGTGCCGGTGGTGTTGCACGCCTTGGTCTTTCCGCGACCGTCGGGCACCTGCTGGTTGATCTCCCCGGGGTTTGCGGCATTGCCACCGTTGTGTCCGGGATCGATGACGACCACGCGATCATCGGCGATAAAGCGTGCTGGCGTCGATATCGGTCCGGCCTCCGTCCGCGGCATCGCGCCTGAAGACGTCGTATCCGATGCCTTGGTCGGCGTGGGTGCGCCGTGTCCGCATCCGCCGAGCAGCAGGCCCCACGCGCAGATCGCGGCCGTCGTATTCCAGCTTCGGAGTCGCATGACTTCGACACTGCCACAGGCTTGCGAACGCTTCATCAGCCCCGCGATCGCTAGCGGAACGCCAGTGCGCCGAGCGTATCGGCGTGCCGGTACTGCAGATACTTCTTGACCGTCTCCACATCGACGGCTCCGTTCGCCGTGGCCACGGTGACCACGACGAACTGCTTCTCATTCCCATCGCGCCATTTGCCCGTGACGAAATGATCGATATAGGTGCCCGAGCGCAGGTGCAGATCCGCATCGCTGAACTTGCCGAGCGCGGCGGCGGCCTGTCCCTCATCCGACATGGCGATAAGGAACTGGGTGATCTTCAGTCCGCCGCCCTCGGCCCGATACACCAGTTCAGCGGCGTACTGGCAGCCCAATCCGGTGAGCTTGCCGTCCACCTCGAAATCCCGGCAGCTGGCGTGATCGCGGCCCTCGACCCAGTCGGCGTGCAGTTCCACATTGTCGAATTTGAAATTCCAGTCCTTGGCGAAGTCGTTGTAGGTGAGCTTGCCCGAGGACGGCTGACCGGGGCGTGGTGTCGTCGCGGTCGGTCGCTGGGTGATCGAGCCCGGCACACTCGTCGCCGGGACGACGGTGACGGCGGAATCGGCTGCCTGCGGTCGGCCCTTATCGTGGCCGACGAAGACAACCAGGACGACGCTGACCACGGCGAGCACCGCGACCAGCCCGAGCGCCACGAGGACCCCGGCGCTGGACTTCGGGGGCCGCGGCGGCTGGCCCGGCGCGGGCGCACCGGGATATCCCGTTGGATAGCCGGTCTGATCCCAGCCCGTTTGCTCCGGATAGCCCACCGGCTGCCCCCAGGGCGCCGGATCCTGCCGTGGCGGCTGCTCCCCATAGCCGTACGGATAACTCACTGCCTGCCCACCTCTCACGCCGGGGCGGCCATCCCCACCCTGCACTACCGAACCAGTCACGTACTGATCGCGATCCGGTCCTGCGGCGTTGCAGCGTTTCCGCAAGCTCAGCCCTGCACAGCGGGCCTAGCTGGTCAGCAATAGGCCCAGCGCAAGGGTGAACATCACGGCCGCGATCACCGAATCCAGGACCCGCCAGGCACTCGGGCGGGCGAACAGCGGGCCGAGCTTGCGGGCGCCATAGCCGAGTGCGGTGAACCAGAGCACGCTGGCGAGCATCGCGCCCGCCCCGAGGAACCAGCGGTCGGGGCTGGCATAGGTGTTGGCGAAGGAGCCGAGCAGTAGCACCGTATCCAGATAGACGTGCGGGTTGAGCCAGGTCAGCGCCAGGCAGGTGAGCACGGTCGCGCCGAGTGCGACGGTTGCGCCGGTGGATTCGGTGGTCAGCGATGCCGCGGCGAAGGCGCGCCGCGCCGCGAGCACCCCGTAGCCCATCAGGAAGGCCGCACCGGCGTAACGGATGACCGTCAGCGCCACCGGGGCGGACTGGACGACAACCCCCAACCCGCCAACACCGGCGGCGATCAGCACCACGTCGGACACCGCGCAGACCGCGACCACCGCCAGCACATGCTGCCCACGCAGACCCTGCCGCAGGACGAAGGCGTTCTGCGCGCCGATCGCCACGATCAGGGAAAGTCCGAAGCCGAGTCCCGAGATGGCCGCCAGGGCCGCCGATGATGCCGTCACATACATCGACGCTAGATCCGCACAGTGCACCAGACCAGCTAAAGATTCTGAAGTACCTTTACGATTTCTTAATGGATCTGCAGCTGGATCAGCTCCGCGCACTCAACGCGGCGGTCACCGAGGGCACCTTCGACGCGGCCGCGCGCAGTCTGCGCGTGACGCCGTCGGCGGTCAGTCAGCGCATCAAGGCACTGGAGGATGCGGCCGGTCGTATTCTGCTGCAGCGCACAAAACCGGTGCGCCCCACCGAATCCGGACTCGCGGTGCTGCGGCTGGCCCGGCAGATCGAACTGCTCTCCGGTGACACCGCACGTGAACTCGGTGATGCCGATCGACCCGCGGATCGGCCGATCCGGGTGCCGATCGCGGTCAATGCCGACTCACTGGAAACGTGGGTGATGCCCGCGCTACGGCACGCACCGGCCGGTGTGTGTTTCGAGATACACCGCGAGGACGAGGAGCACACGACGCGGCTGCTGCGCGATGGGACGGTAATGGCGGCGATTACCGCCACGGCGGCGGCGGTGCAGGGCTGCCGGGTCGAGAAGCTCGGCGCGATGCGGTATCGGCCCATGGCGAATCCGCGGTTCGCGCGGACCTGGTTCGCGGATGGGCCGACTGCCGAGGCGTATGCCGCCGCGCCGGTGGTGCTCTTCGATCGCAAGGACGATCTGCAGGACCGGCATTTGCGACGTCGGTGCAAGCAGCCGGTCGATCCACCACGCCACTATGTGCCGTCATCTGCGGGGTTCGCCGAGGCGATTCGGATCGGGCTCGGCTGGGGGATGTTGCCGGATCTGCAGACCCGCGGCGGCCGGGCCGGGCGCGACCTCGCACCCATCGATGGGGATTCCTATATTGATGTTCCGCTGTACTGGCAACAGTGGAAGGTCGATTCCCCTGCGCTCGGTGCGGTCGCCGGCGCGATCGCCGCAGCCGCGGCCGATGCGCTGCGGTGAATTGTCTGCTCAGACGCTCCACGCTGGCGTTTTGGGGAATGTCACCGGGAGTGCGGTCAGCGCCCGGTGGAACGGACCGGGACGCCAGGTGAGCTTGTCCGCCCGAGTCGCAAGTCGCAATTCCGGTATTGCGTCGAGCAATTGGTCGATGGCGTCCTGAGCTATCAAGTACGCCATGGACTTTGCGGTGCAGGCATGCGGGCCCGCACTCCATGCCAGATGCGAGCGGTTCCCGGTGTGCTCCCCACCGATTTCGGGGTCGTTATTGCACGCGGCCATGCTGATGAGGACGGGTTGGTGTGCGGGCAGCCATATTTCGTCGATCAGAATGGGCTGGCGCGGATAGGTGATGCAGTAGTTCGCCAGCGGCGGATCGGTGAACAACACCTCGTCCAGGGCGTCGCGGGTGGACAGGCTGCCGCCGAGCATATTGTCGGCGACGCGGTCATCGGTGAGCATCAGCAACAGCGAATTGGCGATCAGATTC
Source organism: Nocardia sp. NPDC005998 (assembly GCF_040614395.1). Classification (NCBI taxonomy): domain Bacteria; kingdom Bacillati; phylum Actinomycetota; class Actinomycetes; order Mycobacteriales; family Nocardiaceae; genus Nocardia; species Nocardia sp. NPDC005998. The sequence goes on along the minus strand of NZ_JBEXUI010000010.1, from coordinate 141,653 downwards.
TGTGCCGGTTCGATGCCAGCGCCGTAAAGCAGCATCACATGTTCGAGTACTTCCGAATCGTCGAGGCCGACGGGATGCTGTAGCAGTCGAGTGGTGATGTCGTCGCCGGGTTCGTCCTTCTTGAGCGCGATCAGCTCGGTCAATGCCTCGTGCACGAGTTCATTTCCCTTGGCGGCATTGACCGTATCCAACATCGCCGCCAAACCGAGCGCGGTACGCCCGCCGATTTCGGGCGGGCAGCCGAGGACGGCATTGATCGCGGTGAAGGCCAGCGGAAGTGCGTACTGGGCGATCAAATCCGCCGACCCGGTCTGGCAGAACGCATTGATCAGCGGGACGGCGATCTCTGCCACGGTGGTGTGCAACGCATGCAGATCGACACCCTCGATGGCCGCATTCACCACTTCCCGGTATCTGGCGTGCACCTCGCCATTGCTGTGCAAAAGGGTTGGGCGCCAATCCATCATGGGCAAGACGGGGCAGTCCGATGGAACATCGCGCTGCCAGGTGCGCGGATCACGCGGAAAGCGCCCGGGATCATGCAGGATGCGCACTGCGGTGCGATAGCCGACCACCAAGGTCGCGGGAATGCCGGGAGCCAGATCCACCGGCACCAGCGAACCGTACTTCCTGCGCATCTCCCGATAGGCGCGGTGCGGATCGGCGGCGAACTCCGGGGTATAGAGCGAAGCGCGTTCACCGTCGGTAGCAATCGGAGAGCCGTGCGGAACGGGACAGGACGGAGACTGCGGGGTGGTCACGAAACTAACTCCAAACGGTGGAACAAATTCGACGCGCATGCCGCTTACGTCGAATACCGCGGAGGTAGAGCCGAATTCACCGCCCCACCCCTGCGGCGTATGGCTGCCGAATCAGCTCGGCGGCACTCCCCGGTACGGCACATAGCCGCCGCTGGGGTCGATATACCGGGCGTCCTCGACCGAGTGCAGCAGACCCGCCATCCCCTGCAGGATCTGCTCCAGCATGGTGATGGCCGCGTTCTCCTCGTCGGAGCAGGGCCACGTCGAATCGGTGCTCATGGCAATACCTTTCGAACTTCAGGACAGCATGGGTGTCAGGCGGTGGTGATCGGTGCGCCGCTGGAAGGCATCGCCCGCGCGCAGCACCGTCGCCTCGTCGAAGTGTTTGCCGCTGATCGAGATGGACAGGGGCACGCCATCGGCGGTGAGTCCGATCGGCACCGCGATGGTGGGATTGCCGAGCGAATTCCAGTACGGCGTATGCAATCCCGCGAGCACGCTCACCGGGTTCAACTGCTCCATGGCGTCGATGCGCGGGGCGCCGAGATGGCCGGTCGGGGTGACCACCAGATCCACCGCGGTGAACAGCTCCGCCATCCGACGCTGCGCGACATGCCGAACCCGTTGGGCCTGAACATAATCCGCCCCGCTGACGGAATTGCCCGCAGCAAAGACGACGCGACTGCCCCGCGCGTAGTCCTGGTAGCGCGAGCGCAGGCTCGGCCGGTGGTAGGCGGCCGATTCGGCGGCCAGCACGACCAGGGCGGTCGCCGTCGTCTCCACGTACATGGGGATCTCGATCGGGACGATGGTCGCGCCCGCTTCGCGCAGGGCATCGATGGCCGCCGAGAACCGTTGCGGCTGTGCCGGATCCCGTCCGTCGCCGACAAAGCGATCGAGATCGTCCACGCCGATGGTGATGCCGCGCAGATCGCCGGTGAGCGCGGCCGTATAGTCGGCAACCGGTTCATACGAGCTGTACGGATCTTCGGCATCGTGACCGGCCAATACCTCCAGCAACAAGGCGCAGTCGGCGGCCGTGCGAGCCAATGGCCCCGCGTGGTCGAGGGTGTAGGCCAGCGGCACCACACCGGATTTCGGCACCCGGCCAAATGTCGGCTTGAATCCGGTGATTCCGCAGAAGGCGGCGGGAATTCGGAGGCTGCCGCTGGTATCGGTGCCGACCGCACCCAGAAATGCCCCGGTCAACAGGCCGCTGGCAGAACCCGAACTGGACCCACCCGCCCAGCGCTGCACATCCCACGGATTCCGCGGTATCGGAAATGGCTTCTCCGGATCGGGGACCCCGACCGCGAACTCCATGGTGGTGGTCTTTCCGACCACGATCCCCCCTGCCTGCTCTAGCCGCCGCACCACCGCGGCATCCCCGGCCGACTTCCCCCACTCCGGGTCCAAGACCAGGCTTTGTGCCGTGGTCGGCCCCGCCGAATGCGCGAAGATATCCTTGACCCCCAACGGAATCCCGTCCAAGGGCGCCAGCCGCTCCCCCGCCGCGATCTTCCGGTCCACCTCGGCGGCGCGCGCCCGAGCCCGCTCCTCGAACCGGGTCAGGAACACTCCGAATGTCTCGTCATGCGCATCCGCGGCGGCCAGCGCGCCCTCCACCAGATCCGCCGCACTCACCTCGCCCCGCCGCAGCCGGGCCGCCGCCTCCGCGATCGTTGTGAATACCGTTGCCGTCGAATCAGTTTCAGCCATCACATCCCCATCCGTCATCCACGCCGATCCTGCCACGCTGCGGCGCCCGGCGGGCGAATTCGGAATACACATTCTTCACAGTTCCCGACACACCTGCGTGCCCCGATGCGCTCATGGGCTGCGGACATTTACCGCGGTTACGTCCCGAATCGCCACTGCCGCCACCGTCGACTGCTACCCCGAACCGTAGCTCAAAGGCCTACGCGTGCGGCCAGGTTCAGGAGAGGAAGGTCGCCGAGGTGACGGCGACGTCGGCATAGCTGTAGTACCAGCCGTTCCAACTGTCGGCGACATCCACCTGGATGCCGTGGCCACTCGCGGGGCCGTCGGTGATCAACCACAGGCCATTGCCGAACCCGGTCGCTGCGCTGACGCTGCCATCCGACCATGCGAATGTGGCCGCACTGGTCGCACCGGGTGCGTTCCACGGAATCGTCACACTGAACTGTCCAGCCTCGATACCCGGAAGCAGCGAACTGACGCACTCCCGCAGGGTGGCAGCACGCCGAATGTTCTGACCCGCGCTACCGGTGCCGGGGACCAACCGGCCGGTCATCACACTGCCTTGCCGACAGCCCCCATTGCCCGCACCGGACGGGTAGGCATGCCCCTGCGGCGCGCCCAGCACCGGCAACGCACACAGAACGGCCGCCACCAGCACACTTCGACGAATGGACACGGCACCACCTCCCTGCGACGGGGACAGCAAACCGAAGTAGCCGGGCACGCTCGATGTTGCCGGACTCGCGAGACGAGGCACTGCCGACTCGATCAGCAGTTTAACGCCCGCACCCAACGGTCTCCGATGCAATCAACGCCGGTGCGCTGCCTCGATCCCAGCAAATGCGCAACCAATAGTTGCGCATGCGCGGGACGTCGACTACCGTCATGCGCAACCAAACATTGCACATGGAGGAAGAGTATGGAGTACGGAAGCATCGAACGAGAGATCCACGTCGACGCCTCGCCCGAGGTGGTCTTCGAGGTCGTCAGCAGCCCCGAGCACATCTCGGAATGGTGGAGCGACGATGCCTCGGTCGAGGCCACGCCCGGCGCGGTCGGCGAGCTCGTCTGGGACAACAGGGCGCAGGTCGTTCCGATCACCGTGGTCGACGCCGAGCCGCCTCGACTGTTCTCATTCCGCTGGTGCTATCCCGGCGACAAGGTCGACAACTCCGCCGACACGCTGCTGGTTACCTTCGAGCTCATCCCATCGGGCGCGGGCACCAGAATTCGGATGACCGAGACCGGATTCCGCGAAATGGGCTGGGAGGCAGCGAAATTGGAGGAGGTGTACCGGGACCACAGCAGTGGTTGGAACACCTTCATTCCCCAGCTCGGGGACTACCTCGCGCGGCTGGTGTCGACCCCATGACCACCGCCGTCGACGACGACCTGTGGTCCGCGGTCGGGGATCCGACCCGTCGGCGGATGCTCGATCTGCTCCTGGCGGATGGCGGCGGCACGGCCACCAGCCTCAGCGGGCAGCTGCCCGTGACACGACAGGCCATCGCGAAACACCTCGGCGTGCTCGACCGTGTCGGCTTGGTGCACGCCACGCCCGCCGGGCGAGAACGGAGGTACCGGGTGGACGAGGCGCAACTTGCCCGCGCGGTCGCGCAACTGTCCTCGGTGGGGGCGGCGTGGGATACCAGGCTCCGGCGCATCAAGCGGATTGCCGAGACCATTCAGCGCAGCAAAGACGCACAGCAGTGAATTCACACGAAGACTGAAACTGACGCTGCCTGCCCCTGCCGCAACGACTTCCGTCGCGGCAGGGGTCGCAGCGGGCAACCTGCTCGGATATCCGTTGCCCAACAGGACTTCTCACGTAATTAGGTCGCCTTCGACGCCGAGAGTTGTTGCGCGGGTTTGCAAGTCACGCAGTGCCGAATGCGCGATCTCGGTGTATGACCGCGGCGACACACCCGACGGTCGTCACCTCGGGCTCGGCGGGCCGAATCGCTTCGAAGAAGCGATCAGCCATCTGGTCCCGTCCACCGAACAGCACCTCACGCTCGGCGAAGTGACGGAAGAACGTGCTCTTGGTCGAACCGGCGCGGTCCGCGATCTCGGCAACCGTGGTGGCGTCGCACCCGCGCTCGACGAACAGGTTCAGCGCGGCGCGTTCCAGGCGTTCCCGCGCATTCGGCTCCCATCAACCCATGGCGCCACCCTAAATGATGACACCAAGTCGCATCACTTGCTAAGGTGATGGGACTGAGTCTCGTCACCGACTCGGCCTGCATTCATCGCACTCAGGAGTCACCCATGCGTGTTTTTGTCACCGGCGCGTCCGGCCATATCGGCTCGGCCGTCGTCTCCGAACTCATTGCCGCCGGGCACGAGGTCATCGGCCTCGCGCGATCGGATGCGGCCGCGGCGACCGTGACCGCGCTCGGTGCGGCCGTGCGCCGGGGCGACCTCGACGATCTCGACGGGCTCAAAGCGGCGGCCGCGGACTCCGACGGCGTCATCCACCTCGCGTTCAAGCACGACCAGATGCTCTCCGGCCACGTCGCCGCCGCCGTCGCCACGGAGCTCGCCACCGTGCAGGCACTCGGCGATGCACTCGCGGGAACCGGGAAACCGCTGGTCACGGCGTCGGGCACGGGCACGCTCGGAGAGCTCGGGCGACCATTGACGGAGGAGGACGCGGGCACACCCAGCGGGGAGGCGGCCGCGGGCACACCCCACAGCCGTATCGACTCGGAGATCGCCGTGGTCGGCTTCGCACAGCGGGACGTGCGTTCCTCGGTCGTACGGATCCCGCCCATCACGCACAGCACGCTGGACCGTAGCGGCTTCGCCAGGATGCTGATCGCCACCGCGCAGGAGAACGGCTTCGCCGGATTCCCCGGGGATGGCGCGAACCGGTGGCCCGCCGTGCACACGCTCGACGCCGCGCACCTCTTCCGCCTGACGCTGGAGCAGGCACCGGCGGGCACTCGATGGCACGCGGTCGGCGACAACGGCATACCGCTGCGCGATATCGCGCAGAGCATCGGCGACCACCTCGGCGTGCCCACCGAAAGCATCCCGGCAGACCGGCTGCGAGCGTACTTCGGCGAATTCCTCACGATGGTGATCACTCGCGACCTCCCGACGTCCAGCCGCACCACCCGGCGCGTCCTCGGCTGGGAACCGACCCACCCCGGCCTCCTCGCCGACTTCGACGAGGGCAACTACTTCACCGCGCACTCGGCGCACATCTGACGAATCAGCCGCCGGTGTCCGCCGAAGTCCGCGCGAAGTGGTTGGTCACGCGGCCAGGGCGGTGGCCGGTTCGCAATTCTGCCGCTGGGACACCTCCGCGGACAGAATCGCCCGCGATCCATAGAGGTGTCCCGCGCCCGGCCGCCGATCCGCGCTGGATCGATGCCGAGTTCGGCCGCGTGCTCAGCCGTCCAGGTCAGCACCGCGTAGATATCGTCATGAGCGGCGGGGAACAGGTTTTCGGGGGGCTCGCCCTCACCACATGGCGGCTGTTCGATGACTGACCACCGCGCAGTACCGGGTCTACACACAACTCCGAATTTGACTAAATTTTTAGTCAGGATCTAGTGTCCTGGATTGCCACGCGCTCGCTCGCACTTCGGGCGCGGTCGCGGCGCGAATGGGCTTACTGGCGACCGATGCGGACATCCGCCGCGCGGACGCCCAGAGACGACAGGGAGTGAAGGATGCGACGGCGCACATTCGTGCAGACAGGTTTGGCCACCATGGGCAGCCTGCTGCTGGCGGGTTGCGACGATTCGTCGTCGCCGATGCGCGGCGATCGCACCAGCAATACACATGACGATGGGAGAAAGTGGATGATGCCCGAGGAAGGGCAGCCGCACAGACGGACCTGGATGGCCTTCGGTGCCAGCGAACGGATCTGGGGTGGCAGGCTGCTACCGGAGGTGCAACGCAACCTAGCGACCATCGCGACCGCCATCGCCCGCTTCGAACCGGTATCGATGCTGGTGCGGCCGGGCGAGATGGGGCTGGCACAGAGCCTCATGGGTGGTGCGAACGTCGAATTGATCGCCGCCGAGATCGATGATCTGTGGATGCGTGACACCGGGCCGGTGTTCGTCAACAGCGGCAACACCAAGGCCGGGGTGGACTTCAACTTCAACGGCTGGGGCAAGAAACAAGAGCACCGCCGTGACGCCGCGGTCGCGGGGTTCGTCACCGGCCGCGCCGGAGTCGAGACCCGGCACACAGATCTGGTGCTCGAGGGCGGCGGCATCGAAGTCGACGGGGAGGGCACCGCGATCATCACCGAAAGCTGTGTGCTCAACAACAACCGCAACCCCGGCTGGCAGAAGCGCGACGTCGAGGAGGAGCTGGCCTACCTGCTGGGCATCGAGAAGGTGATCTGGCTGCCCGGCATCGCGGGCGAGGACATCACCGACGGCCATACCGACTTCTACGCCCGCTTCGCCGGCCCGGGCGTGGTGGTCGCCGGACTGGACAACGACCCGGACTCCTTCGACTACGACGTCACTCGCCGCCACCTCGATATCCTGCACTCGGCCACCGATGTCCATGGTCGCCCCCTTCGGGTCGAGGTCCTCGAGGGCCCGTCGACGGTGCGGGAGACGTTCGCCGACGACGACTTCGCCGCCGGATACATCAACTTCTACGTCTGCAACGGCGCGGTGATCGCCCCCGAATTCGGTGATCCGGACACCGATCCGGCCACCAAAACCACCCTGGAGCGCCTGTTCCCCGGCCGGGAGGTCGTGCAGATCAATATCGACGGCATCGCCGCCGGTGGTGGCGGTATCCACTGCACCACCCAGCAGGAACCCGCCGACTAACCTCGTCGGCGACCGGTGAACTCCGGCAAAATTCGCCAGCCGACGCGGCCGGGCCGACAACCCCGCATTTCCGGCTCGGCCGCACCCTGCCCCTACTGTGAGGACTTGTGTCGCAGCGTCAAACGCAGATCCTGGAAGCCGCCGTCCGTGTCATCGCCCAAGACGGAGTGCGCGGGCTGCGGATCGAGAAACTCGCCGCGGAAGCGGGCGTGTCCACGGCACTGATCTACTACCACTTCAAAGACCGCTCCGGAGTCCTGCACGCCACGCTCGAACACATCAACCACCGAGCCAAGGACTACACCGACCGCGCCTTCATCGAGGCCGATCCTTGCGCTCAGCTCGAACAGATGCTGATGCTCGAACTCCAAGATGACGACGAGGTGCGGGTGAACAGCATCGCCTGGGGTGAGCTGCGCGCCAGCGCTGTGTTCAATCCCGACCTGCGCGAACCTCTCGACACCACCACGCGGGCATGGAACAACGATGTCGAAACGCTTATCGCCCAAGCCCGGCAGGCCGGTGCCGTCTCCTCCGATATCAACGCGGCTGCAGCGGCGGAACACCTCACCGCCCTGGTCGAAGGACTCAGCGAACGCTGGCACAGCGGCTCGATCACCCGCGACCGAGCCAGGGAAGTCCTCGCCCATGCCATCAGTCGCGAATTGCGCGACGTCACCTGAGCCCGCGGGTAGTGCACAACATCCGAACTCGACTGCCGCGCAGTAGAATTCGGGCGCGCTCGAACTACCCGCGTCGAGATCGCTCGCGGGAGTGAACACGGGATTCGGCGCCGGGCACGATGTCACGGTCGCGGATGACCGTGACTTCCAGGGTGCGCTACCCGACTCGCGCCGCCTCGCGGGCGAGGATGCGGGCGCGCTGTTCTTCGAAGCGGATGACATCGCGACCGAGTTTGTCGAGGTACTCGGCGAGTTCTTCGCGGCTGCGCTCGCCGCGCGCGGTGAAGTCGGTGCGCTTGAAGACATTCCATGTTCGCAGGACCGGCAACAGCACCTCGTCCAAGTGCTGACGCAAATCGTAGATTCCGTGCTTGACCATCAACACGCCATTGCGGCGCCAGTTCGGCATGCCGGTACCCGGCATCGCGAAAGTCTTCGCGACGTGGGTCACGGCCTCCATCGTCTGGTCGGGAGCGATATCGAACGCAGCGCCGGTGATGTTGCGATAGAACATCATGTGCAGGTTCTCGTCGGCCGCGATGCGCTGCAGCATCCGGTCGGCGATCGGGTCGTCGCAGACACGTCCCGTGGTGCGATGGCTGACCCGGGTGGCCAACTCCTGGAACGTCACATACGCGACCTGATCGAGCACACCGCCGAAGCCCTCCGGGGCGTGCACACCGCGAGTCAGATGCACCATCCGGTCGTTCTCCAAGGCGACCGGATCGACGGCGCGCGTGCATACCAGGTAGTCGCGCATGGCGATGGCGTGGCGGTTTTCCTCCGCCGTCCAGCGGCCGATCCACGTGCCCCAGGCACCGGTCTGCGAGAAGTTCTCCGAGATCACACGGTGGTAGGAGGGCAGGTTGTCCTCGGTCAGCAGATTCGTGACCATCGCGACCTTGGCGACCTCCGAGAGCCGTGACTGCTCGGGATCCCAATCCTGGCCACCCATTGCCGCGAAGTTGCGGCCCTCGTCCCAGGGCACATAATCGTGCGGACACCAGTCCTTGGCGGTGGCCAAATGCCGGTCGACATTGGCCGCGACCACTGGTTCCAGCTCGGTGAGTAACTCGACTTGTGTCAAATCCATTGCCTACAGCGCCTTTCGATTCGGTGGAAAAACCACGGAACGTACCGCTGTTCACGCATTTTTTGACTGTGCGAGCTCGCATACACCTTAGTCGAGCGCGATCGAATTTGGTGCGCAGCCACCCGGTCGATTGACCGAGTCGCCGAGCGAAGGGAAGTGCAGGATCATTGGTAGCTGAGGACGATGTCCGCGCTGACGGCGCGGTCGTCGGTCGGGCGGCGGCGCAGGCGGGCCTGTTCGATGGCGGGTGGGTTGTAGGCCATGTCGAGCATTCCGATATCGGTACCGGGCGGCGCGATGGCGTCGATCCGGTCGAGCACTTCGTCGCTCAGGATCGTCTCCGCACCGGCGAGCGCGTCGTCGAGCTGGTCCATGGTGCGCGGACCGATGATCGCCGAGGTCACGCCCGGGTGGGTGATCACGAACGCGAGAGCCAGGTGCGTCAACGACATCCCGGCCTCTTCGGCGACGGGGATGAGTTGCTCGACAGCGTCGAGCCGACGCTCGTCGCGCAGATGCCGGAAGCCGAAGCTGGCCCGATGGCTATTGGGCTGCTGGCCCTTGCGGTAGCGGCCGGTGAGCAGGCCGCCCGCCAGCGGACTCCAGACCAGCGTGCCCATTCCGTAGCGCTGACAGACCGGCAGCACCTCGCGCTCGATGCCGCGATTGAGGATCGAGTACGGCGGCTGCTCGGTGCGAAAGCGCTCCAGACCTCGACGCTCGGCGACCCACTGCGCCTCGACAATGTCCGATGCGGGAAAGGTGGAAGTACCGATGGCCCGGACCTTGCCGCTGCGGACCAGGTCCGACAGCGCCGAGAGCGTTTCTTCGACATCGACCGACGGATCCGGACGATGGACCTGGAACAGATCGACATGGTCGGTCTGCAGTCGGCGCAGCGAATCGTCGAGTGCGCGTACCAGCCAGCGCCGCGAATTGCCTTGCTGATTGGGATCTTCCCCCATGGGGAGGTGTGCCTTGGTGGCGAGCACGACATTGTCCCTGCGGTCCTTGATGGCCTTGCCGACGATCGTCTCGGACTCGCCGCGGGAGTAGAAATCGGCGGTGTCGATGAAGTTGATTCCCGCGTCCAGGGCCTTGTGGATGATCCGAATCGAGTCGTCGTGGTCGGGGTTGCCCACGGCGCCGAACATCATGGCGCCCAGGCAGTACGGGCTGACCTTTATGCCGGTTCGGCCGAGCGTGCGGTAGTTCATGGCTCTCCTCAGGGCGGGGTCGGTGGTCGGCACCGTATGCGTGCCCTACCATCAACCAATCGGAACAACGTTCCGAAACTATACGGAACATTGTTCCGGTAAGGCAAGAGGAGGAGCGGGAGTGGGCGAGATCGAGCACGGCGACACCCCGGGCGCACCCGGTACGGGGCGCAGCGCGTCCGGACGTCGGGTACGCGCCGATGCGCAGCGCAATATCACGGCGGTGCTGGACGCGGCCAAGGCGGTTTTCGCCGTATCGGGTGTGGACGCCCCAGTGCGGGAGATCGCCGCCAGGGCGGGCGTTGGCCTCGGCACCATCTACCGCCACTTCCCGCAGCGCTCCGACCTGGTCGTGGCCGTTTTTCAACAGGAAGTCGACGCCTGCGCAGACGCGGCCCCCGTCCTGGCGGCCGAGTATGAGCCCGATGCGGCACTGGCGCGCTGGCTGCGTCGGTACACCGGCTTCATCGCAACCAAACGCGGACTCGCCGCGGCGCTGCACTCGGGAGACCCTGCCTTCGAGCCCCTACCCGCCTACTTCCAGCAGCACCTGGTGCCCGCTCTCGGATCTCTGCTCGAATCGGCGGCGGCCACAGGTGCGATCCGCGCCGATATAGCGCCCTACGAGCTGCTGCAAGCGGTGGCCAACCTGTGCCTACCCGCCGATAGTGACCATGCCCAGCGCATGGTCGATCTGCTCATCGACGGGCTGCGGTACGGCGCCCCTGGCGGTCGCGCGACCTGACGCAGCCACCCCGATGACGGCGACTGCTTTTTCGCGCTGGCGAAGTCGACCGACGACGAGGCGAGGTGCGGACCGTAGGGCCGTCCTATTCGACGTCCAGTGACCGGTCGAGGAACGCCCGCAGGTGTGGGTTGACGGCTTCGGCGTCGGTGAGGCTCAGGAAGTGCGCGCCGCCGTCGATGATCACCGGAGGTTCGGCGTTCGGCAGGGCCGCTGCCAGCTCGCGGGCGCGGTCGACGGCGTAGGCGGCGTCGGCGGAACCGTGCAGAACCAGTGCTGGGCAGCCGATTTCGGGCGCGCGGTCGAGCACGCTGTCCCGCTCGACCAGTGGGGTGAGCACGCGGTCGATATGGTCCCCGGACAGCCGACGCCACTTGGCCTGCCACTCCGCCGCGTCGTGCTGGCCCAGGCAGATCGCGGCATTGAGATCGAGCAGTTCCTTGGTCGGACCGTTTTCGCGCCAGGCGGCGGCCGCTTGGCGGTACCCGGCGGCTACCTCCGGATCCTCCGCACTGCCCGAGGTGCCGAGCAGCGCGAGTGCGGCCACCCGCTGCGGCGCCAGCAGTGCCATGCGCAGGGCGATGAACCCGCCCTGGCTCGTACCGATTACCGCGCACCGGGCCACCTCGAGCTCATCGAGGAGGCCGAGCGCGTCGCGAGCCACATCCCAATAGGTGAACGGGTTCTCGGCCGGAGTATCACCGTGGCCACGCTCGTCCATCGCGATGAGCCGGAACGCCCCGCCGAGCGCCTGCACCTGTGGGGCGAACATATCGGCGTCCATCAGATAGCTGTGCAGCAATAACACCGCGGGCCCGGTGCCGCCGTGATCGATAAAGCTCACCAGTTGGTCATCGTTGACCTTCGCCGTTTTCCGCACGGGCCCAAGTCTATTCAGATCGCCGTCAGCGCGAGCTGTTTGTCGGATCCGTGGCATTCGGCCGAGCCCAACACGGCACGTATTCGCTGGGCTATCGCGATCATTCTCACTGGTCAGGGCCGCATGTTGGCGGCTTCGACACAAACGGCACCGTGTCCGCAAAGACGTGACGGTCTCCGGCGGCCATTATGCGCTCGGCTTGCTGGCCGCCACCGTGTGCCATCAGCACCAAGGGCGCGCGCTCGGGGCCGGATTCCGGCGAGGAGAGCACGCCGGGAACTCCCCCACGGTGAAGTCGCGTTCGACGACGCCGTTCGACGATGTCTGCGCGGTGAAATGCACAGAATGCATAAGTTGTTGCCTTTCGGGATTGCCTTGTTTCAGGCGCTCCCGGCGACACCTACGTCAATCGCCCGACCGCGACGAACAAGGGAGCACCCATATGGATACAGCGCTCATGGGTCTCACCTCCTTGCGCGATTCACGGTCTCCGGCGCACCAACAGCCCGAACCTCATCCCACCCAACCATTTCCTGCCGACCAATTCGACGTGCAGGTATATGCCGCATCCCGTCCGCGACCAGCGGCCGGATTGTAACGAATGCGCCGCTGATCCAGGTGATCTGATGCGGATTTCCCAGGCTCGAGAGCAAATGCGGCACAATCTATGATGGTTTTCCCGATTCCGGGCGCGCGGGAGTGCAGGCGTGTACGAACAACCCGGCCTGGATGGCGGCGGAATTCGGGTCCGTTCGGCAACTTGTCAGAAAACGAGCAGGAGGTGTGAGTAGACGTGGCAGAGCGAACAGGGGACGGGTGGGGATTTGTTCGTGGTTGGCTGAGCAAGGTCGGCATTGTCATGGCGACAGCTGTGCTGGTGTCATGGATCGGCGGGGCGGTGGTTATTGCCGCGCCGCCGCACGCACAGATACTGCGCACGCCGGCAGGCGGTTTCGAGGAACTTTTCGTGCCGTCCAGTATGGGGCCGATCAAAGTCCAGGTGCAGTGGGCAGCGCGCGGCGGGAGCGCGGCACTCTACGTGCTCGACGGTCTCCGCGCGCCGAACGACCACAGTCAGTGGACGACGGATACCGATGCGCTGCGCCAGTTCGCGGGCGACAACATCACGTTGGTGTTTCCGGTCGGCGGTCGGTCGAGTTTCTACACCGACTGGTATCGACCGAGTAGTACCAACAATCAGGCGACCACGTACAAGTGGGAAACCTTCCTCACCCAGGAATTGCCTGCCTTCCTGGCGGGGTTCGGCGTGTCACGTACCAACAACGCCATTGTCGGCGCATCGATGGGCGGAAGTGCTGCACTGACGTTGGCCGGCTACCATCGCGATCAGTTCAAATTCGCCGGATCCTTTTCGGGATTCGTGCACCCGACATTTCCGCTCTGGAACGAAGCGATGCGCGCCGCCCTGTGGGACGAGGGCAACTTCAATCTCGACGATATGTGGGGTCCGGCCGGGGATCCGGCATGGAACCGCAATGACGCCACCGAGCAGGCCGAATTGCTGCGCGGACTGCCGATATACCTCTGGACGGGCAATGGCACGCCCGGTCCGCTCGACCTGCCACAAGGGGTGGGCAATACGGTGAATGCGATGGGCCTGGAGTCGATAACGGAGATCTCCGCCGAAATGTTCCGTGATCGAGTGGCGGCGTTGGGAATTGCCGCTCGAATCGACATCGTCAACGGAACACACACCTGGCCCTACTGGCAGCAAGCGCTCGCGACGGCGCGGCCGATGATTCTCGATGCGCTCGGCGTATAACGCGCACCGAAGAGTGCCGATCCGAAACCTGCGGTCGCGCAACGACCTGCTCGTGCCGTTTCCCGGGCGGGCGTAGACAGCGGCGGGCCGGGCGGCCAATGGTCGCCCGGCCCGCAGGTCATTGTGTTCGATCACCGCCACTGATCCATCGATCACATGGACGGCATGTAGAGGCCCATCATGGCGCCCCAGGCTGCGCCGATTGCACATCCGATGATGGCTCCGACCAGGAAGAACCAGATCCCGATCGCAACGCCCACCATGCAGCCGAAGGTCGCACCGATGGCAATGGACATCGGTCCCCATGCCTGATGCACACCGGGCATATTCTGCGACGCGATGACCTCATCGGACGGCCCGCCGACCGGTGTCAGGCTCAGTTGCGTGCCGGTGCCGTCCAGCGCCGGCGTCACCGCAAGCGCCTGCCCCGCCTCGGTGCGCAGTGTCGTCGGGATAGTGCCGACTATCGCACCGTCGTCCGCGAGCACATTGACGGCATCCGGCGCGAGGTCGAATCTGCCGGAGGCGAGGGTCACCAGTGCGCTGGTGTGATCCGCCGCGAGACTCGTCGTGTAGGCGATCGGGCCGTCCGAAGCGGTGAAGCTGACATCTGCCAGCCCGGCCTCGCCATGTGCGGTGACCGTGGCCATGCTGGTCGCCGCGACGGCCATAAACGCGGTCGCGAGCAATTTCTTGATGACCATTTGCCTTCCAATCGTTGCCGGTTCCTTTGATGTTCCCCCCCGACAAACGACACCGAGACAAGTACAAGCATGCGCCGCCCAATTGACGAATGTCGATGGGATACCGAATTTCCGAATTCCAGTCGGTTTTCTTCCTGGGAATTTGACCGAATTCCCCGTGTTCCGCGCGTGTCGCTGAAAACGGATGCGAAATCGACGCGCAACGCTACCCGGACGCCGATGTTCACGCGTTACCATCACGGCGGCGAGCGGGCCTGAGGCGGAATGGTGCCACGGGCCAGGTAGCCGCGGGGTGCGCGGTCCTACATACTGACCGCATGGGAGCTGTGTGGCTATTACTACTCATCCTTCTCGTGGTCCTCGGGGTAATCGTGTTGCCCATCGCGTTGATCGTCAGGTCGAGTTCGGGACGACGCCCCCCGGCTTCCGCATCGCTGGCCCCCGGCTGGTATCCCGATCACGCGAATCCCGCGCTGCTGCGCTGGTTCGACGGATACCAGTGGACCAACCAGACGCACCCTCGCCACTGAAAGCGGTTGGGTGAACGAATATTTCACCCAACTCCGCGAAGGCGCTCCCCTGTCTGCGCGGGTCGAATGATGGACTAGCTGTCGACGTGGACGTGCGGGCGTTCGGCCGGATTCGGCACGGCGCGGCGGATGATCTCCCGGGTCACCGGTGCGACCTCACCCTCGCCGACGAAGAGGAATTTGAGCAGGTTGACCAGCGGATTGCCCTCTGTCCATTCGAAATACACATGCGGTTCCAGGCCGGTGCGGTCGCGGATGGCGAGCAGGATCGCGGCGATGGAATTGGGGACGGCGGTGGCTTCGACGCTGAGGATTCGATAGCCCGCCAATTCGAGTCCCGTCACTCGCAGGTCGGTGCTGAATTCGGAGGCGTCACGGACGATGACCTCCAGGAACAGGATGGGGGCGTCCGCGGGAATGTGGCTCTCCAGACGCTGATCTGCCTCTTTCTCCCGGTACTCCTCGGGTCGACGCTGGTCGATATCGTGGGTGACGATGCGGATCATGCCCTCGGCCGCGGCCCGATCGATCATCGCGGCGGCGGTTTCGTCGAAAGTCACCTCGATGGCCCGCAATTCGAAGGAGCGCCGGGCGCGCGAGACGAAGGACACCACGATGATCGTGACGATGAACAGCGAGGCCAGCTGCACGCCCTCGGGGCGTTCGAAGATATTCGTGATGGTCGTATAGACGAAGACCGCCGATATCGCACCGAAGCCGATCACCTTGTTGCGCTGGCCTTTTCGCGCTGCGGACAGCGTCACCGCGACCGCGGCGGAGGTGATGAGCACGAGCACACCGGTCGCGTACGCACCACCCTGCGCGTCGACATCGGCGTCGAAGTACCACGTGATACCGAAGGCGATGACCGCGAATACCAGCACCAGGGGCCGCACCGCGCGCGCCCATTCCGGCGCCATGCCGTACCGGGGTAGGTAGCGCGGCACCAAATTCAGCAGTCCGGCCATGGCCGACGCACCCGCGAACCACAGGATCCCGATGGTACTGATGTCGTAGGCGGTACCGAAGACATCGCCGAGATATTTGTGCGCCAGGAAGGCCAAGGCCCGACCGTTCGCGGATCCGCCGGTTTCGAACTCCTGCTCCGGAATCAGCACGACCGTAATGAAGCTGGTCACCATGAGGAAGGTGCTCATGATCAGGGCGGAGGTTGTCAGCAGCTTGCGCGCACCGGCGATGCGAGCGACCGGATCGTCCTCGGAATCGCCTGGCGCGCCCTTGATCTGCGGCATTACCGCGACGCCGGTCTCGAATCCGGACAACCCGAGCGCCAGCTTCGGGAACACCAGGAGCGAGATGCCGATCATGGCCGCGATATTGCCGTGTTCGGCGGTCAGCGCATGCGTCCAGTCCACGACCAGATCACTCGCGGTGAGCACCTGATACAAACCGACAACGGCGACAACAACATTCAGCGATAGATATGCCGCGACCAGTGTCACCGCGATCTTGATGGCCTCCGCGAAGCCCTTCAGGAAGATCGCCGCGAGCAATGCCAGCAGGACCAGTGTGATCAGCAGATTGCGGTCGTGCAGAGCCGAAGGGACATAAGGGTTTTCGACGATATGCGCGGCACCGTCGGCGGCTGAGAGCGTCATGGTGATGACGAAGTCGGTGGCCGCGAAGCCGAGCAGCACCAGGATAAAGATCTTGCCGGTCCAGCGCGGCAGGTGCTGCGTGAACATGGCCAGGGAGCCGCCGCCGTGCGGACTCTCCTGCGCCACCCGCCGATACACCGGCAGCGCGCCCAACAGCGTCAGCGCGACCAGCACCAGCGTGGCCAGCGGTGAGAGCACACCGGCCGCGACCGCCGCGATACCGGGCTGATAGCCCAGGGTCGAGAAGTAGTCGACACCGGTCAAACACATCACCTGCCACCAGGACCGCTCGTGTTCGGCATCACCCGGTTTGCGCATCGGACCCGCATGCTGGGAATACCGCTCGTCGGTCGCGCCCTGCAATAGCCAGGATGAGAAGGGCGAGCGCGTCCGCTCCTGGGTTGTGGTCATGACATTCCCCTGCGAGATTCGTCCGGTTACGCCGGATGATCTCCGACCCCGCGCAAATCTACGGGAACTCTCCGACGGAGAACGAAGCCCGGTGCGATACCACGCCGCGCAAGGGGCACATCACCATTCGGCGAAGGACCCGTCCTTTCGATACCAGATCGGGTTGCGCCATCGATGGCCCTGCACGGCGGCACGCGCCACCGCTTGCTCATCGATTTCGATGCCGAGGCCGGGGGCTCGCAGCAGCTCGACGTAACCGTCGCGGTAGGCGAAGACGGCCGGGTCGAGTAGGTAGTCGAGCAGATCGGAGCCGGTGTTGTAGTGGATGCCGAGACTTTGTTCCTGGATGAGCAGATTCGGGGTGGCGAAGCCGACCTGCAGGCTCGCGGCGAGGGCGATCGGGCCGAGCGGGCAGTGCGGGGCCAGGGCGACATCGCGGCCTTCGGCCAGTGCGGCGATGCGGCGGACCTCGGAGATGCCGCCCGCGTGCGATAGATCGGGCTGTACGACGGCAATGCCCTGATCGAGGACAGCGTTGAAATCCCAACGTGAATACAGTCTTTCGCCGGTCGCGATGGGAATGCTCGTCGCGCGGGTGATCTCGCCGATCTGCGCACTGCATTCCGGGACCAGCGGTTCCTCTACGAAGAACGGCAGATACGGCTCTAGCAAGGGCAGCACCCGCCGCGCCATCGGAATCGACAGGCGGCCATGGAAATCGACGGCGATATCGAACTCGTCACCGGTCGCCGCGCGCACCGCGGCCACCCGGTCGACGATCTCCCGGGTCGCGCGTGGTGTATCGATCGGCTCCAGTTCGGCCGAGCCGTTCATCTTGATCGCGGTGAAACCCTGCGCTTTTCGCTCCAGCGCGGCCTCGGCGACATCATCGGGACGGTCACCGCCGATCCAGCTGTACACCCGGATCCGATCGCGGACCGCGCCGCCGAGCAACTGCCACACCGGCACGCCGAGCGCCTTTCCGGTGATATCCCACAGCGCCTGGTCGATGCCAGCGACCGCACTCGACAGAATCGGCCCGCCCCGATAGAAACCGCCCTTGGTGAGGACCTGCCAGTGCGCCTCGATACTCATCGGATCCTTGCCGATGAGATAGTCGGCCAATTCGTCGACGGCGGCGGCGACGGTGTGCGCGCGGCCCTCGATTACCGGCTCGCCCCAGCCGGTGATGCCCTCGTCGGTTTCGATCTTCAGGAAGCACCAGCGCGGCGCGACCAGGTAGGTGGTGAGTGCGGTGATTTTCACCGGGACTCCTTTCGCACGCTCCAGCCGCCGTCGACGACCAGGTTGGCGCCGGTGATGAAGGAGGCGTCGTCGGAGGCGAGGAAGGCGACGGCGGCGGCGACCTCCTCGGGTGCGCCCATCCGGTCCAGCGCGGTGGCCGCGGCGGACAGCCGCCGACCGGTCTCGTCGACGTCGTCCCATACCGGGGTGAGGATCGGGCCGGGCAGTACGGCATTGACCCGGACGCGGGCGCTTCCATACTCCACGGCCAACTGTCGGACCAATGCGGTCAGCCCGCCCTTGGCGGCGGCATAGACCGGATAGCCGGGCAAGCCGAAATGTGCGTGCACGCTGGAGATCGCGACCACATTGCCGCCGCGGTCGCGCAGATCGTCGATGAAGGTGCGCAGGCCGAGGAACAGCGGGGTCAGATTGACCGCGAGGCCGTCGTCCCAAGCCCGGCGGGTCAGCTCGTGTGCCGGGATGGTGGCCTGTTGGGATGCGTTGCTACACAAGAAGTCCAGCGGTCCGAACAGCTCGTTGACCCGAAGCCGGAGTTCGATCCAGGACTCTTCCGAGGACACATCGCAGCTGACGAATTCGGCCCGATGGCCCGCCGCCCGGATCTTCGAGGCGACCTCGCGTCCCGCCGTTTCGGCAATATCGGCGATGACGACCAGGGCGCCATCGGCAGCGAGCCGGTGGGCGGTGGCCGCACCGATGCCGGAGGCGGCCCCGGTGACGACCGCGACCCGGTCTGCCAGACGACTCATGCTCTTCCCTTCATCGGTTGATGTCGGCGCCGGTGATCAGGCCGAGTTCGTGCCGCGACGGCAGTCCCGCCCAGTCACCGGGTACGGATACGGCGAATGCGCCGCAGGTGGCGGCCAATCGCAGGCGGTGGCGCGCGGACCCGTTGTCGAGTACTCCGGCGAGGTAGCCCGCGACGAATGCGTCGCCCGCCCCGACCGGGTCGACACTGCGGACCGCCACCGCGGGCTGTCGGATCAGCTCGCCGCCGTGCAGTGCGAGTGCGCCCTCGGCTCCGAGTTTGACCACGACTTGCGAAGGGCCGAGTGCGGCAAGGGATTGCGCCATGGCGTCCGGGCTCGCGGCCGGGACGAGCAGGGCCGCTTCCTCGAGCCCGCCGAAGACGATATCGGCACGGGAGACCAGCTTCGAAAGCTCCACCGCGGCATCGGCTTCCGACCACAGTGCACGGCGATAGTTGATATCCAGCGAGACGGTCACTCCGGCGTCGACGGCGGCATCGAGTGCGGCGTGGACGGCGTCGCGGGCGGATGGGCTCAGGGCGGGGGTGATTCCGGTGAGGTGCAGTATGCGCGCGGCGGCGATCTGGGTGGTGTCGATATCGGCTGCCGACAGTCGCGAACCCGCGAAACCCTTGCGGTAGTAGATGACTCGGATGTGGTCGGCGGTGCGGCGCTCGCGCAGCATCAGACCGCTCGGCAGTTCCGGATCGATCCGGCACCGCGAGATGTCGACGCGTTCGGCGCGCAGCCGGTCGAGCACCATGGTGCCAATGGCATCGGCACCGACGCTACCCACCCATGCGCTGTCGTGGCCGAGCCTGCGGACGCCGATGGCCACCGTCGCTTCCGCGCCCGCGAAATCCATGCGGAGTGCGGCACCGGGAGCGAGCGGACCGGGTTCGGTCGCGGCGACAACCCCCAGTGCCTCGCCCAGTGTTACCAAGCCACCGGTCATGGCAGTTGCTTCCACGCAATTAGTACGCGCTCAGCCCGAGGCACCAAGGCGGATTCGCCTGCAGTCTCCGAATTGCCGCTCACAGCAGGTCCTTTCGCACCGCGACGGTGTGCTGTCGCTGACACGCACTCACTCACAGCAGTGCCTTTCGCACCGCGACCGCATGCTGTCGCAGACACACACTCACTCAAAGCAGTGCCTTTCGCACCGCGACCGCATGCTGTCGCAGACACACACTCACTCAAAGCAGTGCCTTTCGCACCGCGACGGCGTGCTGTCGCTGACACGCACTCACTCACAGCAGTGCCCTTCGCACCGCGACGACATGCTGTCGCTGACACGCACTCACTCACAGCAGTGTCTTTCGCACGGCGACCGCCCGCTCACGCAGCGCATCTAGATCGCCGCTGATACACGCGTCACCGACCAGCGGTGAGCCCATCCCGAGCGCGGTGGCACCCGCGTCCAGATACGCGCGAGCGTCGGCGAGACCGATTCCGCCCGTCGGCACCAGCGGGATCTGCGGCAGCGGACCCCGAATCGCCTTCAGATATCCGGGACCGCCGACCGCGGCCGGGAACACCTTGACCATGGTGGCGCCCGCGGCCCAGGCGCTGTGGATCTCGGTGGGTGTGAACGCGCCGCAGATCACCGGGACACCCAAGCGGCGGCCCTCGGCGATCACCTCGGGACATACGGTCGGCGTGATCAGGTACGCCGCACCAGCGTCCACGGCTCGTGCGGCATCGAGGGCGGTGAGTACCGTGCCCGCGCCGACCGGGTGGGCGAATCCGGAGCTGTCGCGCAATGCGTCGAGTGCGCCGGGGGTATTGAGCGTGAACTCCACCGCGGTAATGCCCGCCTCGTGCAGGGTGGCGGTCACCTCGGCGAACCGGGCGGCCGAGGGGGCGCGCAGGATCGCGATCACCGGCAGATCCAGGGGCAGGCCGTTATCGGTGGTCATGGGTTGCTCACCAACCTCGCGTCGGAGTACGTATTCGTCGGAAGGCCGGTCGCACCGGGCCTGCAGGTGAACAGCGAGCCGGCACCCGGTGCCGCGGCACCTTCGGCGGCGGTGGTGATCACCAGGACATCCAGATCCGGTCCGGCGAAGGCGCAACTGGAGACCTGTGCCGGGCCGATATCGATGACCGCATGCGGTCGGCCCGCGGGGTCGAATGCGCGCACCTGTCCCGCGCCCCAGACCGCGACCCAGACGAAACCCCGGGCGTCCACGGTCAATCCATCGGGGAGACCGTCCGGGAATTCCGCGAAGGTCCGGCCACCGCTGAAAGTGCCGGTGGCCATGTCGTAGTCGAAGGCATCGACCCGATGCGTCGGGCTGTCGGCGTAGTACAGCGTGGCGCCGTCCGGGCTCCAGCCGAGACCGTTGGAGATCGTCACCTGCTCGCGCACGACGCGCACCGTCGCATCGGGATCGAGTCGATACAGCGCGGCAGTGCCAGCGATTTCGTCCTCGGACATGGTGCCGGCAAACAGCCGACCGTGCGGGTCGGCCTTGGCGTCGTTCATCCGCCGGCGCACCCCGTCCTCGGGCAGGGAAAGTGCCGCGACCTCGGTGATCGTCCCGTCATCGGTGATGTGCAGGAAGGTATCGACGGCGGTCGCGATCAGCCCGCCCGATGCGCACGGCACCACCGCGCTGACCCGCCTGCCCACCGCAACGGTGGACCGGCGTTCGAGGTCGCCGTCGTGCAGCGCGGCACGATGGATGCGCCCGGCCGGAATGTCCACCCACAGCAGCTCATTGGTGCGCTCATCCCAAACCGGTCCTTCACACAGCCTGCCCGGCCGAGGCGAGCACCGGTCGGCTTTCAGTTCGATCATCGTTTGCTCCTGGTATGAGTCGGCAACGGCGACGGGCTACGTCGGTAGCCCGACCGCGCGCTCCCCGCTGCGCCGCTGCTGAATAACGACCGCGGCGACCAGCAGTGAACCCTGAGCAACGTTCTGCCAGAACGTATTCACCCCGACCACGTTGAGCCCGTTGTCCAAGGCACCGAGCAGCACGACCGCCAGCAGCGTGCCGCCGATGGTGCCCTTGCCGCCCTTCAACGCACAGCCGCCGAGTGCCGCCGCGGTGATCGCCTTGAGCTCGAGCCCTTCACTACCCGAAACCGGCTGTCCGGAGCCGGTCCGCGCGGTCAGGATGATTCCTGCGATCGCCGCCACGGCACCGGCCAGCACGAATACCGCGATGAGGTACTTGTTGATATTGATTCCGGAAAGCCGTGCGGCCGTGTCATTTCCGCCGATGGCGTAGATATTGCGGCCGATATCGGTGTACTTGAGCAATACATGCATGCCCGTCGCGACCACTGCGAGGATGACCACCGGCACCGGCAGACCGAGAATCTTGCCGCGGGCGATGAAGATGAACACATCATTGCCCAGCACGAAACCCTGTGCCTTGCCGCCGGATATCAACTGCGCGACACCCTTGAATGCGGCCAGTGTGGCCAGCGTCGCGATGACCGGATTGACGCGACCGTAGACGATGATCAGCCCATTGATCGACCCGAGCACCAACCCGACACCGATCGCGGCCAAAATGCCGAGCAAGGCATTGTCGGTGGTCGCGGTGAACGCCATCGCACTGATCACCGACGCGACACCGGCCTGCGAGCCGACCGAAATGTCGAGTGCGCCACAGATGATCACCACGGTCTGCACCACGGCAAGCAGGCCGAAAACCGTAACAGCTTCGCCGATTCCGGCCAGATTCGCCGGATCGAGATAGCCGTCGTTGAGCCAGGCGAAGATCGCGACGACCACCGCGAGCGCGCCGATCAGACTGAGATTGCCGGTACCGATCGCCTGCACCAGACGCCGCGGGGTGAGCGAGGCCGCACCGCGCGCCAGCACCGAGGGCGGCGAGGCCGCGGCGGTCTCCACCGGGAGTGAGAGTTGTTGGTCTGTCATGGGTTTCCTCGAGATGTATGCGACAGGTCTTCGGCCATGGCCAGCGCGAGAATCGCTTCCTCGCTGGCCTCGCTCCGCTCCAGCTCGCCGGTGACCCGGCCGTGCTGCATGACGACGATCCGGTCGGCCAGGCCGAGCACTTCGGGAAGTTCGGAGGAGATCACCAGCACCGCGACACCGGATTCGGCCAGTTCCTCGATGACGTGGTAGATCTCGACCTTCGCCCCGACATCGACGCCGCGGGTCGGCTCATCCAGGATCAGCACCTTGGGTTTGCGGGCCAGCCAGCGGGCCAGCACCACCTTCTGCTGATTGCCACCGGAGAGCTTGCGCACCTCCTGCTCGATCGAAGGTGTTCGCACCCTGAGTGATTCGACGTACTGCCGAGCCAGCTGCCGTTCCGCGCCGCGCCGGATGAAGCGCAGCCGCCGCAACCGGTCGAGCATCGCGAGCGAAATATTGTCGCGCACACCGCGATGCAGCAGCAGCGCCTGCGCCTTGCGCTCTTCCGGCGCATACCCCAACCCGGCCCGCACCGCATCGCGCGGCTGCCGCAGTCGCAGCTTCTTACCGTCCACCCGCACCTCCCCCGAGCGGATCGGCAGGTCACCGGCGAGCGCACCGGCCAGCTCCGAGCGACCCGCGCCGACCAGTCCGGCCAGCGCGACCACCTCACCGGCGCGCACCTGCAGGCTCACCTCCCGCACATCGTCGGTCGTGACCGCATCAGCGTCGAGGACGACCCGCCCCGGCGTGCTGTGCTTGCGCGCGAACAGCGTCGACAGATCCCGGCCGACCATCATCCGGACGATCTCGCGATCGGTGGTCTCATCGGTTGCCCGCTCGCCGACGAGCGCGCCATCGCGCAGCACCGCAACCCGGTCGGCCAGCCGGAAGATCTCCCGCATCCGGTGCGATACATAGATGACCGCGAGGCCCTGCTCCCGCAACCGGCCGATCAGCGCGAACAGCGATTCGGTCTCATGGTCCGATAGCGATGAGGTCGGCTCGTCGAATGCGATCACCTTGGCGTCGGTGGTCAGCGCCCGCATGATCTCCACCAACTGCCGTTGTGCGGCAGTGAGTTTCGAACCGAGGGTGTCCGGATCGAGATCACGGTCGAAACCCAGTCGGGCGAGGTCGGCACGCATGCGCTCGCGCAGTGCCGCCCGGTCGAGCAGACGACCCGCGCGCCGCGGCAGCGTACCGAGGTAGACATTCTCGGCGACCGAAACATGCGGAACGATCTCGGGCTCCTGGCCGATCACCCGGATCCCGGCCGCCCGCGCGGCGGCCGGGGTGGCCACCTCGAGTCGCACACCATCCAACTCGAGGTGGCCACTGTCCGGGCGGTGATCGCCACCGAGGATGCGGATCAGGGTGGATTTACCCGCCCCGTTCTCACCCATCAGCGCGGTCACCGCACCAGCGGGAAAGTCCAGGCTCACTTCGCGCAGGGCCGGCACCCCGGCGAAGCTCTTGCTCAGCCCGGACACCCGCAGTCCGGTCAGCTGCATGTGACGCCCGCCTGCTGCCAGTTGGTCGAGTCGACCATCTTGGTCGGCGCGTACGCCTCGGGCGGCATCTGCTTGCCGTTCTTCAGGTAGTCGTACATCGTCTGAACCGACAGCGCGCCAACGTCTTTGCCATTGATGAACAGTGCGGCCTTGAATCCGGTCGGCTTGCCGCCGCGCCATTCCTTGCAGGCCAGATAGGCGCCGAGACCGACGCCGAGCACATTGTCGGCGGAGTATCCGGCGTTCTGGATCGCCGCGACACCGCCGCTGACGTTCTCGTCATTGCAGCCCATGACAATCCAGTTCTTCACCGACCGGTTGCCCGACACTGTTGCCGAGATCTTGTTCTGCGCATCCGATGGGGTGTTATCGGTGCCGACCTCGATCACCTTGACATCCACACCGGCGGCCTCCCGGAATGCCTTCTGATTGGCCTTGACCCGATCGGTGCAGACGGTCACGTCCTGCTTCCAGGCGTCGATGATCGCGGTCTCCTCCGGCTTCCATCCCGCCTTCTTGAAGTCCTGGCCGGCGCGGGTGCCGACCTCGGTGCCCATCTGGGTGCCGCTGAAGCCGACCCGGGGCACGAGATTGTCCTTGGCACAGGACGACGGATCCGGACCGTTGGTACAGACCTGGTCATCGGAGGTCAGCAGCGCGACGCCACCGGCCTTGGCCAGCTGTGCGACCTGCGGGCCGACAGACGGATCGGGCACCACCACGATCACGCCACTGGCCTTCTGGTTGACCGCGTTCTGTACCTCGGTGACCGCCCTGTTCGCGTCACTGGCGAGATTGACCACCTTCAGATCGATGCCCAACTCCTTGGCCTTGGCCTTGGCGCCCTCGGCCTCACCGATGAAGTACTCCTGATCGCCCTGCTTCTGGGCGTAGACCAGGCTGATCGAGCCGCTGGTGTGTTGCGGCCCGGTCGCCTTCGAGTCGTCGTCCTTGCCGGATGAGCAGGCCGACACGGCTAGTGCGAGCGATACCCCGCAGAAAACGGCTCTGGTCCAACGGCTTTGGTGGGTCCAGGACATGGGGTGCTCCTTGTGTTATCTGCCGCGCACTCGGCGTCTGGTGGTGACCTGGGTTACAGTAGGACTTCCGCTAACGGTTGTAAATACTGTTGGCCGAAGTGCTCGGGTAACGTCTGCGAATATCAATCGGAAGGAGATGGCCCGACCGTGTACCAGCTGACCGCGCGCGATATCCGACGGCGGAATCGGTTCTATGTGCTGCAGGCGGTCTATGCCGCCGAGGGCCACACCAGCCGTCAGGAGATCGCCCGCGCCACCGGGCTTTCGTTCGCCACGGTGGGCAATATGATCGCCGAGCTACTGGATGTCGGGGTGCTCGCCGAGCTCGGCTATGACGCGCCGGGGGTCGGCAGGCCGCGCGCCCAGCTCGCGATCAATCCGGAGCGCGGCATGCTCGTCGGCGTCGATATCGCCGAAACCAGCATCCATTTCGACCTTTTCGACCTGGCCATGACGGTGCTGCGTTCGGTCGAGATACCCGTCGATCCCGAGGCCACCCGGCCCGACGATGTCGCCGAACTCATTATCCGCGGCATTCGCGAACTGACCGCCGACGAGGCCGACAAGGTGCTCGGCGTCGGATTGAGCGTGCCCGGTCTGGTCGAGCCCGAGGGCGGGGTCTCGGTGTTCTCGCCGTACTGGCACTGGCACGACGTTTCGCTCAAGTCACTGCTGGCACCGCGGCTGCCGCACCCGCTGTACCTGGACAATCCGCTGAAAGCCAGTACGGCGGCGCATCTCTGGTTCGGGGCCGGACGCGATGTGGACGATCTGATCGTCGTGACGCTGCGCGCCGGTGTCGGCATCGGTGTCGTCATCGACGGCACGCTCTACCGCGGCGTCACCAATAGCGCGGGCGAATGGGGCCACACCAACCTCGTCCTCGACGGACGCGAATGCCGATGTGGACGCCACGGCTGCGTCGAGGCCTATGTGAGCGCACGCGGCATCGTGCAGACCCTGCGCGAACTCGCCCCGACCAGCCCACTACTCGCGGCCGACGACGCCGCCACCATCACGGCCATAGCCGCCGCCGACGATGACCCTATCGCCCGCGAGGTCATCGAAAAGACCGGCACCTACCTCGGTGTCGCCGTAGCCAACCTGGTGAACCTGTTCAACCCCCGCACCATGGTCTTCGGCGACCTGGTCGCAAATGTGCTGGGCGAACGCCTATTAGAAGTAACCCGCCGCGTGGCCGCCCATCACGCAATGACCGACCCCTACGCCGCCGTCACCCTCCAACTCTGCACCCTCCCCCACAACCCCTCCAGCCTCGGCGCCGCAACCTTCGCCCTGGAAGGGTTCCTCGCCGACCGCGAAACCTTCGGCTCGATCGCCGCCCGCCGCGCCATCCGCACATCCACGACCTGAGTGCCCCGTCCAGATAGCTCGACTGCTCGCCGAGCGTAGTCGGACGGCGGTCGAAATGGCCTGGGCGACCACCATTCGACAGACCCCGGGGGCGCTCGGCGCGGAACCAGGATCGGGGACCGGACCGCCTCAGCTGGAGTGTCTGGAATCAAGAACTCGGCAGGGCTGGTCGGCGATGGGAATTGACCAGCTAGCGGGTTGCTACCGGCTATTCGGTACAGCCGGTATCCGATCGGCGGTCTAGCCGCGGCCAGCCCGAGCACCCGGTTGGCCCGGGGTGGAAGGGGCTCCGGAACGGGCGGCCGCGGTGAAAGGGCTTGCTGGGCTACGGTTCAACGGTGATGGGCAAGGATGCCGTGGGGGTCGCGCCGATCGGCTTGTTGGTGGAGACGTCGGTCATTGTTACGTGGATGGCGGACTCACCGGCGTTGACGGGCAGGTCGGTGGGGAGCGCCAGCTCCAGTTCGTAGGTGGTGGTCTGCCCGTGATCGAGCTCAAATGGCGCAACAAGGGTTTTGGTAAGGAAATCCGTGCCACCACCTTCCGCCACGTAGGGCACCGTCTGCCACGTGTTGGTGGCGGCGTCGAGCATGCGCATCGACCCGGTGGGCATCATCTTGAGAGGGCCCGAATTGCATGTGCAGTGCCCCAGCGACACCACCAAGCCCACCTGAGCATCGTCGGTAGTGTCGGTGTTGACCAATGTGACGTTGAAGCGCATCGGCGATCCGCCCGGCTTGACGGTGGTCGGGGTTTGTGCCGTGATGGCCACATCGATGCCGCCGGCCGATCCCGTGACCGGCAGAGCGGCGGCCGAGCCGGCACCCGACCAACTGACAAGAGCCGAGACCACCGCCGCGAAGCCGAGCGCGGTGCCGAAACGCGAAGAAGTATTGATGATGTCCTCCTACATGATTCGTGGCTGCAAGGCAGCCGATACTCGTACCGTGCTGTTGCCGGGGATATGAACCGTTCACCCCCGTTCACACCCTGCCACAGTACAGTCGCTCCGCTCTGGGGCTTGCCCCCAAAACCGCTGGGACACGACAACGGCCCCGGTCACGAGTGCGAGAAATTCACTCGCCGCCGAGGGCGTTTATGGTCTGGATCACCGGCACTCCCGAATCGGATTACCCACCCCCGCAACGGTTCACGGCACGACCACCGCGTTGCGGGCCGAACGCGGCAAGATACTGCGGGACCACGTGCGGTTGAGCTAATGGATCGGGCCCGTGACTACCGCTGTGCACGTTCTCCGTATCGGTGGATCATGCGCAGTAGCGGTGCGCCCAGGCGTTGCATGCGAATCCCCAACTGGAACAGTCTGGTTCGCGGACCTGGGAGCATGCCGACCTGTTGGGCGAGATCGAACAGATCGGTTGTGGTCGACCAGCGGCAGAGCAATCCGTCGCTCAGTTCGTAGATGTCGACTCCGTGGGTGTCGAATTGCCGACCCGTCGGCGCGATTCCCAATGGCGACGGGCCACCGCCCATATCCCCTGCGAATGTGGCGCGCATTCGCCAAGGCACTGCCATGCCGGTGCCGAGCACGGCCAGGTAGGGAGTTCCCGCGAGCTCGAATCGCACATCGGGGAACGCACGCCACGTCATCGCCACGACTTCCCGGAGGGCGGCTTTGCCGGCGAGCCGCTCGCCGAACAGCGAAGGGTCCTCGTAGACGACATCGTCGGTGACGAGCGCCAGCACCCCCTCGAGGTCGTGCTCGCTCCACGCGTCGAGCCACCGCACCGACCAGTCACGCCACATGATCGCTCGATCGGTGGCTCGCCCGACGAATGTCGTCACCAATTCCGGCATCGCCGCAGCGAGTTCATCGGAGGTCATGCCTTCGACGAGTGTGGGCTCGAGACCCGCGATCTCGATGCTCATGGCGTCCATCCCTCCGGCTACTTGCAGGCTGACGAGACGAGCTGCGCATTGGCGAGCATCTGACAGGCCCACGCCTTCTGCAGCTTCCAGCGACCCCCCTCGGCTATGAAGGGGATCTGCGCTTGGCCATCCACCGGCTTGCCGTTGAGCGTGAGCGTCGCGCTCGCTTGCATTACGCCGTCACCGACGTAGTCCACCTTCGTGACGGTCATGGTCACGTTGTTGGCCGCTCCGGCCTGGGTCATCTTGTCGATCAGATCCGGATCGGCATCCGCGCCCTGCACGGCGCCGATCTTCTGCTCCCGCGGCGTATTGGGGTCCAGCGCCAACAACAGGCCGGCATTGAGGTCACCCGGGCCGGGCAGCGGCAGCGGTGGTTGGTCACCGACAGGCTTTGTCGTGCTGTGTTGTGCAACAGGTTTCGCGCTGTGGTCGTCGGAACCACCGCATGCGGCCGTGGTGGCGGCCACAACTACGGCGAGCATGATCGCGGCCAGCCGGCCGCGAGTGGCCTTGTGCCCCTTCATCTGTGGTCTCTCCTGATCTGTAGTCTCTGCTGCTCGATCATTCGATGCTCACTGCCTCGATGATGTTCAGTCGCGATGCTCGGACAGCAGGTGGAATCGAGCCGAGCAGACTGAGTCCTATTGCCGCCGCGGCGAAGACGAGAACCATCGAGCTCGGTGCATATGCGACATCGATGTTCATGATGTCCGGGGTGACACTGTCGAAGAAGTACTGGCTGGCCATGCCGAACAGCAGCCCGAGTCCGCCGCCGACGACGCCGATGCCGGCGGCTTCGGCGAGCACCATGCGCAGCATGACGCGACGGCTCGCGCCCATGGCCCGCAGGACCCCGATCTCTCGTCGCCGCTCCAATACCGAGAGCGTGAGGGTATTCAGCAGTGCTATTGCCGCGATCAGCACGACGATCACCCAGACGGCGTTCGCCACGGCCATGCCTTGCCGGATTGCGCTCTCGACACCTGCCAGCGACTCCGCCCCGGAGTAGACGTGCACCTCGGCAGGGCTCACCTGTCGGATCGATGTCAGCAGCTGCGCCTTGTCGAGACCCGGTGCGCCGTCGACCTGCAGCAGTGTGGCCCCCGGGCGGTCGAACCAGTCACGCATCTGATTCAGGCCGATCCCGGCGGTACCCGTCAGCGCCGAGAAGTATGAGACCACTCCCAGCACCCGGATCCGTTGGAGTCCGCGCGGAGTTCGAATCGGCAGTTCGTCGCCGACTCCGACGCCCAGGGTGCGACTGAGGTCTCGGGAAAGCACCATGCCGTGCCCGGCGACCACATCGGCGCGGACCTGCGGGTCCAAGTCCTGGTACATCGGGCTGACGCTGCCTTGATCCAGTCCGTAGAGAATGACCTTCTCATCGCCGAGGGTGGCATAGGCAAGCTGTCCCTCGGTGACGTGCGCGACGCCGGGCAGCGCTGCGACTTCGGCGGGTAGGTTGGCTGGCAATGCACTGGTCGGAAACTGTTCCGGTGGATGCGATGCCACCCAGACGTCGACATCTCCGACCGCTCCCAGTGAGCTGCGCACCGAATTCAGCAGGTCATTGTTCGCGCCCGTGATGGTGATGGTCACCGTCACGGCCATGAAGACCGTCATCATGGTCGCCCAGACTCGCCGCGGGGCGCGCTCGAGCGTCGCTGCGGCGAGCTCGCCCGACCGGCCGAAACGCCGGGACACCCATGCGGCCGCGCGGACCAGACCCCCGATGCTCGCGAAGCACAGGGCGATACCCGCGCCGAAGAACATCGACAATGCGACCCCGGACCAGAGGAAGTTACCCAGCCGAAGGACCACCAGGACAATGGAAACCGTCAACCCGCCGACCGTCACGCAGATCGCGGCCAGGCGCAGCCAGGGGCGCACCTGATCGGCAACCGACGCTCCGACCGGGGCGAGCGCTTCGATCGGCGACACCTTGTACACCTGGTGTGCGGCTACCGCCGATGCGGCGACACTGGTGCACACCGCGGCACCGATGGCGAGCGGAATCGCATAGAGGGGAAGGGAATACACCGTTCGCGCCTCGACCGACTGCATCAGGGCAACGGGCAGGGTCCCGATGGCGGTGCGGCCGAAGGCGATTCCGATCACGGAGCCGATCGCACCACCGATCAGCCCGATCACCGCGGCCTCGGTGAGCAGATCGGCGACGATGGTGCGACGACGCCCACCGACGGCGCGCAGCATCGAAATCGTCGGCCGCCGTTGGGCTATTGCCATCGTCATGGTGGTGTAGATCAAGAATGCCGCGACGATGAACGCCAGCGCGGCACCCATCAGCGTCATGTACTGCAGTATTCGCACGCCGTTGCCGGTCTGCACGGCCCGAACGCTGGGTTCGGCCACCAGGGCCCGGCCGTTCACCGCACGGTCGACAGCCACACGAAGTGCCTTCGAATCCGTATGCGGTGCGGCGACGATCATCACCGAATCCAGCCGTCCCGCGTGCCCGGTCACCTGTTGCGCGATAGCGAGGGACGTCAGGACGTAGTGGCCTTCGTTGAGCCGTGCCGCTGTGCCGCCCTGGATCACGGCGGCGACCGTGACCTGATGCGATCCCAGCCGAATGGTGTCGCCGGCTGTCGCGTCGACACCCGGACCGACCAGGACCCCGTTCACCGTGGACACGAGCGCCGCGAACTGTTGCTCGACCGCCTGCTGGAGATCGCTGCCCAGCGCGGTCGCGGTCGCGTCGGCGCCCAGCAGTAGCAATGGGCCGCCATCGGAGTCGATCTGGGTCCGCACCATTGGGACCGCTGCCGCGACCCCGGGGGTGGTGGCGATGTCGTCGCGGATCGACGCGGGAAATCCGGAATCGGTGACTCCGGTGACCTCGAGCGCGGCGTCACCGGCGAGGCCTCCGACCAGCCGGTCCACCGACCCGGTCAGTGAGCCGAAGATGCCGAAGACCGATACCAGGAATGCGGCGGACACCGCCATCACCGTTACCGAGGCAATGGTCCGTCCGCGGTGGATCGTGAATTCGCGCAGGCTGAACAGCCGCCAGCGATCGATCAACGCGGTCATCGAACCTCCGCGACCGGGTCGTCGAGAACCACTGCATCGCAGGAGGATTCGTCGCCAACCAGGCGGCCGTCGGCCAAGGTGAGTATCCGGTCCGTGGTGTTCGCGGCCTCGGTATTGTGGGTGACCATGACGACGGCGCGTTCTCGCTGATCGTCGTGGGCGATCCGGGCCAGCAATGCCATGATGTCGGCGCCGGTCTTGGAATCGAGGTTCCCTGTCGGTTCGTCAGCGAGGATGAGTGGGGGATCCATCACCAGGGCGCGAGCCAACGCGACTCGCTGCATCTGCCCACCGGACAGTTCCGATGGTCGATGTTCGGCACGCTCGCCCAATCCGACCAACTCGAGCAGCTCGTGGGCGCGAGTCTTGGTGGCGCGAAGCCCGGTGCCGTCCAACAGCTTCGGGACCGCGACATTCTCCCACGCGGACAGCGTCGGCAGCAGGTTGAAGAACTGGAACACGAATCCCACATGGTGTCGGCGGAATTCGGACTGCTGATCGTCGTCGAGATGCCCGATCTCGCGGTCGCGGAATCGGATCGATCCGCTGTCGGGCAGATCCAGCGCACCGAGTAGATGCAGCAGGGTGCTTTTGCCGGCACCGGACGGGCCGACCACTGAAACGAATTGCCCTGCGTCGATGCGGAGATCGATGCCATCCAGTGCGCGCACGGATTGTCCACCGATTCGGTAGATCCGGACCACCTTGCTGAGTTCGAGCATCATCAGGCATCGGATCCGGTGATCTTGCACAGCCTGGCCATGGATTTGGTCAGCTGCGCCTGCGCATCGCCCTCGATCACCTTGGCCAACTGCCCCGTCAGAATCGGACCGGCGAAGTCGCCTGCGATGGTGAGCCGGCAACCACCCGGGCTGCGTTCGATGCTGAAGCTGAACTCACAGGTGACGCCAGCAGGACTGCTGCCCGAAAGGGTCAATTGCATGGGCGGTTTGAACGCTGCGATGGTCAGTTCCAGCCGCTGGGTCGTGCCGAGCATGCGAATGTTCTGCACCAGCTTCGTGTTCACGCCGATGCGCTCCGGCGGCTGCTCGGCGAACCCGCCGTGCAGCAGGAACCAGTCCCCCCACGTCGAGGTGTCGGCGATGAGTGCATACAGCTGCGCCGGGCTAACCGCCAATGCGCTGGTGACTTCGAACTCGGCCATGCTTCACCCTTCTCTGTAATTAACTAGCAAACTCATGGGCGCGAAGCGCTTTGATTGCTGAACGAGAGGATTTTCCCCACCCCATACGAGCCCCACTGGTTTGAACTTGACTGCGAGCGTTCATGATTCGCCGGGAATTTGCAAGTTACCCACTGTCACATCAACTTCATTCTGAAATGTGTTGCAGTCGGAACTGGCCTGGGTTACGGTGACTTTCGCCGCACCGATGCCGAGCGCTCGGCGCGGACTCGACTTCTCTGACCACTCACGGTCAACCAATCATGAGAACGTGTTCTATCCGCAGGCTTTGCCTGCATGCCGAGGAAAAGGGGACCTCATGGCGAATGAAGAAATCTCGTCGAATGCTGTCGCTATCGTCGGAATGGCGTGCCGCTTCCCCGGGGGAATCGACTCACCGGAGTCGTTATGGCGCTTCTTGGTTGAAGGTAAGCACATATCCAGCAAATTTCCGTCGGACCGATCCATGACGGAGCTGGCAGATATGGCCTCGCCCGAAGTGGCGGCGGCCATGGCGCCGATGGGTGGATTCATCGACGAGCCCGGGCAATTCGACCCGGAGTTCTTCGGGATCAGCCCCCGCGAGGCCAGAGCGATGGATCCGCAGCAACGGATGGTGCTCGAGGCCACCTGGCAGGCGCTCGAGGACGCGGGCATCGACCCGACCACGTTGCGCGACACCGACACCGGTGTCTATGTCGGTGCGATGGGCGGTGACTACGCCTATTTGATCCCCGGTCAGAAGGACCTCGACCCCGGATATGTCTCATTGGGCGTCAGCCAGAGTGTGCTGTCCGGGCGCGTGTCCTACGTCCTGGGGTTGCAAGGTCCCACGATGAGCATCGACACCGCCTGCTCGTCCTCGCTGGTGGCGATGCACCTGGGTGGTCAGGCGCTGCAGGCCGAGGAATGCTCACTGGCGCTGGTCGGTGGCGTCTCGATCATGTCCACCCTCACCGGCTTCTTCGCACTGGGCCAGCACGGCGCTATCTCCAAGGAGGGTCGCAGCAGACCCTTTTCGGCCGATGCCGACGGCTTCTGCATGTCAGAGGGCGTGGCAATGCTGGTATTGGAACGGCTTTCCGACGCCCGCCGCAACGGTCATCGGGTGCTGGCCGTCATGCGTGGCGCGGCCGTCAACCAGGACGGCGCCACCAAGGGCTTGACTGTGCCGAGCACGCCGGCGCAGCAGAAGCTGATCAGTGCGGCGTTGGCCAACGCCGGACTGGCGGCCGCCGACGTCGATGTCGTCGAGGGACATGGAACCGGTACTCCGGTCGGCGATCCCATCGAACTGCGGGCGCTGTTCGACACCTACGGTCAGGATCGCGCCGCGGGGCAGCCGCTGAAATTGGGATCCATCAAGGGCAACTTCGGCCACACTCAAGCGGCGGCGGGTGCGGCCGGAGTCATCAAGATGGTCCAGGCGATGCGGTACGGCGTGCTGCCGCCCACTGTCAACGTCAGCGAACCCACCCAAGCGGTGGATTGGTCGCACGGCGCGGTGGAATTGGTGACGCAGGTCGGTCCGTGGCCGGACAATGGCCATCCGCGTCGAGCTGGGGTCTCGTCGTTCGGCATCGCCGGAACCAATGCGCACGTCGTCCTCGAGGAAGCCCCGCCGGTTGCTGAGCAGCCGTCTGCCTCGTCATCGGAATCGGTTGTGCCCGTTGCGATGTGGCCGATCTCCGGCAAGACGCCAGAGGCGCTGGCCGACCAGGCGGCCCGACTGGCGGATCATGTCAAGGGACACCCGGAATTCGCCCTGCGTGATGTGGGTTGCGCCTTGGCGACCACGCGGGCGACATTCGAGCATCGTGCCGTGCTGCTCGGCACCAACCGAGTCGATCTGCTCGCCGGTCTAGCCGAGGTAGCGGAGTGCAAGCCGGTCGGGCCGATTCGGGGCCAGGCGCATCCGGATCGTCGGGTGGTCTTCGTCTTTCCTGGTCAAGGCGCGCAATTCGCCGGCATGGCAGCGCAATTGATGGCGGAATCGCCCTTCTTCTCGGAGCAGATCCGCGCATGTGAGGACGCGTTCGCCGAATTCGTGGATTGGTCGCTGACCGATGTTCTGCGCGAAGCGGACGGCGCGCCGTCGATCGAACGCGTCGATGTAGTGCAGCCCGCCTTGTTCGCAACCATGGTTTCCCTTGCGGCGCTGTGGCGTTCGTATGGTATCGAGCCAGCCGCCGTAGTCGGGCATTCGCAGGGCGAGGTCGCGGCAGCCTACGTGGCGGGCGCGCTGTCGCTGTCCGACGCCGCCCGGATCGTGACCATGCGCAGCAAGCCGCTGCGCAGCCTCCCCGGTTCCGGCGGCATGGCCTCCATCAACGCTCCGGCCGACCGGGTTCGAGAACTCATGGACGGCCTCGACGACCTTTACCTCGCCGCGATCAATTCCCCGACCACCACCGTCGTCGCCGGTGGTGCGGCGGCGGTGACCCGAATCGTCGAGCTCGCCGAAGCAAGTGGAGTGCGTGCCAAGCGCATTCCGGTGGACTATGCCGCACACACTCCGCATGTGGACCCACTGCGGGAGCAGTTGCAGGCGGCTGTTGCGCCGATCGTGCCGACGGGCACCGATGTGGTGTTCTTCTCCACCGTGACCGGCGACGTATTGCCGGCCGAGCAGTTGGGCCCCGACTACTGGTTCCGAAATCTGCGCGAGCCGGTCGAATTCGAGCGGGGCTTCCAAGCGGCGTTCCAGTCTGGATTCGACGCGTTCATAGAGATGAGCGTGCACCCGGTGCTCACCTCCGCGATGCACGAATCCCTGGACCACGCTGGATCTTTTGCGGATTCCTGCCTCATCGTCGGCTCGCTCAAGCGTGAAGACGCCGGTATTCGCCGGTTCCTGACCTCGGTGGCCGAGGCGCACGTCCAGGGCGTCTCACCTGACTGGTCGAAGATCTATCCGGTCGGTACCGCTCGGCCGGTTACGTTGCCCACCTACGCTTTCCAGCGTCAGAATTACTGGCTGGCGAGTGTTGCCAACACCGGTGGCGGGAAGCCGAGCGGCTTGGGCCTGGTCGCCGCGGGCCACCCCCTGCTCGGTGCGGTGTCCGAGCTGCCCGGTGCCGATCGATTCCAGTTCAGCACCCGCCTGTCGGTGACCAGCCATCCGTGGCTGGCAGACCACGCCCTGCACGGCAATGTGCTGGTGCCCGGCGCCATGCTGCTGGAACTCGCACTGCACGCCGGCGACTCGCTCGGCTGCCCGCGGGTGGAGAAGCTGAGTATGTACACCCCGGTCACCTTGCCTACGGAAGGCGCCATCCACCTGCAATTGGTGGTGGGCGAGCCGGAGAAGGGCGGGCGGCGCAAAGTAGCGATCTATTCGCGTCCGGAAGTGAAGGACGAGCTGCCCGGTGCCAGCCAGTGGAGCCTGCACGCCGACGGATTGCTGACCCCTGCGGCCAAAACCGATGAAACCGACGGGCAGAGCCTCGAACTGTGGCCACCGGTGGGCGCGGAGCAGGGCATGGATCCCGAGACCGCGTACCGGACCCTGGCCGCGCTGGGCTACCAGTACGGTCCAGTCTTCCAGGGGATGAAGGCCGTGTGGAAGCGCGGCGAGGATGTCTTCGCTGAGGTCGCGCTACCGGAGACGGTGGGCGACGCCGACAAGTACGGCCTGCACCCGGCTCTGCTGGACGCCGCTATGCAATCCGCTGCCGCCGCTGCGGCGTTGCTGCCTTCGGAGGCGGGCGCGATTCGGCTCCCCTTTGCCTGGGAACGGGTAGAACTGCGTGCGGTGGGCGCAAAAGCGCTGCGTGTCAAGCTGACTCCGGTCGGAAACGACCGACTGCGCTGGGTACTGGCAGACAATACCGGCCGCGTTGTCGCCGTCGGCGACCTACAGGTGCGGTCCATCTCCATGGGCAAACTCGCGACCGGTGGCTTGTCGGGACGCCAGGAATCGCTGTTCGGCGTGGACTGGCTGGCCCTTCCCGCTCAGCGCGCCCGGTATTCGGCACGGCGGGGTGAATGGGTCGTCGTCGGCGGCGAACCGTTCGGGGTGTCCGACGACAGCGAACTGACGAGCTATGCGGATATCGACGCGTTGCGCGCGGCAACCGACTCCGGTGCAGAGGCTCCGAAGGTTGTGCTGCTTCCGCGGCTTGCGAGATCCGCGGGCGCCGAGCCGGGCGCGCACCTGACGGTCACCGTGCGCGACGAACTGCTGCGGACGCTGACCCAGCTGCAAACCTGGTTCGCCGATGAACGATTCGCCGAGACGAAGCTGGTCGTGCTCACCAGGCGGGTGCAGGCGCTCGACATCGCCGAAGAGGTTTCCGACCTGGCCGGCTCGACGGTGTGGGCGCTGGTGCGAAGCGCTCAGTCGGAGTTCCAGGACCGGATCCAGCAGATCGATCTCGATGAGGCTGATATCACCCTCGATCAGCTCAGCGCGGTCTTGCAGACCGACGAACCCGAGCTGGTAATGCGCGCCGGCGAATTCTTCGGCCGCCGACTGCGCTCGGGCCTGGAAGCCGCGGCCACCGTCGGGGGGCGGCTGGGCGGCACGTGGCGGCTGGCGATCCCCGCGTCCGGCAACCTCGACGACGTCACGCTGTCCGAAGCCGACGACGACTCCGCCGCGGACACGCTGCCACCCGGCACGGTCTCGGTCGCGCTGCGTGCTGCCGGTCTGTCCTTTCCGGTCGCGCTCACCGGATTGGCCGCGTCGTCCGGGACGCCGTCGCGACTGGTGCACGAGGCGGCCGGTGTTGTCGTCGCGATCGCTTCGGATGTGACGGGTCTCGCGCCGGGTGATCGGGTGTTCGGCTTGTTCGACGAGATCGCCGCGACCTCGGTGGCCGATCACCGGCTGCTTGCCGCGGTTCCGGCGGGATGGTCGTTCGCTCAGGCTGCCGCCGCACCGGTCGCCTATCTGACCGCGCTATACGGCCTCCGCGAGGTCGCCGAGGCCCGAGCGGGGGAGCGAGTGCTCGTGCACGCCGCCACCGGTGGCGTCGGCACGGCTGCGGTGAACCTGTCCCGGCATCTCGGCCTGGAGGTTTTGGCGACCGCAGGTCGCACCAAGTGGGATGACTTGCGCGGCCTGGGTTTCGCCGAAGATCATCTGGCGGATTCCCGTTCCTCGGACTTCGCCGCCCGGTTCGCGAACCACGACATCCAGATCGTGCTGAACCTGCTGCCGGATACCTTCACCAACGACTCACTGGGACTGCTCGCATCCGGCGGCCGGTTCGTGGAGATCGCCAGGGACGTGGTGCGCGATCCGGCGGAGGTACGTCGCACCCACGATGTCACCTACTCCTCGTTCGAGTTGGGTGCGCTGGCTCCGGACCTGGTGGGCGGACTCCTCGCCGAGTTGGCTGAGCTGTTCGCGAATGGTGTCCTGGCCCCGCTGCCATTGACCCGTTTCGATGTGCGGCACGCCGCTGCGGCGCTGCGTCTGATGTCCGAGGCGCGGCACCTCGGCAAGGTGGTGCTCACCTGGCCGACCGCCTTCGATCCGGAATCAACGGTGCTGATCACCGGCGGCACCGGCACGATCGGTGGGATCATCGCCCGGCATCTGGTCTCCAGCTACGGCGCCAAGCACCTGCTGCTGACCAGTCGCAGTGGTATGCAGGCCGACGGAATCGCCACTCTGGTCGGGGAATTGGATGCCATGGGCGCCAGCGTGACGGTCGCCGCGTGTGATGCCGGTGATCGGGACGCGCTGGCGGCGGTGCTCGACTCGCTGCCCGCGCAGCATCCGCTCGGAGGCGTGGTCCATCTTGCGGCCGCATTGGCGGACTCGACTTTCGCCGGGCTGACGGCCGAACATCTGGACGCGGTGCTGCCCGCCAAGGCGCACGGCGCCTGGCATCTGCACGAGCTGACCCAGCACCTGGATCTGTCGATGTTCGTGCTGTTCTCTTCGGCGGCAGGCACATTCGGTAGCGCCGGTCAGGCCAACTACGGCGCGGCGAATGTCTTCCTCGACAGTTTGGCCGTGCACCGTTACCACCGTGGGTTGCCCGCCACCGCGATGGCGTGGGGCTGGTGGGCGGAGGACACCTCCAATACCGGTGGCATGGACGAGAAGGATCGTTCTCGTCTGACCCGCATGGGCGTGACGCCGATCCCGACGCAGGAGGCGTTGGAACTGTTCGACGCGGCGTTGCGTACCGGGCGGCCACATGTGCTGCCGGTCGGTATGGATCTGTCGCTGCTGCGGGTGGCCGCTCAGGTGACCGAATTGCCGCCGTTCTTCCGTGCGCTGCTGCACACCCGGCCGCGTGCCACGCAGCAGATGGGCGATCCCTCTCAGCTGGCCAAGCGGCTGGGCGGACTCGGCCCGTCCGAACAGCACGAGGTGGTCGTAGATCTGCTCAAGACGCCGATCTCGATGGTCTTGGGCTACTCGTCTCCCGATGCGGTCCAAGCGGATCGGGAGTTCACCGAGATGGGTATCGATTCGCTCAGCTCTATCGAGCTCGGTGCGCACCTGCGGGCACTCACCGGTGTGAAGCTGGCGAACTCGGTCATCTTCCAGTATCCGACGGTGAACCTGCTGGCCCGGCATGTGCTCGACCAGGTGACTCCGCAGGATGCGGAGCTCGCCGATCCGATCGTCGCCGAGGTGGAGATGCTGCTGGAGCGGCTGACGGCGATTCACACGGACGGCGATGTGCCCGACGAACTGGTCACCCGGCTCTCCGGGGCGGTGCGCAGGCTGGGTGGTTCCGTTGCCACCGAGGCGGTTTCGTGAGTCGGTTGCTCGCGGTGAGCGACCTACATATCAGCCATCCGGGGAATCGGGAAGTGGTCGAACAGATTCGGCCCGATTCCCCGGACGACTGGCTGATCGTCGCGGGTGACGTGGCGGAGAAGACCGATGCGATCCGCTGGGCGCTGGGACTGCTGCGCGAGCGCTTCGCGAAGGTGATCTGGGTGCCGGGCAACCACGAGATGTGGACCACTGCAAGGGATCCGCGACGCCGCCGCGGCGAGGGGCGGTACCGGCATCTGATCGACTCGTGCCGGGAGCTCGATGTGATCACACCGGAGGATCCGTACCCGACCTGGGAGGGTGCGGGCGGTCCCGCGGTGTTGGCTCCGCTGTTCCTACTGTACGACTACAGCTTCCTGCCGCACGGCGTGCGAACGAAGCAGGAGGGTCTGGCGCGCGCGGAGGCCACCGGATCGGTCGCCACCGACGAGCAGTTGCTCGCCTACGACCCGTACGTCTCCCGGGAAGAGTGGTGCCGGCAGCGGGTGGAGTACACCCGCGCCCGGCTCGACGAACTGGATCCGGCGGTGCCACTGGTGCTGATCAACCACTTTCCGCTGCTCCGGCGGCCGACCGAGCGGCTGCTCCGGTCGGAGTTCGCCATGTGGTGCGGCACCGAGCTGACCGCGGATTGGCATCGCCGCTACAACGTGCGGTGCGTGGTGTACGGGCACCTGCACATTCGCAAGACCGACCACTTCGACGGAGTGCGGTTCGAGGAGGTGTCCATCGGCTACCCGCGGGAATGGCGGCGCCGGGGGCTCCCCGAACCGCTGCTGCGGGAAATCCTGCCAGGTCCGGACGATTCGTCGCGATCGGTCGGCGCGCTGAGCCGGCGCGCCGCCGGTCATGCCTGGCGAATGGCTCGAAAAGGAATGTTGCCACGATGACCGAGAGAATCGGCGCGAGAAGAAAACTCGAGAGTGAGCTCGGCGAGGGCCTGACCGCGCTCTACCTGTTGTCCGAAGACCAGTGCGCGGACCTGCTCACGCTGCTGAACGAAGCGCCCGGACGTGACCGCGCCCTTGCTGAGACCGCGTTGGCGGACAATATAGCCCGCCTGCCATGGGGAACCAGATCCATTGTGCGTGCGGCACTGCTGGGGAGGCGGCGGCGGTGACCGATCGTGTGACGAGCATGCATTTGACAAAGCTGGCCCACGCGCTGCACGTGCCCATCGAGCGCATCGAGTACCTGGGCGTGCTCGGTGGCGAACATCTCGCGGCGCTGCAGGAGCAGGTCGTGAGCAACCTGCGATCGCGTTATCCCACTGAGTACCAGCGTTATTCGGCGCTGGGACGGCGCGTGCCGCTGCGGCTGGCGGTGCCGTTCGCCACCCGGGTGCTGCCGCCCCGGCTGCTGGGCCGCTCGATCGGCAGCGAACTGCTCGACGGGCGCACCGACAAGTCTCTGGCCATACTGTCGAATATCGATCCCGTGGTCGTCGCGGACGCCGCGCCCTATATGAACCCTGCGGTGGTGGGCCGGCTGGCGGAGATCGCCGCACCGGAACTGATCAGCGGTGTGATCGCAGAACTGATGGCGCGCGAGGATTTCGACACCGCGGACCTGTTCGTCGATTACGTGACCGAGTTCTTCATGGCCGCGGCGGAACCGGCCGGCGATTCGGAGGCGCGACGGCCACGTCGGGGCCTACTCCGGAGACTGCGGAGGAAGCGGTGACACCGGCGGGCGAGCGCGAATTCGAAGTCGTGGTGGTGGGCGCCGGCTTCTCCGGCATCTGCGCCGCGATCCGATTGCGGCAGGCCGGAATCCACGACTTCATCATGGTGGACAAGGCCGACGACGTCGGCGGCATCTGGCGCGACAATACCTATCCCGATGTGGCCGTGGACATTCCGATCTGGGGATACTGCTACTCCTTCGAGCCGAATCCGGACTGGCGATACGCCTATGCCAAGGGCGACGAGCTGAAGTCCTATGCGGACCGATGCGTCGACAAATACGGCGTGCGCCCGCATCTGCGCCTCGGCACCGAGGTGACCGGCATCCGATTCGACGACGAACTTCACCACTGGGACGTGCAGACCAGCCGGGGTCCGCTGCGCGCTCGATTCGTGATCAACGCCTACGGTGCGCTGGGGCGGCCGAAGTTTCCCGACATCGCGGGTCTGGACACCTTCGCCGGAGCGGTGATCCACAGTGCGCGCTGGGATCACACGGTGTCGCTCGCAGGCCGGGTCGGGGTGATCGGCACCGGGTCGTCGGCGGTCCAGATCATCCCCGAGGCCGCCGAGCGCGCGGAACGGCTCGCGGTATTCCAGCGCACACCCATCTGGGTGATTCCCAAGCCGGATTTCCCCATTCCGCTGTTCCTGCGCTGGGTGTTCCGCCTCATGCCCGGACTGCTGAGACTGCCGCGCTGGATCGTGCTGGTGTGGCTGGAACTGCTGTACAACGGCATCTTCCGGTTCAAAGCGCCCAGTGCGGTGACCGCGCTGGAGTGGATGGCCCGGCTCGCCCTGCGAGCGCAGGTGCCCGATCGCTCTGTCCGCGAGCGGCTTACGCCGCAGTATCGCTTCGGCTGCAAATTCCTGACTCTGTCGAACAGGTACTACAAAACTTTCGCGCGCGACAATGTCGACCTGGTCTATGCGGACATCGCGGCGATCACGGCCACCGGTGTCACCACCAGCGACGGTCGCCATCACCACATCGACACGCTGATCCTGGCAACAGGTTTCGAGGTGTTCGAACGCACCAGCCTGCCTCGGTTCCCCATCACCGGCAGCGGCGGCGTAGATCTGGGCGACTATCTGGATCGGAATCGCAACGCCGCCTATGAGGGCGTCACGCTCCCGCCCTGCCCCAACGCCTTCATCATCCACGGTCCCTACTCGATGACCGGATCCTTCTTCATGACCATCGAAAATGCGGTGGCGCATGCGATTCGGTGCATCTCCGAGGCGCGGCGGCGCGGCGCCACCCGGGTGGAGGTGAAGCCGGAAGCCTATGCACGCTTCATCGAGGAGATGATCGCGCGTCAGGCCGGGTCCATCTTCTACAACTCGAACTGCGAGCAGGCCCGCAGTTTCTACTTCGACCAGTTCGGCGATGTACCGCTGTTCCGGCCGTCGACAAGTGTCGAAGCCTGGTGGCGGATGCGGAGATTCCCACTCGCGGACTACGCGTTCACAGCGTGCGAGGAGCGGACCGCCGAACATCAGGAGGCGTCATGACTTCACCGTCGATCGGCCACGTTTCCGATACCGCGCGCTGGGTGGCGGTCTACCGGGCGCTGGAATCGGCCCGACCCGATGCGCTGTTCCACGACGAGCTTGCATCGATGCTGGCCGGTGCGCAGGGCGTGACGCTCGGTGCATCGGGCATGCTGCCGCGCGGCGCGCGCAACCACTGGCCGACGGTGGTGCGCACCAGGCTGGTCGACGATCTCGTCATCGACTCCCTGCAACGGGGATGCGACCGGGTGATCAATCTGGCCGCAGGTCTGGACACGCGTCCCTATCGGCTCGACATTCCAGCCGAAACGATCTGGTACGAAGCGGATCTGCCGGAACTGATCGCCTACAAAGACGCGCGACTTGCCGGCCGGCGGGCACGCTGCGAGCGGGTCACCCGGACCGTCGACGTCACCGACCAGGCCGCGACCGCGGAGTTCCTCGCCGAGGCGTGCGACGGTGCACGCGCTGTCCTCGTCATCACCGAGGGGCTACTGCCGTATCTCGAGGCGGCGCAGGTCCGGATGCTGAGCAACGCCCTGCTTCGACCGGAAATCCGCTGGTGGGCGCAGGATCACTGGTCACCCGCCATGCTGCGGATGGTCAATCTCACGATGGGGCGCGAACTCGGCTCGGCGCGTTGGACTTTCGCGTCCAGCCTCAACTTCTATCAGGACTGGTCGGTCGAGACCGCGCACTCGATATTCCGGGCCGCGGCCCGATGGCAGCGTTCCCCTCGGGTGCTGCGCGGGTGGGCGCTGCTGCCGGACACCGAACCGGGAGCGAAGCTCGACCGCTCCCGACTGTGGTGCGGCGCAGTGCGTCTGACCAGCCGTGACCGGGAGGGAAGAGGATGAACGCGGCAAGGCCGC
The DNA here is from genome assembly GCF_040614395.1 of Nocardia sp. NPDC005998. Classification (NCBI taxonomy): domain Bacteria; kingdom Bacillati; phylum Actinomycetota; class Actinomycetes; order Mycobacteriales; family Nocardiaceae; genus Nocardia; species Nocardia sp. NPDC005998. Next base: position 97,900 of record NZ_JBEXUI010000010.1, on the reverse strand, counting down.
AGGTGGTTGTGCTCGGCGGCGGCTTCGCCGGCTTGCTGGCCGCCTCGGCGGCGGCCCGGCACGCCGCTGCGGTCACCGTAATCGAGCGAGACCGATACCCGGAGCGACCGGAGTCACGCCGTGGGCTGCCACAGGCCCGACATCCGCACTTTCTCGCGCCCGGCGGTGTGCTCGGACTCGAGCGGCTACTGCCCGGGATCGCCGACCGGCTGCTCGCGGCCGGCGCGCATCGCATCCGCGTCAATACCGACTTGCTTTTCCGCCCCAACGTGGGCGGCTGGATGGCCCGCAACTATACGGGCCGATTCGGGATCACCTGCAGCAGACAGCTGCTCGACCATGTCGTTCGTGCGATGGTCATCGAGCAGGATGGCGTCACCGTTCGGCAGGAGTGCGAGCCGATGGGGCTGCTGGGCTCTGCGACCGCAGTCCGCGGTGTGCGGTTGCGGGACACAGCGGTCAGCACAACAGAGCAGTTCGACGCCGACCTGGTGGTCGATGCCACCGGCCGCGGATCGCAGGCCGGCCGGTGGCTGGACGCGTTGGGGGTCGTTGTGCCTCCCCCGGAAATCGTCGACTCGGGGCATACCTATGCCACCCGGGTCTTCCGCGCGGTATCGGGCGCCGAATCGGATTTTCCCGCAGTGCTCATCCAAGCCGAATCCCGCTCCGGTGCGCCCGGTGGCAATGCCACGTTATTGCCGATCGAAGGTGGTCGGTGGATCGCGGCTGTCGGAGGCACCCGAGGCAGCAAGCTGCCCACCGAGGACGACCATTTCATCGACTTCGCCCGGCACGGCGTATCCGATCCGCTGATCGCCGAGATCCTCGCGGCAGCCGAGCCGTTGACCGGGACGATGCGCTCGCGCAGCACCGGTAATCGGCGCTATCGGTTCGACCGCATCCGAACCTGGCCCACCGGATTCGTGGTCGTTGGCGATGCCGCAACGGCATTGAATCCGGTATACGGCCAGGGACTTTCGGTTGCGACACGCTGCGCCGGCGCGCTCGGTGCGGAATTTGCGCGCAGCGGCGTCGGTGCCGGTTCGGCATCTCGCCTGCAACGCTCGATCATCCGGGCGGCTGCTGATCCGTGGCAGATGGCGACCAGCCAGGATCTCGCGTTCCGCAATACCGAAGGCCCCGGACCGGCCGTGCTGGATCGCTGGATGCTTCGCTACGGCGCGCGGGTGTTCCGCGCTGCGGAGTCCCGGCCCGCGGTGGCCACCGTGGCGTCGGATGTGATGTTCCTGGCCCGCCCGGCCCTGGCCATGGGGCATCCGGCGGTGCTGGCCGGAGCCGTCCTGGGCCCACGGAAGCCGCCGCTGACCGAGCCGCCGCTGACCGGCTGGGAACGCGGATTCATCGCCGGGAGACGTCTCGGATGATCCGGAGCATGCCGCGAGGCGTGGCGCCGGCAGCGCTCGCACTGCTCGCGATGGCTATTGTCATACTCCCGAAATCCGCTGTAGCACTGGCAGATACAACGCAACCGGCGGGCGCAGCGGAACTCCCGATGCCTGCCTCGACGGACAGTTGGGTGCTGAGTTCCGGCGACGTTCGGCTGCGCGTGCACGAGTACGGACCGCCTGCCGATTCGGCATCGACCGTTGTCCTCGTGCACGGTTATCTGTCCACCTCGCGCGCCTGGGATCAGGTTGTCGCGCGACTGGCACCGAACTATCACGTGGTCACCTACGACACCCGCGGCAATGGCGAGAGCGATCATCCCGCACGGCAGGAGAACTACGCGCTCCCCGTGCTGGCCGCCGATATCGGCGCGGTCATCGACGCTACCGCCGGCGGCCGCCGAGTGCATCTGGTGGGCTGGGATTGGGGTGCCGGCGAGGGCTGGGAGGCTGCCGCGACCCCGGCGGTCGCCGCCGAGCTCCTCGACTTCACCGCTCTGTCCGGGCCGAACCTCGATCTGTGGGGGCGATGGCTGGCGCGCACCGCGCAGAATCCAGCGGACCTTCCGGCAGTGCTCGACCAGGCGGCGCGTTCGGTGTACATCCCGCTCTGGAACATACCTATCGTCGCCGAGGCCATGTGGAACACCGGCATCACGGGAGCCACGCTCGACGCGTTCATACAATGGGAGGGCGCTCCGGCGCCACATGTCCCGCCCGCCGACGGGATAGCGGCGCTGAACCGGTACCGGGCCAATGTGTTTCAGCGCCTCGCCGATCCGACCTACAGCCGCCTCATCGTGCGTGACGTGCACGTCATCGTCGCGGTGCACGACCTGTATGTCGGAATTCCGGTCATGACGCGGGCGATCGAAGGCGCGGCAGACCACCTGACCTTCACCGAAATCGATTCGGGCCACTGGGCCCCCATCACCGATGCACAGCAGGTCGCGGACGCGATCGTCGGCGGATTCTCGCCGCAGCCGGAAGGAACGCCATGAACGAGCCCATCGCGATCGTCGGCATGGCCGGACGATTTCCCGGGGCCGACGATCTCGACGCGCTCTGGGATCTGCTGATCTCGCGCGGTGACGCGATCAGAACGGTCCCCGCCGACCGCTGGGACGCCGCCGCTCCACTGGACGGATCCAAACGGGTGCAGTCGGTCGGCGGCTTTCTCGATGGTATCGACGGCTTCGACGCGGCACTGTTCGGCATCTCGCCGCGCGAGGCCGCCGATATCGACCCGCAGCAGCGACTCATGCTCGAAACCGCCTGGCGTGCACTGGAAGACGCGGGTGTGCCCGCACACACTCTGCGCGGCACCCGGACCGGGGTGTACGTCGGCGCCTCCTGGCACGACTATGAGACGCTTCGCACACAGCGGGGTCTCGCAGCCACCCAGCACAGCCTGGTCGGCACCGCGCTCGATGTGATCGCTTCGCGCGTGTCGTACGTTTTCGGCCTGGCCGGACCCAGCCTCGTGGTCGAGACCGGATGTTCCTCGGCACTGGTGGCGCTCGATCTGGCGGTTCGCGCGATCCGCACCGGCGATATCGAATCCGCTCTCGTCGGCGGCGTGAATCTTATTCTGGCGCCGGATATCTCGATCGGACTTACACATTTCGGGGCGCTGTCCGATGCCGGACGGTGTGCGGCATTCGGTGCCGGTGCGGACGGATTCGTTCGCGGCGAGGGCGTGGCGGCGGTATATCTCAAGCCGCTGAAGGCCGCACGACGCGACGGCGACCGGGTGCGAGCGATCATCGTCAACACCGTCGTGAACAATGACGGCGGCGGCGAAAGCCTGGTCACGCCGAGCATCGACGGCCAGCGAGAGCTTTTGCACCTGGCCTACCGAGAGCGCGGACTGGACCTCGACCGACTGGCCTACGTCGAAGCGCACGGAACCGGCACCGGTAGAGGCGACCCCATCGAAGCCCGGGCTCTGGGCGAGGTCCTCGGAATACCCAGGAATTCCGAGCGCGGTCCGCTGCTGATCGGTTCGATCAAAACCAATATCGGGCATCTGGAGGCGGCGGCCGGCCTCGCGGGTCTGATCAAGTGCGTGCTGTGCCTGGAGCGCGGGAACGTGCCGCCGAGCCTGCACTCCGGTGAGCTCAATCCCGAGATCGCCTTCGACGACCTGAATGTGCACGTCGCGCGTGATCGCGTCGAGCTGCCGGCCGATGCGCCGGTCTATGTCGGCGTCAACTCCTTCGGGTGGGGTGGCACCAATGCGCATGCCGTCCTCGAGCGCGCGGAATCCGCAGACAGCGAGAGTGATTCGTACTCATCGCGAATCGGTTTCGTGCCGGTCTCGGCGCACTCCGACGAAACGCTACGTCAGCGCTGCAATGACATCGCGGACCTGCTGACTGCTGATCCGGAGCAGCTGCATCCAGTGGCGGCCACGCTCGCCCACCGTGCGCCGTCGATGTCATGGCGCGCCGCCGTGCTGGGCTTCGCGCCGGATAACGTGTCGGCGGCGCTGCGTCGTTATGCCGCGGACCCGGCTGCCGAGCAACCCGAGGTGCTGTCCGGCCGCGCTCGCGACGTCGGTCGGGTGGCCTTCGTCTTTCCGGGTCAGGGCGCGCAGTGGCACGGTGTCGGCGCGGCGCTCTACGGGAATGACCAGGCGTTCACCACCGCCGTCGAGGCGTGCGCAGCCGCGCTCGAGCCGCATGTGGACTGGCGCCCGCTACCGGTGATATCCGGTGCGGCAGGACCAGGTTGGCTCGAGCGCGTCGATCAGGTGCAACCGGTGCTGTGGGCGCTGTCGCTGGGTATCGCCGCCATGTGGCGGCACATGGGCATCGCTCCCGATGTGGTCGTCGGCCACAGTCAGGGTGAAATCGCGGCGGCCACGCTAGCCGGCGGGATCAGCCTGGAGGACGGTGCGCTCGTCGTGGCCCGGCGCAGCGCGGCGCTCCGAGCGCTGGCGGGCTCCGGCCGAATGCTTGCGGTCGAACTTTCCAAGGATGAGATCCCCTCGGTCATAGCGGGTTTCGAGAATTCCGTTGGGCTGGCAGTCGACAACGGTCCGAGATCCTGTGTGCTGTCCGGTGATACCGACTCGATCGAAGCGCTGCACGAGATTCTCACGGCCGAAGGCGTGTTCTGCCGGATGGTCAAGGTGGACTATGCCTCGCACAGCCCGCAGATGAACCAGCTCCGGCCCGAACTGTCGGCGGCGCTCACCGCGGTGTCAGGGCGTGCGGGCAGTGTCGAGATGCATTCCACCGTCACTGGGTGCCTCGTCGGGCCCGACGATCTCGGCGGTGACTATTGGATCGAGAACCTCTGTCGCCCAGTACTATTCGCCGAAACAATGACAGCGCTGTTCGACTCGGGCGTCACCCACGTGATCGAGATCAGCCCGCATCCGGTGCTGACACCGGTCATCGAGCAGCTGGCCGCCACGCGGCCGCACCCACCCATAGCGCTTTCGTCGCTGTACCGGGACCGCGATCCCCGCACCGAGATGTGTCGCAGTCGCGCCCAGGCGTACATCTCGGGCCTGCATCCATTCGCCGATATCGCCGCCCCGGCTGCCACACCGCTGCCTCCGTATCCGATGCGGCGACAGTCCTTCTGGCTTCCGGCGCGCGCAGCGGGTGTATCGGCGGTAGCTACGCTGCGAGTTCCCGCGTACCCCAGTGTCGTCGAATCCGGGGCATGGCACGCCACCCTTCCCATCACCCTCGACGCCATGGCGTGGCTGGCCGACCATCGCGTCGGCGACGCCGTGGTGCTGCCCGCGGCCATGATGATGGCCATGGCGGTCGCGGTCTGCCGTACCAGATATGGGCACGCACCAGCGGCGTTGCGGGACTTGCGGTTCACCCGTGCCTTGACGCTCAACGACACCCCGACCCGCCTCGATGTGATGCTGCGCGAAGACGTCACGGCGGGTGCGAGCGTCGAGATCAGGTCGCTCGACGACGGAGCGCAGACGTGGACGCCGCATGCTCGAGGCCGGGTGATGCACGTGGTGGAGCTCACAGATGCTCCGAACTTCCCGGCCGAATCACCGGGCGACGATCCCATGGGCTCCGCGGACTTCTACGAGCTGTGCCGACGGCGAGGACTGAACTACGGCCCCGAATTCCAAGGTGTGCGCGAGATCCGGATTTCGCGCGACACCGCGCTCGCCCGGATCGCACTCGGTGCACAGGGACGGGCACAGCTGCACCGAGGTGAGTTGCACGCGGCATTGCTCGACAGCGCAATGCAGGTCGCCCTGGTGCTGTTCGACGAGGAGCGAACTGTCGTTCCAGCGGCGATCGAAGAGCTCAGGCTGTACGCCGAACCAGCCGATTACATCGACACGGCCTGTGTGTACGCCGTTCGGCGGTCGGCGAATTCAGCGGACATCCATCTCTTCGATGCGCAGCGGACGCCGTTGGCCGCCATCCGCGGACTCGAGCTGATCGCCATCGACGGCGAACGGACCGCTGCCCGGCGATTCGATCGAGAATTCCACTTCGTGTTGCGGCGCGACGACACCGCTGAGCAGGACTCGGCGGATGTCGTTGCGCACGGCTCGGCGGATACCCAGTTCGTCCTGAACGGTGCGGCAACGCATCAAGAGGCATTGCGGGAAGCCCTTCGTCGACGCGGCCTGTCCGTGCGCACCGCTGAGCACAACCGCATCGACCAGACCACCACGGTGGTCTATCTTGCGCCCACCGCCGACCTCGATTCGCAGCGTCGAGGACTTGTGCAGCTCGCCGAGCTGGCACGCGCCCACGTCGGTTCCGCAACCGTGCCGCGGCGGCTTGTCGTGGTGACCGCAAACGCCTGCGCCGCCGAGTTTGCAGATCGACCAGATCCAGGTGCCGCCATGTTCTGGGGATTCGTCCGGGTCCTGCGACGTGAGCATCCCGAACTGTCCGCCGAGATCATCGATATCGCCCTGCCCGACGGGATCGACGACTGCGCAGACGAACTCCTGGCGGCGACCGGAGAAGACCAGGTGGTGCTTCGTGCCGGGCGGCGCTACATCGGCCGACTCGAAGGCGGTGAGCGTCCGAGCGAGACCGTAGTGCGCCCGTGGCACCTACTCCCGCAGCCCTTCCGGCTGCGGTCGGCTCCGGACCGATTCTGGGACGGGCTGCGCTACGTTCCGCTCGCCCCCCGCGCACCGGGCGACGGTGAGGTGCTGGTCGAAATCGAGTCGGCCGCAGTGAATTTCATCGATGTGATGAAGGCGGCTGGAACCTATCCGGACGCCTCACCGGGAGCCGGGGATTTCGGTGTTGAATGTGCCGGTGTGATCCGCCGGATCGGGCCGGGCGTGACCGGTCGAGCCGTCGGCGATCGGGTGGTGGCCTGCGGACTGGGGACATTCGCCTCGCACATCACTGTTCGGGCCGATCACACCGCGCCGATCCCCTCCGGCATGACCGCCGAGACCGCTGCGGCGCTGCCCATCGTGACGACTACCGCCTGGTATGCGCTGGCCGTACTCGGGCGCGTGGGACCAGGCGATACTGTGCTGATTCATTCCGGTGCGGGTGGATTGGGCCTGGCGGCCATCAGCGTGGCCCGCTATCTCGGCGCGCAGGTGTTCGCTACTGCCGGGTCCGCAGCGCGCCGCGCGTTCCTGCAAAATGCGCACGGTATCGAGCATGTCTTCGACTCGCGCGCGCTGACCTGGGCAGACGAGGTGAAGGCCGGGACCGGTGGGCGCGGAGTGGATGTCGTGCTCAATTCGCTATCCGGCGCGGCCATTGATCACGGTCTCGACGTGCTCGCCGAGGACGGCCGTTTAATCGAGGTCGGGAAGAAGGACATCTACGCCGATCGCCGACTCGGCTTGCGGGCGTTCGCCAAAGGCATCGGGTTCCTCGCCGTCGACCTGGCCGGAATGATGACCCGTCGACCCGAGCGCTTCGCGGCCGCATTGCATGAGTCGTGGCAGTTGGTTCTCGACGGTCACCTCGCACCGGTACCGACCACCACCCACATGCTCGCCGATGTCGCGGATGTGCTGCGGGACATGGCCCGCGGCGAACACATCGGCAAATTCGTGCTCAATCGCCCCGAAACGGTGCGCGAGATCGCCCCGGAGCCCATGCCGGACGGCCGATTCCGGGCGGACGGCACATATCTGATCACCGGCGGCCACGGTGCGCTCGGTCGCAGCCTCGCCAGCTGGCTGCTCGCGCACGGAGCCGGAGCGGTCGCGTTGCTCGGGCGCAACGCACCCGGGGGAACGCTGCCGATCGGCGAATTCGAGAATGGAACGAGCTCCGGCGCAACGGTGCACAGCTATCGTGCCGACGTCTCTGATCACGAAGCTCTCGCTGCCGCACTGGATTCGATCCGGACGGAGCTTCCGCCGCTGCGCGGGGTGTTCCATGCCGCCGGAGTGCTCGACGACGCCACCGTGCTCGGACTCTCCGCCGAACAGGTCGAACGCGTATTACGACCGAAGGTCGACGGCGCGCGCCATCTGGATGCACTGACCGCGCAGGATCCACTGGATTTGTTCGTGCTGTTCTCCTCCGCCGCCGCACTCGTCGGCAACCCGGGCCAGTCCGCATACGCCGCGGCGAACTCCTATCTCGATGCGCTTGCGGTGGCGCGCCGCTTCGACGGACGACCCGGACTGAGCATCCAGTGGGGACCTTTCGCGGACATCGGTTTGGCTGCGGCGCAACAGAATCGAGGTGAGCGGCTGGCCGCGCATGGCATGGCCGGCATCACCGAGACCGACGCGTGGACGGCGCTCGGCGAATTCCTTGCCGAGGACCGCCAGATCATCGGGTATCTGTCCTTCGATTCGCGCCGGTGGTTCGACGCGTATCCCGACTGTGCCGCACAGCCGAGCTGGAAAGCATTGCGGCACAGCACCGATACCGCTGCTGCGTCGGGGCTCGCTATGAGCGAGTTCCGCTCCGTCTTGTCCGATGCGACGGACGCCGAAGGGCCCCGGCTCGTGCTGGACAAGATCGTCGAAGTGGCCGCAGGCGTGCTCCGGATGGCCGCGGATGGCGTCGACGTGCGAACACCATTGCGCGCCATGGGGCTCGATTCGCTCATGAGTCTGGAGATGCGCAACAGGCTCGAATCCGTATTCGCCCTGCGGATCTCGCCGACGCTGCTATGGACCCACGGCACCGCCGAGGCACTGGCCATCGCACTCCACGGCGAACTGGTCACCGCGCCCAGCGAACCCGCGCGAACAACGTGACATCAGGAGATACAGGATGGATGAAATAGCTACCGCGAGTGCGGGCGCACCGGACAACATCGCCCTGCGCCGCGCCACCGAGACCATCAAAAAGCTACGCGCACAGCTGGATCAACGATCCGAGGTCGGCCCTATCGCGATCATCGGCGTCGGGTTGCGCCTCGCCGGCGGGATCAGCGACCTCGACGGATACTGGGCGGCACTGCTGGAAGGCCGGGATCTGATCGGCGATATGCCGATGCACCGGCGCTGGCCATTCGAAGATGAATGGGCGCAACTGCCGACCCGGGGCAGCTTCATCTACGACGCACTCGATTTCGATCCGGACTTCTTCGGGATCAGCCCGCGCGCCGCGCAGGCCATCGATCCGCAACATCGGATGCTGCTGGAGGTCGCCTGGGAAGCTTTGCAGCACAGCGGCACTGACCCGGATCGGCTGCGCGGGCAAGCGGTAGGCACGTTCATCGGGATCAGCGGTCGTCAGGACTACGCCGACTGGGCCGGGCAGCACGGCGACGCGCACTGGGCGCTCGGCAACGGGCACAGCTTCGCGGCCGGCCGAATCGCTTACACGTTCGGGTTCACCGGGCCCGCCGTTGCCTTCGATACCGCGTGCTCCTCCGCACTGGTCGCGATCACCCACGCGGTGCAGTCATTGCGGCGCGGCGAAACGGAGATCGCGGTGGCCGGCGGCGTCAATCTGATCCTCGCGCCGGGCTCCACCCGGGCGATCAGCCGAACAGGCTCACTGGCGCCCGATGGCCTGTGCAAGGCCTTCGATGCGCGGGCCAACGGCTTCGTACGCGGTGAGGGCTGCGCGCTGATCGTGCTGAAGCGCCTCACCGATGCCCGGCGCGACAATGACCCAATCCTCGGTGTCATTCACGGAGTCGCGCTCAACCAGGATGGCCGATCCTCCGGATTCACCGCGCCCAATGCCGACGCCCAGCGTCGGTTGATCGAGGCCGCGCTGGCCGATGCCAGATGCAGCCCAGCGGATCTCGGCTTCATCGAAGCGCACGGCACTGGAACCGCTTTGGGTGATCCGATAGAGATGAGCGCTATCGTTGCGGCGCTGGCCGCTCGAAACGGCGGTAGGCCATTGCATGTCGGATCTCTGAAGACGAACTTCGGGCATCTCGAGGCAGCGTCGGGGGCCGCGGGCCTCATCAAGGCCCTCATGTGCGTTCGAGAACGTGTGATCCCGCCGCTCCTGCACTTCGATACCCTCAATCCGCGAATTGATCTGAACGGCACCGACATTCGGGTATGCAACCAGGCTGAACCGTGGACAGCGACGCAAAGCGGCCCGCTGGCCGGTGTGAGCTCATTCGGCATCATCGGAACAAATGCTCACGTAATCGTCGGCCCGGCCGACTCGGCGGAAACCATACGGGGTGACCGACCGTCGGTCGAAACCGGGCAACCCCAGTGGACCCGGGTGCCCTACGTGCCGGGGTTCCTCGGTGCGGCTCCACCTGCATACGCCACAGTGCGATGACCCCACATCATCAGGTGAGGAAGGTTCGTTCATGAAACCACTGGACTCCACGGCTGCTGGTCATCCGCGCGCACCCCGCTCACTGCCGGCGGACCCCTCGCGGTTCCGGCTGCTGATGAGCCTGTATCCGCCGTTGTTCTTCTCGGGCGTGCGAGTGGAAAGCGTCGCCGAAGACTGGACCAGAATCCGGGTCAGCCACCGGGTTCGTCCGTGGAATTGCAATGTCAACCGCTCGGCCTTCGGCGGCACCCTGTTCGCCATGACCGACCCTTTCTATGCGGTCATGGCGGCTGGTCAGCTGGGCAGCGGCTACCGCATCTGGAACATCGTCGGCGGCATCGAATTCCTCGCGCCCGGACGCGGAACTGTCAGCGCGACAATGGAACTACGCGCCGACCAGGTCGACAAGATCCGCGATCAGATCTGTACAGCTGGTCATTCAGTGACCACGCACACCACCGAGATTCGCACAGCGGATGGCAATTTGGTGGCGCGAGCATCCCAAGACCTCTCGGTGCGCCCGGTTCGGAGCTAGTCCCGCATCCACCATGCCGGGCACCAACTATATGCAGCTCCGTGACGGCATGATGGATGCGGTCGAATCGATCGTTCTCCAGCCGAATCGATCTGCTCGGTACAACCTTGGTGGCCACCGCGATCGAGACGACGCCCACCGAGACCGTCAGACCCGAAGCGGATGTCCTCGAGCAGCTGGCCGCACTGGCCGCCGAGGCCGGATAGCTATTCGTCGTCAAAGGCATGTGACCCGCTGCGATAAGTGGCGGCGTTTCCCGCCGGGTGTCGAGCAGCCACGCCGATGGTCGACGTAACCCGACATTTGCTCGATGGTTGGCTACGGTTAGCGAAATTTCCTTGCAGCACAGCCACGCACTTTCCCGTGACGATAGCGAGGATCCGTGTCGAACCGCCCGCATTTCCCTCGACGTGTGGTGACTTCCATAATGATGGCCGCAGTCCTGGCCTGCGGTGCTGCGCCCGCCGCTGCCGAGCCACCGGACCCGACACCCATGGCGACGCCCACGCCGGTCTGGACCCCGTGCCCCAACGCCGCCGGTTTCGAATGCGCCACCGTGACCGCACCGTTGGATTATCAGCATCCGCAAGCGCGCACGATCGAGCTGGCGGTCATCCGGCACCCAGCAACCGACCCGGCCCATCGGATCGGCAGCCTGCTGTTCAACCCCGGTGGGCCCGCACCGGCTATCGACCTGTTCATCATCGAGTATCCGTTCTTTCCCCAGGAGATGCGGGAACGGTTCGACATCGTCAGCTGGGACCCGCGCGGGTTCGGTCGCTCAACCGCCGTCCAATGTTTCGCCACTGCCGCGGAGTACGCAGCCTGGTTCGCGCAGATGCCCAAAGGGTTTCCCGTCGGCCATGAGGAAGAGCGGCAGTGGATCGAAGGCAACATCGAACTGGGTCGGCGTTGTGAACAGCGTGACCCGGTCTTGCTGCGGTTCGTCTCGACCACAGACTCGGCACAGGACTTGGATCTGCTGCGCGCAGTCCTGGGCGACCAGCGGTTGACCTACCTGGGGGCCTCCTACGGGACGCTGCTGGGCGCCACTTACGCCAACCTGTTCCCCGACCGAGTGCGGGCGATGGTGCTGGACGGCAATGTCGATCCCACGGCCTGGTACGACGACGACCCAGCGCTGCCGACGTTCCTGCGCGAACACTCCGACCTGGGGACGGCCCAGACACTAACGCAGTTCCTCGACCTGTGCAGCCGAGCAGGCCCCAGCGGCTGCCCCTTCGCGGCCGACACTCCCTGGGCGACCCGAGTCAAGTACGAGCGACTGATGGACCGCCTGCGCATCCACCCGGAGGGCATGTTCACCTTCGCCGTCACCGCCTCCACCGTTCGCACGGCCCTGCAACTGGTCCATCCCGTGGACGCTGCCCCGAACTGGTCGACGCTGGCCGACCTGCTGCAGGACCTCTGGCTGGGCCAGACGCCCCAGAGCATCGCATCGATGGTCTCGGTCCCGACGATGCCGACCGAGGTCCTTGCATCCTCTACGGGTGACTTGTCGCTGGCTGCCTCCGACCAAGACCAGAGCTACTCAGGCATCGAGCAGGTCTATGCGCTGATATGCAGCGAGAGTCCCAACCCGCGCGATCCGCACCTCTACGGCCCCCTGGCCAAATTCGCCACCCTGCGGGCCGGGACGGTCGGGCCCTTCTGGGCGTGGGTGACCGAGGCGTGTTCCACCTGGCCGGGCAAGGCGGCCCATCGCTACACCGGCCCGTGGAACCGGTCCAGGACACCGATCCTCACAGTCAACACCGTCTTCGATCCCGCCACCCCGTATCAGGCTGCCCAGTCCATGACCGCCCATCTCGGCAACGCTCGACTGCTCACCGTCGCCGGATACGGACACACCACACTATCCAACCCGAGCAGTTGCGCGAATGCCCACGAAAGCAACTACGTCGTGCGCGGCGTGCTGCCCCCGCGCGGCACAGTATGTCTACAGGACACCCCACCGTTCACCTAGACCGATTCCGACGAATCCGCCCCGCCGCGCCGAAGACCGCGCTGGAGCCGACCGCAAAGCTGGTCTTCGGCCGCCAGTGTGGCGGGGCGTCTCTGCAGGTGGACGGTGTAGGGGAGCTGGGCATCCCGCACAGTGAGTACGTTGAGAGCGACTACGGCTATCCGCCCGTCGCGAAAGGTGCTGCGCCGGATCATGAACCGCCGGGTGAACCGCCCGCGGCGGCAATCGCGGATGCGCTATGCGGTGCCGTCAGAGATCACTGACCGCGAGGGTCAATTCGAAGATCTTCTCGAAGTCCTCGTCCATGAACGGGCCCTGGCGGCCGAGTACCGCGTGCTGGATGCCGACCTCGGCGAACTGGGCGAACGAATCCGCCTGCTCCGCAATCGGTTTATCCGGGTAGTAGTACGCGACCATGGTCTTCTCGATGTCCTCGTATGGTCGGCCGACCGCCTCGCAATGTCCGCGCAGAACGGCGAGTTTGGCCGTGACGGCGTCGACGGATCCACCGAAGAGATTGCACGCGTCGGCGTACTGCGCGACCAAGCGCAGCGTTTTACGCTCGCCCTGGCCGCCGATCATGATGGGCGGATGCGGGCGGGTCAGCACATTGGGCACGTTCAGCGGTCGTTCGAGCGTGTAATGCCTGCCATGGAACGGCTTTTCCGAACCCTCCCACATCTGCTTCGCGATCCGCAGCGTCTCCTCCAGTCGTTCGTACCGCTCGGATCGCGGCGGAAAGAACAGGCCGAGCCCCGCGGCTTCCTCGGCATTCCACGCCGCGCCGATGCCGAGCCAGGCGCGGCCGCCGGAGAGCACATCAAGGGTCGTGACGCTCTTGACCAGCAGCCCCGGATCCCGGTAGCTGACGGCGGTGACCAAGGCGCCGAACCGAATTCGTTCGGTCCGAGCCGCGATATAGCCGAGTGCGGCATAGGCCTCGAGCATGTCGTGTTCGGCCGGGCCGTTCGGACCGATCTGGAACAGGTGATCCATGACGAATACCGAGTCGAGACCGACCTGATCGGCGGCGCGCACGATCCGATCGACCCGCGGGCCGATCGCATCCGGCGAATCCGGCCAGGTGAAGTCGGCGAGGGAAATACTCAGTCGCATAGGCCGAGCGTGGCAGGAACAGCGCGCGCCGGGGAGGCTCCGTCGGTCCTAGGACTGGTCGCCGAAGAAAGCCAGTAATTCGCGGATCATCTGTGCCGGTTGTTCTTCAGGGACATAATGGCCGCTGCCGTCGATGCGGACCACCCGGATATCCGTACCCTTCTCCGGCGACATCTGTTCGCGCAGTGCGGAATACGATTGCTCTGCGGCGAGGGTGAGGATGGGCAGCGTGACGACCGGGTAGGTGGCGAGATCGGCGATATCCTGACGCATGGTCTGGTACCAGCGGTTGCCCGCGCGGATGGCCTCTGGGGTGTCGTAGGCGGCCGCGTATATGCGGCGGGCCTCCTCCTCCACCGAGGACTGGTCGGCGAGCATATGGCCATAGAGCCAATCGATGACCAACCGGAAGCGGCCGGTGAGCAATTGTTCCGGGAGTTCGCGGAGTTGGTTGAGCGCGAACCACCACGGATATCCCCCGCGCCCCTTCTCCAGAGCAGTGGCCTGCTCGTCCGAGGCAGGCAGCATCGGGATTTCGAGCCACGACGCGTCGGGCACACCAAGATCCACCGTGACCACCCGCCGCACTGAATCGGAGAAGGTGGCCGCCAGATGGTAGGCGACCGACGCGCCGATATCGTGGCCGACCACATACGCGGATTCATATCCGAGATGCCGGATGAGCTCGTGGATGTCACGCGCCATGGTCTTCTTGTCGTATCCGGATTCGGGTTTGGACGAACTGCCCATACCGCGCATGTCGACCGCGGTCACCAGGTAGTGCCGGGCGAGTTCCGGCATGACTTTGCGGAACTGCCACCAGGTTTGCGGCCAGCCGCCGAGCAGGATCAACGGCTCACCGGTGCCGCCCGTGACATGGTGCAGCCGTATACCGTTGACCTCGGCGTGCGCGCTGATGAAATCTCCGTCCAGCGACGCAGCCAGCTCGGTATCGGTCGGGACGGTGTGCGTAGAGTTCAAGATACAATCCTTTTCTTGAATGGCCGTTCAATAAAATGGGCAGAAGAATGTCACGGAAGTAGCTACCCGATTCAGCCGAGCATGGCGACGGCCTGTTCGACGGTGTCGTCCAGAAAGCGTTGCCGGACAGGGGTTTTCCCTATTACCCGGATCCCTTGCAGCAGCGTCACCAGGAATCGCGCGAGAGCCACGGGGTCGCGATCGGGCGCGAGCTCACCCTGCGCACGGGCGCGCAGCAGCGTGCTGGCGAGTACGGTCTCCATGACTTCCAGCCCGGAGGTCACCAGGCGGCTCGCGCCGTCGTCTCCCGGTAGCTCTACCGCGGTATTGGTGACCAGACATCCCTTGCGATCATGATCCGCGAGTGAGATTTCCGCGTAGTGGCGAATCAGTCCGCGCACCGCCTCCAGCGGGGAACCCGGACCCGTCGTCTGGTCGAGCAGTCCATCTCGCGCATCGTCGACATAGCGCTCGAGCGCCTTCAGGTACAGCTCGCGCTTACTGCCGAACGTGCCGTAGATGCTGCCGCGCCCCAGGCCGAGTCCGTCGACCAGATCCTGCATCGAGGTGGCCTCATATCCCCTGCGCCAGAACAACTCCATCGCCGTCCGCAACGCCGCATCCGGATCGAATTCTCGCACCCTGCCCATACTCCGAAAGTACATTATCTTGACTGAACGTTCAAGATTCGACGCCATTCGGCCTGATCTTCTACTTCACCATCGCGAAGCTCGTGCTCGGTATCTGCAGTGGTCCCGAGATGTACCGTGGCCCCTGGTGATCCCGCGCTCGACGACTTCGCCGATATCGGTTCGGTGACCGTCTCCTGCGTCAGCTGGCGCCGCTGTGTGGGCGCTGCTGATGGCTGCAGGGTCGACCGGGGTAGATCGTCGAATCAACCACTGCCACAACAGAAGCCGACGGTGCCGTGGTTGAACTGAGGGCCGGTTATCCCCGGGAGGAGGCGACATTCGTTGAACGGAAACCGCTTCCGAACCCAGCCAGTAGGGGGTCGCCCAGGTCTATCTGGTACTTCGAGGTTGATAGGAGAATTTTGGTGAAATCACGTGCCTGGTCGGGTTCGGTGGGAATCACTGCCATCTCTTGCGTCTCCGCGGCGATAGTTGGCGGTGCGCCCGCTGCTTTTGCCGATCCGAGCACGCCGTCGGACGCGCTGTGCACGATGACCTACCCGACGCCGGACGACTTCTCCGTCCGAGCATCCAGCGAGGCGTCCGCGGTATCCGACCACGGGTCGTTCGATCTGACACTGCGTACCGACTCTCAGTCGCAGACCGGATATGAACAGAAGTTCTCGGTTACCTGGGCGAACCTGGACACTGGTCGCAGTGGGCAGTCAGACGTCACTGCCCGAGTGCAAGGCCACGACAACGTGTTGTCCATACCAGATGTGAAGACCGAACCGGGGCGGATTGCTTTGGTGCTCAAGACTTTCAACCACGGAACCGGCCAGAACTACACCAACGGTGAGTGCAGTGCGGAGTATGTAGTGCGCTAGGACTGCTGCGGTAATGGCGGCGATTGCGGGAAAGCGACCGGCAGCGCGGTCAGCGCCCGGTGGAACGGACCCGGCCGCCAGGTCAGTTCGCCGGGCGACACCGCGAGGCGGATCTCGGGCAATGCGTCGAGCAGTTGGTCGATGGCTTCCTGAGCGATCAGATATGCCAGGGAATTCGCGGGACACACATGCGGTCCAGCGCCAAAGGCCAAATGGGATCGATTGCCCGCGTATTGGTTCGCGGCAATCGTCGGATCGGTATTGCAGGCGGCAATACTGATGACGACCGGCTGATTCGCGGGCAGCCAGACATCATCGATCAGGATCGGCTGGCGCGGGAATGTGAAACAGAAATTCGCCATCGGCGGATCGTTGAACAACACCTCGTCGAGTGCGTCCCGGGTGGATAGGGTCCCGCCCAGCACACTGCCGCCGAAGCGCTCATCGGTCAGGATCAACAGCAGCGTATTGACGATCAGGTTCTGCTGCGGCTCGATGCCCGCGCCGTACAGCGTGCCCAACTGGTGCACCATCTCGTTATCGCTCAGCCCGGCCGGATGCCGCAGCATCCGCGTGGTGATATCGTCGCCCGGCTCGACCCGCTTGAGCTGGGCCAACTCCAACATCGCACCGGCGAGCAACTGGTTGCCACGCTCGGCGTCGACACCCTCGAAGATCGCCGCCATCCCGGTCGCCGCCTGCTGCGCGATCTCGGCCGGACATCCGAGCATGGCATTCAGCACCGCGAAGGCGAGCGGAAATGCGTACTGGCGCACCATATCCGCGGACCCATTGGCACAGAACTCATTGATCAGCGGCACCGCGAGCTTGGCCACCGTATCGTGCAGGCCGTACTGATCGACCTTCTCCAGACCAGCGAGATTGGCCTGCCGGTATCTGGCATGCGCGTCACCGGCATTGCGCAAAGCATTCGGCCGCCACTGCATCATCGGCAATACCGGGCAGTCCGCGGGCACATTCTTCTGCCATGCGCGCGGATCCGCCGGAAAGTGGTCCGGATCATTGAAAATCCGCAACGCCGTGTAGTAGCCGACCACCAATGTCGCGGGCACCCCCGGCGCCAGATCCACCGGCACCAGCGCCCCGTATCGCCGCCGCATCTCCCGATACACCGCGTGCGGATCCGCCGCGAACTCCGGGGTGTACAACGACACCCGGGGGCCATCGGTGTCGATCGGCGAGGTGAGCGGAGCGCGACTGTGTGCTGGCGATGGCATCGTCATCGAGAAAAACTCCAGGCGTTTCGAAGAATTGGCCCCGTGAGCCTAAGCACCCGGCACTGCGCGCGCACCCGGAACATCGAAACCTCGGCCCGCGTGGCTCATCCGCAAGGCCTCCTGCTGCGTGCTGCCGCCGAACCGGACGATCCCGCCCGCGTTGTCAATATCGGCTCGGTGGACGGCATCCGCCCGTCCGAGCTGGACAATTGCAGCAAGGCCGCCGTCCACATGCTCACCCTCCGCCTCGCCAAATGCCTTGTCGCCAAAGCGATTACCGTCAACGCCATCGCCCCGGCCTTTCGAGAGCAAGACCCGACGCCGCCCGCACGCACATCGCGCAGACGGTCCCGCTCGGCCGCATCGGCAGGCCCGACGATATCGCCGGACTGGTTACCTTCCTGGCCTCGCGCGCTGGCTGCTTCCGCACCGGCACCATCATCGCGCTCGACGGCGGAATCACCGGCTGGACCCAGCTCCCCTCCGACGATGCGGGAGCGGCCGACTCATCACGCAGTCCGTCCAGCCTTCGGATCGGCTCGCATCGGGTACCGCTGTTCACGGTGGCCAAAGTTTGGTGAGTCCCTTCGAGGCCGCTACCGAGGTGGGTGTCGAAGGCCGTCGCCCTGGTGCAAGACTCGACAACGTGCGGTGGGCGGTGGCGGAAACGGGCGACGGAGGTGCCCGGCTGTGCCCACTCGATCAGTACGGTCGGCCCGCCGGACCGGTGCTACACGAGCCCTCGCTCGCCGAGGCGGTGCGCGCACGCCCCGAGGTCGAGCGATGGGTCTGGCGATCCACAGCCGAGATCTACCGACCGCTGCTGGCGGTCGGCGTGCGGGTCGAGCGCTGCTACGACGTGCAGGCCGCGGAGGCCCTGCTGATCGGCCATGAGCAGGGCCAGTCTGGCCAGGCCCACTCGCTGGCGGCCGCGTGGGCGCGACTGCACAACCTGCCCGTCCCGCCGGACGCGCCCGCACGTGCCGCAGAGACCCAGCCGTCGCTCTTCGATTCCGGCCCGGTACCACTGCCACCCGGCACGGACGAATTCGACGCCCTCCTCGAGGTCTACGCCGACCAGCTGGCCCGTACGGCGAAGACCGAAAATCCGGAACGCATGCGGCTGCTGCTCGCCGCCGAATCGGCGGGCATGCTGGTTGCCACGGAGATGTCCCGCGCCGGAATACCCTGGCGCGCCGACGTCCATCGCGAACTGCTGGACAAGCTACTGGGTGAACGCTTTCCCGGTGGGCTGGAGCCGCGCCGGATGGCGGAGTTGGCCGACGAAGTGTCGCGCGCCTTCGGGGCGGGTGTGCGGGTCCGGCCGGACCTGCCCAACGACATCATCCGTGCCTTCGCCCGCACCGGAATCTCGTTGTCCTCCACCCGAAAATGGGAGCTCCAGCAGATCGATCACCCCGCGGTAGCGCCATTGCTCGCCTACAAATCGCTGTACCGCTTGTACACCGCCCACGGCTGGTCCTGGCTCGAGCAGTGGGTACACGGTGGTCGCTTTCGTCCCGAATACCTGCCCGGCGGAACGGTTTCCGGCCGCTGGACCACCAACGGTGGCGGCGCCCTGCAGATTCCCAAAGTGATCCGCCAGGCGATTCGCGCGGACCCGGGATGGCGTCTGGTAGTCGCCGACGCCGACCAAATGGAACCGCGAGTACTTGCCGCAATCTCCCGCGACCCGGGATTGATGGCGGTGGCCGGTCGCGACGAAGACCTGTACGCGGCGCTGGCGGAAAGTGTCTTCGGCGGCGACCGTGCCCAGGCCAAAATCGCCCTACTCGGCGCCATTTACGGCCAGACCTCCGGCGATGCCCGCACCCATATGGCCGAACTCCGACGACGTTTTCCGGCCGCAGTGGCGTACGTCGACGATGCGGCTCGCGCCGGTGCGGAAGGCCGCCTGGTGCGCACCTGGCTGGGGCGCACCTGCCCGCCGGTCTCCGTCGCATCGCCCGACCCATCCCACGAGCAGGAGCAGTTCGGCGAGTACGGCAACACCTCCGCAACGCGCGCTCGCGGCCGCTTCACCCGTAATTTCGTGGTGCAGGGCAGCGCCGCCGACTGGGCCCTGCTGCTACTGGCGGGTGTGCGTCATGCGATGGCTCGCGCCGGGCTCCGCGCCGAACTGGTCTTCTTCCAACACGACGAGGTAATCGTGCACTGCCCAGCCGAGGAAGCCACGGCGGTCGCCGAAATGATCGCAACCGCGGCGCAGAACGCAGGCCGCATCGCCTTCGGGCCGACACCGGTGCGGTTCCCGTTCACAACAGCGGTGGTGGAGTGCTATTGGGATGCCAAGTGAGGAAGCGCGCGAGATCCTTCCCCGACCGGCTCAGGCCGGTGCGACCTCCCAGGCGAACCCGTCCGGGTCGGTGCAGGGCCCGATACCGCCGCCGATGACGATCCGATGCGACCCGGTGCCCTCCGCAGGAACGCCCGCATCCTTGGCAGCGGCACGCCGCCCGTACAGCGCCAACTTCACCGAAGACGGCGCCGCATCGAACTCGACGTACTTGCTGCCGAAACTCTTCGCAACGGTCAATCCGCGATCGACGTAGAACTGCTTGGTCGCCTTGACATTGTCGACCCCGAGCAGGACCACGAAATCGTCGATCTCGCGGGTGGCCGGACCGGTGTCCTTCTTCGCCGACGTCGCGATCTTCCAAATCGCCCCATCCGGAGCCTGCACGACGCCGCCATAGCCCCAGAAGCTCTTCTTGGCCTGCTTCAGTGTCGTCGCACCCGCCTCGACAGCGGTACCGATGAGGCTGTCGACGGTACTCGGCTGCGACACCACGAGCGACAGGATGAAGCCGCGAAAGCCGCTGGTCGGCGTCTCGGAAGCGCGCACATGCACCTGGTCGCCGAGACCGAACGCGGCGGTGTAGAAAGCCGCGGCGGCCGCGGCGTCGGGCACCTCGAGGATAACGGATTCGATAGCTGCCTGATCAATGGTGATGTTCATGGCAGTAACGCTATTTTCCGCCCGGTAACCAACGCTTCTCGATTCCTGATCGCTTTTTCCATGTCCCTCGACGGCACTGTTCGGATCCCCCGTAGCGACCCCTTGGCAACCACCGACGGCCAGTGCTTGGCTGAGAAAGGGGAGAATCACAGAGGAGACATACCATGACCAAACCGTTCAGGGGTGTAGTCAACCTCGACATTCGCGACTCCGTCCCGGACTGGGGTCCGTACGAGCAACCAAAAGCGCCGCCCGGCTCTCCGAATGTGGTGTACATCGTCCTCGACGACGTCGGATTCGGCGCTCTCAGCTGTTACGGCGGGCCGATCGATACTCCGAACATCGACAAGATCGCCGCGAACGGTCTGCGCTACAGCCAGTGGCACACCACTGCCCTCTGCTCACCGACCCGCTCCTGCCTGCTGACCGGGCGTAACCACACCACCAACGGGATGGCCTGCATCAGCGAAGCGGCGGTCGGATTCCCGGGTGCGAACGGGCACATCCCGCCCGAATGCGCCACCCTCGCCGAGGTTCTGGTCGAGCACGGTTTCCGCACAGCGATGGTCGGCAAGTGGCACCTGTGCCCCGAGGACGAGATGAATCTGGCCTCCACCAAACACAATTGGCCCGTCGGCCGCGGCTTCGAACGCTTCTACGGCTTCCTGGGTGCCGAGACCAATCAGTGGTATCCCGACCTCGTCCACGACAACCACCCCACCCAGCAAACAGCCACTCCGGAGCAGGGTTACCACTTCAGTGTCGACATCACCGACAAAGCCATCCAGTACATCGACGACGTCAAAGCAATCCTCCCCGAGCGACCGGTCTTCCTCTACTACGCGCCGGGCTGCGCACACGCACCACACCAGGTGCCCCGCGAATGGGCCGACCGCTACCGAGGCCGGTTCGACGACGGCTACGAGGCCATGCGTCAGCAGACCCTGGCACGGCAGAAAGACCTCGGCCTTGTCCCCCACGACACCGAACTGCCCCCGCTGAATCCGATCGGCACCCCCGACACGCGTACCGGACCCGACGGCCAGCCCTTCCCACCGCTGGACTACACGCGCCCCTGGAACACCCTCTCCGGCGACGAGAAGCGACTCTTCGCCCGCATGGCGGAGGTGTACGCGGGGTTCCTGTCGCACTGTGACGATCAGATCGGCCGGCTACTGAACTACCTCGAGGACATCGAACAACTCGACAACACGATCATCATGCTGGTTTCCGATAACGGTGCCAGCGGCGAAGGCGGCCCCAACGGCTCGGTCAACGAGAACAAGTTCTTCAACGGCATCGCCGACGATATGGCCGAGAATCTGCGGATGCTCGACGAACTCGGCGGCATCAGGACCTACAACCACTACCCGAACGGGTGGGCGATGGCGTTCAACACCCCGTTCAAGATGTGGAAGCGGTATTCGTTCAACGGCGGCACCTGCGACCCGTGCATCATCTCGTGGCCTACCGGGATCGCCGCCCGCGGCGAGACCCGCGACCAGTACCACCATGCCGTGGACCTGGTCCCGACCGTGCTGGACTGCCTCGGGATCGAACTCCCGGCCACGGTCAAGGGGTACACCCAGCGCCCGCTGCAGGGCGTGAGCATGCGGTACAGCTTCGACGCGGCCACCATCCCGACGGCCAAGCACACCCAGTTCTATTCGATGCTCGGCACCCGCGGCATCTGGCACGACGGCTGGAAGGCCGTCACCACCCACCCCGCCGTCAGCGGCTGGGGCCACTTCCCGGAGGACACCTGGGAGCTCTACCACGCCCAGGTCGACCGGTCGGAGTTGCACGACCTCGCCGCCGAGCAGCCCGGGAGGCTCACCGAACTGGTCGGGCTGTGGTTCCACGAGGCCGGTGCCAATCAGGCGTTCCCGCTCGATGACCGGTCCGCCGTCGAGGTGCTGGCCACCCCGCGTCCGCAGCTCGCGGCGCCGCGCAACCGGTACGTCTACCGGCCGGGTGGGGCCGAGGTGCCCGAGTCGGTGGCGGTCAATATCCGCAACCGCTCCTATTCGATCGGTGCACTCGTCGACATTCCCGGACCGGGTGCGGTCGGGGTGCTGTTCGCGCACGGCGGCCGGTTCGGTGGCCATTCGCTGTACGTCAAGGACAACCGGCTGCACTACGTGTACAACTTCCTCGGCAGCGAGGAACAGCGAATCGTCGCCACCGAGGACCTGCCGACCGGCGAAAATGTAATCCTGGCAGCCTCTTTCGACAAGGACGGTGAGGACCCGCCCGGCACCGCCCGCGGCACCTCGAGCCTGTTCTACGGGGATCTGAAGGTCGGCGAGGGCCGGATCCGAACCCAGCCCGGCAAGTTCACCCTCGCGGGCGAGGGTCTCACCGCTGGCCGCGACAGCGGGGAACCTGTCACCGACGACTACCCCGGCACCGCGCCCTGGGCATTCACCGGCGGCACCCTGCGCCGGGTGGCCGTCGACGTCAGCGGCGAACCGTACGTCGACCTCGAACGCGAAGCCGCCGCCATGCTCTCCCGCGAATAACACCATCGCCCCCGTCACCCGGTCCGCCATACCGGGTGACGGTCACGGAGCGCTCGGCCAGATCCAACGCCGTCCGAAACCAGGACAACGGCCCAGTCGAAGGCGTCAAGACGAAAACCGAACTGCCCGAACGGCGAACGTATGGCCGCACCGGATTCTCAGGTGCCGCCCAACACCTTTCGATCAGCCGAAACCAGTAGCGGTTCGGCCCACGCGGCTATCGCTGGCACCGGGTCGAGATCGGCGTGATGGTACCGCGGAACCGACCCGGACGGAACGCGAAACAGTTTGCCGCCCAACATTCCTGATTCATCCATCGCCGACCGCGATCGCGTTACCCTGAGTCGATGCGATCCCGGCTCCATCGATACGTTCTGGCCGCGCTCGCCGCCGCCGCGTCGACATTGCTACTGTGCACGCAATCCTCGGCCGTCCCGCCGATCCGGTCGAACACCGCCCTACCGGTGCTGGACCCGGATTTCCTCTGGGGTGTCGCGGCCTCCGGATTCCAGTCCGAAGGCCATGCGCCAGATAGCAACTGGACGCGGTACATCGCGAACTCCGGCGACGACGAACTGCACGATTCGGTCGACTTCTACGACCGATACGCCGCCGACATCGACATGGCGGCCGCGCTGGGTGTGAAGGTGTTCCGCCTCGGGATCGAATGGGCTCGTGTGCAGCCCGCGCCGGGCGCGTGGGATGGCGCCGCGTTCGGTTTCTACGACGCGGTGATCGCAAAGATCGTGCAGGCCGGGATGCGACCGATGATCACGCTGGACCACTGGGTCTATCCCGGCTGGGCCGCCGACCGCGGCGGCTGGCGCAACCCGGGCATGGTCGGGGATTGGCTGGCCAATATGCGCACGGTCGTCGACCGCTATGCATCCCGAAATCCACTGTGGGTCACCGTGAACGAGCCGGTCGCCTACATCGTGCAAGAGACCCGCCGGGGCGCCGCGAATGCGGACGAGATGCTCGACCGGGTCGCGCAGGCCCACAACGCCATCTACGACTACATCCACCGGATCCAGCCCGATGCCCAGGTGACCAGCAATGTCGGCTATGTGGCAGGCTCGGAGGCCCAGGTCAACGGCGAGTTCATCGATCGCATTGCGGACCGGCTCGACTACGTGGGCGTCGATTACTACTCCGCCTACGACCCGGTGCAGCCGCTGCTGAGCTCCATCACCCGGGCCATCGGATCGGCGATGCCGGAACTGCCCGGACAGCGCATCTGGGAGCTGCCGGTGCGCACCGAGGGCATCTACTATGCGCTGCAATACTATTCGCGCCGTTTTCCGAACAAACCGCTCTACATCGTCGAGAACGGTATAGCCACCGAAAACGGTATGCCCCGAGCCGACGGCTACACCCGCGGCGATCACCTTCGCGACACCATCTACTGGATCCAGCGCGCGAAGGCCGACGGCATGAACGTCATCGGCTACAACTATTGGAGCCTCACCGACAACTACGAATGGGGCAGCTACACACCACGATTCGGCCTCTATACCGTCGACGTGCGCACCGACCCGACCCTCACCCGCCGCCCGACCGATGCGGTCGGCACCTACACCCAGATCATCGCCGCAGGCGGTCTCCCCGCGGACTTTCGCCCCACCCGCAGCCCAGCGATCTGCGTGTTCGTCGACCCCCCGGCCAGCTGCCTGACCCCGGCCGCAAACCCGTAACGCGCACGCCGCCGAGGGCAGGTCAGAGTCCAGTAGCGGGTCAGTTCGCGTTGGGCTGTGGGAGATATGGGGTCAGTGCGTGCGCGAGGTTGCTGATGGTCAGTGATTGCAGCCAGACGCGTCCAGGGCCGGTCAGCGCGGCCAGGAACAGGCCGTCGCCGCCGAAGAGAATATTGCGGATGCCGCGCAGCAGCGTGATGTCGAATCCGACAGTGGCGTCGAACATTCCGACGTGGCCGGGATGCACGCGCAGCGTTTCACCGGGTGCGAGGGTGTATTGCACAACTTCGCCGGACAACTCGACCCAGGCCTGCCCGGCGCCGCTCAAGCGCTGCAGGGTGAATCCGGCACCGCCGAAGATGCCAGCGCCGAGGCGGCGTTGAAAGCTCAGCGTGACGCGCACATCGCTGGTGCCGCACAGGAATCCGTGTCGATGCACCAAGTACTCGCGGCCGGGCTCCAGTCCGATGGGCAGGATCTGGCCGGGCAGCTTGGCCGCGAATGCGACCCGGCCCGGATATTTGGACGCGGTGTATTCGGTCATGTACCAGCCCGCCCCGGCGGCGGCGCGTTTGACCGCCCCCAGCAGTCCGCCCGAACTCGACAGCCGAGATGAGGTGTGCAGCCGGATCGAGTCGGTCATCCAGGACAACTGCCCGGCCTCGGCGACCAGGCCCTCACCCGGGGTGAGCAAAACCTCGAGGACCGGCATCACGGTGCCGATAATTCTTGCGTCCATCCGGTACTCCGGTTCCGGCGAGGCATCGTGATGCCTTGGACTACAACGACATCCACCAGGGTAGGCGCTCGACGTCCACCGTGCCGGCCCGTGCCCGGACACCCGGCTACCGATCGCGGCGAGGCGCCGTATCAGATGAATAGACGGAATGGGCTTGACCTTGCCCCTGGGGCAAGCTTCGACGATGGTTCGCATGAACGACGCACTGCATCTCGTCGAAACCCGGATCCGCGAGCAGGCCGCCGCCTACTGCGAGTCCAATAACGTCCCCGGATTCGTCGCTGGCGTCTACCACGCCGACCGGCAGATCATCGTCGCGCACGGCACCGCGAACCTTGCCACCGGCGCACCGATGCACATGGACACCGGATTCCTGTTCGGCTCGGTGACCAAGGTCCTGACCACCACATTGGTCCTCCGGCAAGTCGAGCGTGGACTGTTGGACCTCGACACTCCAGTAGTGACGTACCTGCCCGAATTCGCCCTGACCGTGCCGGGCGCGACGGACAAGATCCTGGTGCGGCACCTGATCTCGCACACCAATGGCATCGATGCGGATCTGTTCTTCCCCGATGCCAAGGGCCGCGACGCACTGCGTACTTACGTCAACGGACTCGCGAGCAGCTGCGGCACCCTGTTCGAACCCGGAGAGCAGCTCAGCTACTCCAATGGCGGCATGATCGTTGCGGGCCGGCTGCTCGAAGTGGTGACCGGCCTGTCCTTCCCCGACCTGCTGGAGCGCGATATCTACACACCCGTCGGCATGCAGAACTCCAGCACCTCGGCCGAGCAGGCCATCCTGCGCAGCACCGCAATCGGCCACTTCCCGGACCCGGAAACCATGGCGGCCAGGCCAACTCGCATGTTCATGCTGCCCGACACCTGGGGGCCAGCGGGTGGCACACCGATCGGCACCGTCGCCGACCTGCTCGCCTTCGGGCGCACCCACCTCGCGGGCGGCGTTTCGCCATCCGGCACGCGGGTCCTGTCGAGCGAGTCGACCACACTGATGCAACAGGTCTCCCACGATATGGCCACCCCGAACGTCCCCCCGATGGGCCTGGGCTGGGTGCGGTATCCGTTCGGCGACACCACTGTCCTCGCCATGTCGGGCGCATCGCCGGGCGGTGTGTCCATCCTGTGTGTCGTACCCGAACACGACCTGGTCTTCACCGCCTTCGGCAATACCTCCGGGGCGATCATGCTGCACGACCAGATCCTGCAGTGGCTGCTGCGCGAACACCTCGGCATCCAGATCCCCACTCTGATAACCGAATCGGAGCCCGACATCGACCTCACCCCCTATGTGGGCACCTACCGCTCCAACCAGCTCCGCATCGACGTGAGCATTGTCGACGGCCAGCTCGAGGAACGGATGACCTACGAACCCGCGGACGAATCGCAGGCGCACATCTTCACCGAATTCGCTGGCGGTACGACCGCCGCCGCACGGCGCTACGTGCCGATCCGCCCCGGCCTCTTCGCACCCGCCGGATACCCACTGGAGACGTTCGACGGATACCTGCGCCTGTTGCTCGTCTCCTACCACGACATCCGCGACGGCCGAGCGCGCTTCCGCAATGGCGGCGGTCGCCTGACCCGGCGGAACCATTCGGAATGAGCCGACCGCGGCGACGCCGCCTACAACTCCTGCGACCGCTCGATAATGCCGATGACATGGCGTTGAGGCGCTGCCTGGTCACCCTGCGTCTGGTCTGTTGGTCTGGTGTCGGGGTATCGAGTCCGCGGGCATCAATCGTGGTATCGGCGGCAGTGGTGAGGATGCGGGGGAAGCCCGGAACGCTTGGATCATGAGGGCGGCGAAGCGTCGGGAGGCCGCGATGCGTGCTGCCGGCGTGCTCGCGTGGATGCCGTTGTTGGCCATGATCATGAGGATGAGGTCGTCCAGCACTATGTCGGGGCGCAGGCGCCCGGTGTCCTTGGCGCGGCGGATCAATGCGGCGGCACCGGTCAGCGAGGACGTGCGGATCGCAGCGAAATCCAGCGCGTGCGGGTAGGCGGACATGAAGGCCGCGGTGAAGCCGTGGTCGCGTGCCAGCAGCTCGCAGAGCTTCTCGATCGCGAGGCAGAAGCCGTGCCAGGGATCCGGGTCGGCGAGCCCCTCGTCCACGATGGACCGGCAGGCCAGCATCTGATCGGTGAGCGCCTCGGCGACCAGCATCTCCTTGGTCGGGAAATGGCGGTAGAGGGTCGCGGGTCCGACCCCGGCCCGCCGGGCGATCTCCCGCATCGGCACATCCAGGCCGGCGCTGACAAATACCGTGCGAGCTGCCTCGAGGATGCGTTCGCGATTGTCACGCGCGTCCGAACGCTGTGTGTGAGGCAAATGAGCAGTCACCGCTCTCACTTTAGCTAAACGGACGGGGCCGTCCGTTACGGTCCGCTGGTTGGTTCCGATCGAGAAGAACATGGAGAAACCGGTGAAAGCAGTGATGGTCCCAGCGTTCGGAGGTCCCGAAGTGCTCGCAGTGGTCGACCTCCCCGACCCGCATCCGGCCGCCGGGCAGGTGTCGATCACGACCGAGGCGATCGGCGTGGGTGGTCTCGACGCCCTGATCCGAAGCGGCGCGCTGGCCGCGTACGGCGCCATACCCGGTCGCGTCCTCGGCAGCGAGGTCGCGGGGACCGTGACCGAGGTCGGCGAGGGCGTCGACACCGCGTGGGTCGGCCGGCGCGTATGGGCGCTCACGGATGAAAGCGGCGGCTATGCCGAACAGGCCGTCGCATCGGCCGAGACGCTCGTCCCTCTCCCGGCGGACCTGTCGGCCGTCGACGCAGTGACGCTCGGCAGCTCGGCAATGGTGGCCCACTTCGCCCTGCGCCATGCCCACTTCGCTCGCGGTGAGTCGGTGCTGGTGCGCGGTGCGGCCGGTGGTATCGGGGTCATGGCGGTCCAGCTCGCGGCTCGTGGCGGCGCCGGCGCCGTGGCGGTCACGACCTCGTCGGCCGAGCGTGGCGCTCGCCTGCGCAAGCTGGGCGCGACCCACGTGCTCGACCGCGCCGGCCGGGGTGCACAGGACGCTCCCGCGGGCTACGACCTCATCATCGACATCGTTGGCGGGTCGGATCTGCCTTCGTTCTTCGCCAAGCTCGAGCCGAACGGTCGCATGGTGGCCGTCGGCGCGATGGCAGGCATGCCACCAGCGGACTTCGGTATGGAGATGGTCGCGGCGTTCCGGAAGTCGATGTCGTTCGCGACCTTCAGTGCCGACACCGTGCCCACACCCGAGCGATCGGCCGCGACCGCCGAACTGTTCGCTGCCGCCGGTCGTGGCGAGCTGGAAGCAGTTGTGCACGAGGTGCTTTCCCTGGATCAGGCTGTTGTGGCCCACCAGAAAATGGAAGCTGGCGAGGTGTTCGGCAGAATCGTGCTCATACCATCGGCGCGATAGCCGACACCGCATCTCGCCGCCGCACAGATCCGCCAGACCCCACCGCCTTCCACTCCTAAAAGCGACGGAAGATGCCGTCGTCGTCGACGGCATCGGCGTACCTGCTCGACTGCGCTCCCGGGCAGACCGTCCAAGATGGCTCGCAGGCGGCGAACCCGACCGGCTCCCCGAACCCGAATCCCTACCTCCTGGCCACTGACCTCCGTCTGGTCTCGGGCTCGGGTACCGATGAGTCCGATCATCTCGCGGCGTCGATATCAGTAATCCACCGGAGAGGAGAGCACGATGAATCAGTCCACCAACGAATCGGCACGCAAACGCCTGCAGGTCCTCGTCGGGGAATGGAGAATGCAGGCCGGACCTGCCGGCGGGCCGCCGTGGCCGGGTGCGGGCCGCGTCACCTTTGAATGGCTCACGGGCACACCGCTGTTGGTCCAACGCTGGCATATCGACCTGCCCGAGGCTCCCGACGGCGTCGCCGTCATCGGTTGCGATGGAATGAGCGACACCTACTACCAGCTCTACACCGACGACCGGGACGTTCAGCGAATCTACGCGATGACCCTGACCGACGACATCTGGATGCTGCAGCGCGACGGCGAGCCGTTCGCACAGCGATTCACCGGCAGATTTTCCGACGACGGGACCACGATCCAGGGGCGCTGGGAGCTAGCCGAGGACCGAAGGAACTGGAAGACGGACTTCGACCTGACCTACACGAAAATCACCTAGAGCGCAGGAGGCTCAGTCTGGGAAGGCTCATGGAAGCGTCCCCGAGTGCGTGCAGGTCTTGAATCGGACCGCGAGCGCGTGCCGACAGAACGGACCGAACGGTCCTGTAGCACAAGGGCTTTCAACGATCAGTTGACCTTCCTCCGGCCACGGTCACGGTTTCGTGTTCCATTACTTCGCTCGCTGCCCGCTCACCCGAGCGAATGGCCCCATCGACCCAACCACACATGACCGCAGAACTCTCCGTTCCGGCCCAATGGACGCGGCCACAAGGTTTGCGCAGGGCATGACCGAACTGCGTCAGCACACCGGTCGGTGCGTGACTGAGCATCCCGCCACCGGAGTAGCGCTCCACACTCCAGTTCTGCTCGATGTAGTCGACGGGTGAACCGGCCTTGTCGCCGAACCGCTCGACGAGTGCACCGAGTATTGCCGTCTTCCGCTCGGCCTCATCGAGTTGTCCGATCTGCCGCGCGATGGGCCCCTCGGTGATCACACACATGATCCCGGGTCGCCCGGTGTCTGTGCAGGCATCGATGGTGATCGTTGCCGGCGACCCCGGGGCAGCCGACTGTCCCGACAACCCGTCACTACGCCAGAACGGTTCGTCATACACGGCAGCAATCTTGACGATCGAGCCGCTCGGCATCCGCTGATGCAAGAACGATCGATCGACCGGCAGCATCGGCTCGTAAATAATCTGGCTGGCAATCGCCAGGGGAACCGCCACGATCACCCGGCGTGCCCGCACGGTCAACTCGTCGGAGCGCACCGTCACTCCGTCGGCATCCTGCTGGATGTGCCGGACCGGCTGCAACACGTGGATCGAATCGCCGATCTCAGCCGCCATCGGCCCGGAGATGGCACCCATCCCCCCAACCGGTCGAGCATCCTGGCCGCTGTCCTTGACCCCCAAGACGAAGCCGGGCCCGCCGCCCGACGCCATCTGGTACAGCACGAACAGCAACGACACCTCCGACGCGTCGGAGGTATAACAGCCAGCGATCGCGGTATCGAGGAGCTCATGGGCGGGCCCGGACAGCGTGTTGCTATCCAGCCACTGCGCCAAACTGACCCGATCCCACTTGTCGGCATTCTTCGCCGACCACGGAGCTTCCAGGGGAATCGACTTGCACATATGTCCCAGCTCGAGCAGCACCGCACCGAGGTTCGTTGCCGCCCAAGGGCTCATCGTCCACGGGATCGTGCCCGTATAGCGATGTTGCTTACCGTCGACCATCATCATGGCCTCGCCGTCGGTGTACTGCTGGTAACTCGATACCCCGAACTCGTTCATCAATGCATAGATCCGGTCCTGCCCCGGCCCGATCCAGGCGCCACCCCGATCGATCCAGGACCCGTCCGCGCGCACTTCGGTGAACGTGCGCCCACCGAGCCGGTCGCGGGCCTCCAGCAGCGCCACCGATCGCCCCGCCTGTTTCAGCCGCAGCGCGGCCGTCAATCCGGCAAATCCCCCACCAACTACGCAATAGTCGACGTCTGTCATGGAACCCCGCCCTCGTGTTGAAGTTCCGCGCAAGGCCGCCGCGCAGCCGCGCACTGCTTACCGCACCCCCGATACAACGGGTGCAAAATCGCCTTCGATCAGGCTCGAATTATCCAGCAATTCTATAGCAATCACGGCGGCGCCCCAGCTCTACTAGAACATCGGCGATGCGCGAACACCCCTGTCATTGCCGCATACCGGGCTCTAGGCGCTCCGGGTTGGTGGTCGGTGATGCACAGGTAGCGAGCATTCGAGGCAATATCCGAACGATCTGCATACCGCGCCGCCGGTCACGCGCTCATCACGCCCTGGGGCGTGGAACATCCACGCGCGCCCTACTTGGCCCGGTACGCCCGGAGAAAGGTCCGCACTCCCTCGACGATGAGTGGCCGAACGCGGGAGTCCTCCACGGCATTCGCGGAACCGAACCTGTTGATCGCGACTCCGAAGGTCAGCGCGATGAACTGGTCAGCCGCAAGTCTGGCGTCGGTGACGTCGAGCAGCCCGGCCGTAGCGAAGGCGGCAAACCGCTCGGCAAGCGCCTCGTCAGGGGTGTCGGCCATGGGGTTTTCGCCTTGGCGGCCGGGTTCCGCCCGGACCAGTCGTTGCAACGTTGCGTACTCCGCCGAGCCGAGCATGTCGTCCGCAATGCGCATCGAGAATGTGACCAGAACGTCCTCGAGGTCGGCGGCGTCGGTGTGGTCGGTGAGGGTGTCGTCGAGGATGCGCCGGACCGTGGTGATCAGTGACTGGCCGACGGCATCGACGACTGCTTGCAGCAGCGTCTGCTTGTCGCCGAAGTAGTCGTAGACCGTCCGCTTGGACACCTCGGCCCGAGCGGCGACCGCGTCGAGGCTGGACCGGTCGAATCCGTCGGCCAGAAACAGTTCTCGGGCCGCGGAGAGGATGGCGGCCCGCTTCTGCGTGGACCCCTCGCGCAGTGTCTTCGTGGTCGGCATGGCCATATCTTAGCTCGACTACACTGCACGGTGTAGTGTAGTCTCCGGGACAGACCCGTTCGCACATGCACACCTGCTCCGTCCCGGCGGAGCCACCTCGGGTACCGCTTCCCCGGGTTCACCAATGGCCGCTATGTCCGCGAGGAAAAGGACGTTCATGACCACAACCCTGGCTCCCCCGGTCCGCATCGGGAAAGCCGCTGTCGGGGCCCTCGGCATGCTGGCAACAGCCACCGGGGCCCTGGAGTCGGTAGTGACACCGACGCTCCCGCTGTTGCAACGCGAATTATCGATAAGTCCTGCTCGCGGGGCCCTACTCAGCATCACAATGCTCATCACCGGCGCTCTCGTCACGCCCGTCGCGGGCAACCTCGGTGACCGCTACGGCGCGAAATGGGTCATGCTCCGGCTGATGGCGGTGGTCTCGGCCGGTGGTCTGGTGTCCGCGCTGGCACCGAACCTGCCGGTGCTGCTGCTCGGTCAGGTACTGGAGGGCGCGATGGTCGGCGCAATGCCGCTCTCGTTCATCCTGGTACGCAAGCACCTCCCAACGGGAGAGTCCCAGGTGGCCATCGGGGTGGTCAGCGGGCTGTTCGTGGGCGGCGGCATGCTGGGGACCCTGATGGCCGGGCCCATCGCGGAAGGGCTGTCCCGGCACTGGATGTTCGCGATACCGACGATCGCGATCGTCGTGGCGACCCTATTCGTCCACCAGCTGATGCCGAACGATCCGCCAGCCCGATCGGATGCCAGGATGGACTGGCCCGGCCTGGTTCTCCTGAGCGGCGTTCTGCTGACGCTCATGTTCGGGCTCTCGATGGCGCCCAGCGCCGGCAGCCAGCCACTCGCGCTCGGCGCCCTCGTCGTACTCTTGGCCCTGCTCGTGACCGGATGGATCTTTGTCGAACGCCGGTCACCCTCGCCGATGGTCGATCTGCACCTGCTGGCGCAGCCTGCGATGTGGAGCTCCTATGCGATCACATTCGCCGTCTGTGTAGGTACCTCGGTGTCGATGTATCTCGTTCCGCAACTGTTCGCGGTGTCCGCCGGCGGGTACGGCTTCGGGGCCAGCTCCACCGACATCGGGCGGTACCTTTTGCCCGGCGCCGTCGCGGCGGCGATCAGCGGGCCGCTCGGCGGGGTCGCGGCGCGACGTTTCGGCTCGAGTGCCGTGGTCGCTGCCGGAATCGGCGTCATGGCGGCCACGTTGGTCGCCCTGGCGTTCCTGCACACCGAGGTCTGGCACCTCATCATCGGCAAGGCGCTGATCGCCCTGGCCAGTGGTGTCTGCATCACGGCGATGGTCGTCAAGACCGCCACCTCTGTCGATCACGGCAACACCGGCATCGCCACCAGCCTGGTCCTGGTGACCCGCGTGATCGGCTTCGCCGTAGGCGCACAGGTCAGCGGTGCCATCCTCACCGCCGGGACCCACCCCGGGATGGAAGACCCGGCCGAGTCGGCCTTCATCACCGGCTTCATCATCGCAGGCGCCGTCACAGCGCTGTCCCTGCTTGTCGTCCGCACCATGCGCAAAGGAATCGAGCAATGACCCGCACCGATCTGTTGACGGATATCCGCACCACGCCGAGGCGCA
This sequence comes from Nocardia sp. NPDC005998, assembly GCF_040614395.1. Classification (NCBI taxonomy): domain Bacteria; kingdom Bacillati; phylum Actinomycetota; class Actinomycetes; order Mycobacteriales; family Nocardiaceae; genus Nocardia; species Nocardia sp. NPDC005998. Next base: position 64,270 of record NZ_JBEXUI010000010.1, on the reverse strand, counting down.
AGGTCCTGATATCCGGGGCCAGCATCGCGGGTCCCGCCCTCGCGTTCTGGCTGAACCGCTACGGATACGCAGTCACGGTGGTGGAGAAGGCGGGCACACTTCGTAGCGGTGGTTACCCCATCGACGTACGCGGCACCGCACTGGAGGTCGTCCGGAGGATGGGGATCTTGCCACAACTGCAGGATGCACAAATCGACTCACGTCGGTTCACCTTCCTCGACGGGGACGCCAGCGTGGTGGCCTCGGTCAACCCGCATACCGTCGACGGCAGTGTCGCGGGACGGGACCTCGAGGTCCGGCGCGGGGACCTGACCGACGCTCTTTACACGGCGGTCCGTGACGACGTGGAGTTCTTGTTCAACGACTCCATCCACACCCTCGACCAGTCCGACCACGGGGTCGACGTCACCTTCCGCGGGGGCAGCAGACATACGTTCGACATGGTGTTCGGTGCGGACGGTCTGCACTCACATACCCGGGAGCTCCTGTTCGGCCCCGAGGAGCAGTTCCACCGATACCTCGGGTACTGCTTCGCCGGGTTCACCATGCGCAATACCTTCGGCCTCTCCCACGAGATCATGATGTGGAACACCCCGGGCAGAGCCGCGGCTCTCTACGCCGTAGGAGACAGCGACGAAGTTCACGCCTTCCTGAACTTCGCCCACCCGGAACCACCATTCGACGCGTTCGGTACCCCAGAAGCCCAACGGGACCTGGTCGCCGCGATCTTCGCCGACGCGGGATGGGAAGTCCCGGGCATGATCGCCGCCATGCGCGACGCGGATGATCTGTTCATCGACATGGTCAGCCAGATCCGCATGCCTCGCTGGTCCAGCGGCAGAGTCGCGCTGGTGGGCGACTCCGCGTACGCACCCTCATTCCTTACCGGACAAGGCTCCAGCCTCGCGCTCGTCGGTGCGTACATGCTCGCCGGTTCCCTGGCCGACCGGGATGCCGCCGCGGGCTTCGCCGCCTACGAACACAACACCCGTGAGTTTGTGACCGTGAACCAGGACCAGATCGGCGAGGGCGGCGCCACACTCTTCCCCACCACCCCTCAGGCCCTGGAACAGCGCAACAACATGCTGCGCAATCTCAGCACCATGCCCGCCACAGAGGGACGACCGGCCCACTCGGCCCTCACCCTGCCCGAATTCATGCCCAGACCGACACCTGGACGTTGCCCCTGAGACCAAAGAAGATGTGGCGAGCACTCATATGATCTGGCGGTGGGGTGACGTGAGGTGCTGGGTTGGTACCCACGACCCGTGGCTCAGAGAATCCGACCCGATCACTGATCGACCGCGGCATCGCAACCCTGATCAGGTCTGCGCTGTCAATCCCCCCACGTTCACGCCAAAGCAGGGAAGCTCAGTGCCCGACAACATGTCCGCGACCGAAGAACTCATCCGCGCGACCGAACGCTCCAGACTCGCCGCCCTCATCGACGTCGACATCGACACCGCGATCACTCACCACGCTGCCGACTTTCAGCTCATCACCCCGATCGGCGCGGCCCTGACGCGAGATAAATACCTCACCGCCGTAGGCGCCGGACGGATCAACTACCTCGTGTGGGAGCCAGACCGATCAGCGTGCGCCTCCTACCGGTGAATTTTAGGGCACCTACCGAGTGCCTCGGCAATCCCGATTCGTCCGCAATTGTCCAGTTTTGCAACAACTTTCGAGACAACCAGCGCAGAAACCATCCGAGAGAAACCGGGAGAATCCGGGCGCGTTTATCCGGCGAAAGTACGGGAGTCGATCCGTCGGCCGGGACGCTACAGGCTGGCGCCGACCCAGTGCGCGAACCCGAGCAGACTCTCGGCCTGGCGTCGCTGTGCGGCGCCGATCGCCCACCGCGCGCCAACCGCCCGCGCTGAATCTTCAACCGAGGTACGGCGCGCGTCGCCGCGGGGATCTAGCCGGGACGCCACGGTTGGCAACATCACCCTGTGTCCGGCGAAATCCTGGCCGTTTGTGTGTCATGGATACCGTCCAGCCGAAGGTGGAACCATGCACATCGAATCAGTCGCCCGACAGCGCGAAACCAGCTGGTGCCTGTCAGGACGGACCGATCGCGTGCCAGCCGAGCTATCAAGCGAATTCACTTCGCTAACGTCACCGTACTACCCGCGCATTCATTGGTGGCCTGCGTCGCGACCAGGAGGTCGATCTCGGCGGCGTCTCGGTGGGGTCAGTTTTCGGAAACGAGCCCTGGCCGCATGTCGTCTCCCACTGGTCGGATCAGGCATGTCAGGAACCTGGGTAGCCCGTGGGGTAGTCGTATGCAGTAAAGCTCAACGAGTTGCCAATCATGTTCAAGGGTGAGCAGCCGAACGACCGATCGGGCCGATTTGATGCGGTCTTTCACTAGGTCCAAGAGCGGTGTGAGGTAGTACCCAAGATCGTCGGGGTGGATGAGATGCGTTGTGGTCAAGTTGAATTCTTTGCGATCCGCCGACGGGTCGGTGCCACGGGATGCCGGGTGATGCCGCCAGGCGATGCTGGGCAGCGGCGGCGTCAGCCACTCGACAATCTGGAGGGTTTCGGTGTCGATCAATGCGATGGTTCCGCCGAGCAGCCCGACGGCCGCGTCGCCGTGATAGGTCGGTAGCACGATGCCGGGTTGGCGATCCTGCTCCACTTGGAGCAGCAGCCCGCGCAGTGAATGCGGTGAGTGGTAGCGGAAGAGTCCGTAGACACGAGTTGTCTTCTCGTCATTGGCGGTCAGGACCCGCATCGGTCCCTGCCAGTGCGTTCCTGGTTGCGCGTCTAGTGCTGCGGTGATCAGCCGGTCGCGTTCTTCGCACTCGATGATCCGCGACAGAAACCACGCCCCGTGCAGCAGTGGAAACCCCTCGGGCAGCACCGCCCCACCCCGCCCATTGTTGCGCACGGTCCATTGTTTGCCGTCCCACACCAGGACATCGATCGCGGGCGGGTCCACAGGGGTATCGGCCTGTTGACCGACCCACATCTGAACCGCCAGAGGCCCTCCGTCGGGTCCCGGCACCGGTAGCGCGAAGACCTTGTATCCCTCGCCGCGGATCCGGATTTCGCGGGCGCACATCTGGTTCGATGCGATGGCGTCCGTGATGGCCGAAGAGGCAATACCAGCCAAGGAGTTGGGACGGATCGCGCGATGCAGGGTCCGCTCGCGGGGCATGCCTTCCTCCGGCACGTAACGAATGACCATCCCCGGTGTCGCGGCATCGATCAGATACCACACGCTTCGCTCTTCCCCGTTCATTCGACTGTGGCGGTCCTTCGTCGCCTGCTGTGGTCACACCTCGCAACTATCCGGCTGGTTGTCCGCGGAAGTCGAATTCGGAGTCTACTACCAGCAAATTTGTTTCCGGTTGAATCGCGTTGGTCCGCTCAGCGCTACGGTGTTGGCTGGTCATGGGTCGCGCTGTGGGTCACACTCATCAGTTGTGGGGACTCGAACGCAGAACATGCCAGGCGTTATCGTTAGCCACCACACGCTGACCCATTCGCAACGACGGCGTACCTATACCCTCGTTCGATCCCGGCACCTACGTGCCGACGCCGCACTGGTGATGGTTCTGCACGGCACCCTCCAAACCGGTGATTCCATCCGCGAGTTTGCTGCCGGAGCCTTCAACTCTCTCGTGGAGTCGGGTGGCGCAATCGTGGCCTACCCCGACGCTGTTCAGCGGGAATGGAACGGGGCGCGCAAAGCGCGATCGCTGACTTCTTCGACCTCACTCCCGGCTGAATCGGCAGCAGTGCAAGCCGCAACTTGCCGCCGGTAGTGGCACACTGCGGCTCATGGATGACGTCTCGCCCAAGGACCCGACGAACCCCACCATCGCCTGCGGAACGCGGACCCACAATCAGCACGACGCCCACAATCGAGCGGGCCGACTCGCCGCCGCCCTCGTCGCCGAAGGTACCAACCGCGGCGACCGCGTCGCGGTCATGCTGCGCAACGACATCGAGTTCCTGGAGACTTCTCTCGCGATCGCCGCATGCGGAGCAAATCCCGTCCCGATCAACACCCGGTGGCAGGGACCAGAGGTCGCCCACGTCCTTACCGACAGCCGCGCGCGAGTCATCATCGCCCACACCGAATTCATCGACACAATCGAACGAGCAATCGCCCGATCCGGCGTCGACGCACACATCATCGAAGTCGCCATGCCGGTCGAACTCCTTGACGAGGCCGGCCTCGACCGGGCGCTCGCGCAGCCGACGCACCGCCACTGCACCCTCGAGGAGCGGATCAGCGATCACCTCGAACCTCTGGGCTACCTCGAGGGAGCCATCGCGGATTCAATGGGACTGATCTACACCTCCGGAACCACCGGCACACCCAAAGGCGTTCTCCGCGAACGCATGACACCGCATCAACTGCTATCCATCGCGGGCGGCACCGCCAACCGCATGGGACTCACACCCGGCGGGCAGATGCTCGTGGCCGGTCCCCTGTATCACACCAGCCCGAACGCGGTCGCGGTACTCGCGCTGCGGATGGGCACCAACATCACAATCATGCCGCGTTGGGACAGCGAGCGATTTCTCCAACTCGTCGACGAACGCCGCATCACCCAGGCCAAAGTCGTCCCAACGATGCTCTCCAGGCTCCTGTCGCTTCCTCCCGAAATCCGTAGCCGCTATGACGTTTCCAGCCTCACGCATGTGATCCACTCCGCCGCCCCCTGCCCGCCGACGGTCAAACGCGCCGCGATCGAATGGTTCGGCGATGCACTCATCGAGTTCTACGGCTGCACCGAAGCGGGCACCATCACCTGGATCACCGCCTCCGAATGGCTCGCACACCCCGGCAGTGTCGGCCGCGGCGCCGACGGCTCAACCGCCGTGGTCGTCAATGACGACCGAACCCCCTGTCCCCCAGGAGAAATCGGGCAAGTATTCGTCCGAGGAGCCGACTACTGGCCGAGTTTCACCTACCTCAACCAGGACACCGCACCCGCGGGCTCGGTCCCCGGATTCATCACCGTCGGCGACACTGGATACCTCGACCACGACGGCTACCTGTATCTCACCGGCCGCTCGAGCGAGATCATTATCTCCGGTGGCATCAACATCTACCCCGCCGAAATCGAAGCAGCCATCGCCGCGATCAACGGTGTCGAGGACGTCGCTGTCTTCGCCATCCCCCACCACGGAGACCTCGGCGAATCCGTTGCCGCCCATATCGTCCCACAACCCGGCACCCAGCTCACCGAAGAACACATCCGGGCGAGCCTGGCAGGACAGATCGCCAACTACAAAATTCCGGCCGATATCCGCATCGTCAGCATGCTGCCGCGTGACGACTCGGGCAAGATCTACAAACGGCAACTGCAAGCCCAATACCAGAGATGACCAAGCCCGACGACAGGCACTCTGGGCAACTCAGCGCCATCACCGCCCGTCGCGACCTGATGTTGCCCGGGTTTCCCAGAGTCGGTTCGGTTGACTTCTGGGTCACGATTTCGTCGAAGGAGAGGAGATCGCCGCCGAGCTCGAAGTCACGGCGGCCACGCTATACAACTGGCGCCGCCAGTACGGCGGCATGGACACTGATGCGGCCAAGGAGCTCAGGGAGCTGCGGGACCAGAATGCTCGGTTGAAGTGGTTGCTGGCCGATGCCGAGCTGAGAAGACGCGCTGCGGGAGATCGCGAAGGGAAATTCTGAGCCCAGCCACGAAGCGGCGGGCCGTGGACATGCTCAAACAGGTGAAGGGCTTGTCGGAGCGGTTCGCCTGCAAGGTGGTTGGGCTGCACCGTGCCACATATCGGCGGCTGCCGGTGGCTCAATCGCGACGGCGACATCTGGGATCCACACAACTTCAACCGGCTGTGGCGCCAAGCTCGGGGCCAGAAGTTCGCGTGGGTCACTCCGAAGACCTTCCGCAAGCTGTGGCCTCCCTGGTCGCCGATCAGTACACAGCCCAGCACCTCGGCCATCGAACGACTCGGTTCCCAAACGCCATTACATCGACCATCCCAGCGAAGCGCCCGACTTCACCGCAGCCTTGGGACGCCTCGCGGGCTGAAAGCGTGTCGTCCGACCCCTGAAACGGACAAAACCAGGGTCGAACTGATACGTTCGCCCTGGTCAAAGCTCCCCCATCTGGACTCGAACCAGAAACCTGCCGATTAACAGTCGGCTGCTCTGCCAATTGAGCTATAGGGGACTATCCTGCGGCTCGTCCGTACTGGGCGGGCCGAGGTGAAACTTTAGCGTATCGGTTGGCGGGTTCCCAAATCGCGTCTCTACCTGGAGACATGTGGGGGTGTCGGCGTGTCCGGGGGTGGCGCGCGGTGGGATGGATCCGGATCGACAGGCGTACCGGGCGTCGGGCAGGATGGTAGCCGCGCGCACAGGTACTTTGGGAGGAGCTCTACGAGATGCTGCGGTTGATCATCGGCATTGCGGCCGGTTATGTGCTCGGGACGAAGGCAGGGCGGGGTCGTTATGAGCAGATCAGTGCTGCGACCCGTGCCGTGACCGAAAGTCCGGTGACTCGCAAGATGGTGCTCGTGGGCCGGCAGAAGCTGTCGGACAAGCTCAGCACCCGGGCGAAGCTGGAGCCGATGGTGCCGTTGGATGAGCGCACCACGCTGCTGGTGCCGCAGGATCAGTTGCGTCGCTGAGTTCGCGAAGTCGGACCGGAACACCTGCGATCAGCAGTCGGTTGCCGTGGACGTTCGGCATGGAGGTCGCTGGTATGCCTCTAAGTCCTGCCACGTAGCCGGTCCGTGCCACGCCACTGCATCCTCGCCACACCGCCCGGTCCCTGCCGCGCTACTAAGTCGCAGCCACGCCACTGGGTACTCGCCACTAACCGAGCCCGCCGGAATCACCACCGGTCAACGATGAAGTCACCGAAACAGCAGTAGTACTCAGCCCGCGGCGAAGTCGTCGTGATTGCCCATCGCCTGGGTGAGCAGACTCTTGCGGTACTGCTCCAGCGCGACGAGATCGCCGAACAGCGCCATATAGGCCTCGGCTTGTTCAGTTGAGGACACGCGCTGCAGCTTCGATTTCAGTTCGGCAATCTGGCGGCCGACCCAGGCCTCCTGGACACGCGCAAGGACGCCGGTGACGAAGCGGGGAATGTCGTTGGCGGATTTCACCGGCATCTGTTCACCGGACAGTTCGGAGACCAGCGCGCGCATGGTCAGGTCATCGGTGCCGTCGGAAACGGCATTGACCCACTCGGCGCCCCCGAGCCCGGACACCGTGCCGCCCGCCTCGGCGATCAATGCCCGAACGGCCGCATAGGCCGGATGGGTGAAAGCCTCGGTTTCGATCGAGTCGAAGACCGCACCCGCCATTGCCGGGTACTGCAGTGCCGCGCCCAGCGCCTGCCGTTGCGGCAGCAGCGTCGGGTCGTTCGGGTTGGGACGGGCAGCGGGGTGTTCGGCGACGACCGCACTGGGTTGCGCCGCGCTGGCAACCGAGCCACGACCGCCCGGACGGCCACCGTTGCGGTGGCGTTTGGCTTCCTCGCCGACCCGGCGCACCACGGTTTGGATGTCGTCCCAACCGACCCATCCGGCCAGTTTCGTCGCGTACGCCTTGCGCAGCGCGTTGTCCTTGATCTGGGCGACCACCGGTACCGCCCGGCGCAGCGCCTCCACCTGCCCCTCGGCGGTATCCAGGTTGTGGTCGGCGAGCAGGCCGCGGATCACGAACTCGTACAACGGAGTTCGCCGGGCCACCAGATCGCGCACCGCGCCGTCGCCGGAGCGCTGGCGCAGCTCGCACGGATCCTGACCGTCGGGGGCGATGGCAATGTAGGTCTGTCCGGCCAGCTTCTGGTCGCCCGCAAAGGCTTTCAGCGCCGCCGCCTGTCCGGCCGCGTCACCGTCGAAGGTGTAGATGATTTCGCCGCGCCAGAAGTTGTCGTCCATGAGCAGGCGACGCAGCAGCGCGAGGTGTTCGTCGCCGAAGGCGGTGCCGCAGGAGGCGACGGCGGTCTTCACCCCGGCCAGGTGCATGGCCATCACGTCGGTGTAGCCCTCGACCACCACCGCCTGGTGGCCCTTGGCGATCTCACGCTTGGCGTGGTCCAGGCCGAAGAGCACCTGAGACTTCTTGTACAGCAACGTTTCCGGCGTATTGATGTACTTGCCGGGCATGGTGTCGTCGTCGAAGAGTTTACGTGCGCCGAAGCCGATGACGTCGCCGCCGAGATTGCGGATCGGCCACAGCAGCCGCCGGTGAAACCGGTCGATCGGGCCGCGCTGGCCCTGCCTCGACAGCCCGGCCGCCTCCAACTCCTTGACGTCGAAACCCTTGCGCAGCAGATGTTTGGTGAGCGTGTCCCAGCCCGCGGGGGCGTAGCCGCAGCCGAACTGCTGGGCGGCATTGCCGTCGAAGTTGCGGTCGGTCAGATACTTGCGGGCCATCTCGGCCTCGGGCTCGCGCAGTTTGGCCATGTAGAACTCGTGCGCGGCGGCGTTGGCGGCGACCAGCCTGGCCCGGGTGCCGCGATCGCGCTGCACCGAGGTGCCGCCGCCCTCGTAGTTGATCTGATAGCCGATCCGGTCGGCCAGCTGCTCGACGGCCTCGACGAAGCCGATGTGCTCGACCTTCTGCAGGAAGGCGAAGACATCGCCGCCCTCACCGCAGCCGAAGCAGTGGTACAGGCCGTGGTTGGGCCGCACGTGGAACGACGGCGACTTCTCGTCGTGGAAGGGGCACAGGCCCCTCATGGAGTCCGCACCCGCTCGCTTCAGAGCGACGTACTCCCCCACCACATCTTCGATCCGGACGCGTTCGCGTATTGCCGCAATATCGCGATCAGGGAGTCGTCCGGCCACGGCGGTCAGTCTAGGCTAGTCCGGCCTCGACACGCCCAGCGGCTGGTCACGCGTCTGAACCAGCGGGCTATTCGGCCAGCGACCGCGATACGCGCTCGAGCCGACTCTCGGTATACGACGCGATCTGGTCGACGATTACCCGGACCCGCGCGGTGTCGTCGGTCGCGGCATGCCACCACGGCAGCAGCAGCGGATCCAAACCGTGCGGTGCCGTCGCCAGCAGTCGGTTCGCGACCATCAGAATCCGCTCGCGCTGCACGGCTTGGCGCTGTTTGTGATCCAGATCGGACATGACATAGCGGAGTGCGACAGTCTTGAGCATTGCCACCTCGGCGGCGACGATCGGCGGAATCTCCAGGTCGGCGGCATATCGGGATAGCGCACGTGCCCCGGCCACCGCCCGGGTGGCCATGATCGCGGCAGTGGCGAAGCGGCCGACCAGTTCACTCGTGAGGTGCTTCAAGGCAACCGAACTGGCGAGGGTTCCGTCATAGGACGCAGCTCGGGATACCACCGGCAGTTCGGAGAGCCGCTGGGCGGCGCCGACGAGGTCGTCCACCGAAAGCGACCGGTGCTGACCGTGCCCGAGTTCGGCGAGGGCGGCCTGTTCCGCGGGATCGGCGAGGGCCCGCAATTCGATGCGCCCCGCGATCACGCCGTCCTCGACATCGTGCACCGAGTACGCGACATCATCGGACCAGTCCATGATCTGACATTCGAGGCTCTTACGACCGTCCGGCGCATCCTTGCGCACCCATTCCAGGCGGTCCATGTCGATATCGTACGCACCGAATTTGGTGCCCGAACCTGTTCTGCCCCAAGGGTATTTGATGGCCGCGTCGAGAGCGGCGCGGGTCAGATTCAAACCCGCGCTGGTCCCGTCCGCATCGAGAACCTTCGGTTCCAGCCGGGTGAGGATGCGCAGATTCTGCGCATTGCCCTCGAATCCGCCGAACGCGTCGGCGAAACTGTCGAGAGCAGTCTCACCATTGTGGCCGTAGGGCGGGTGGCCGATATCGTGCGCCAGTCCGGCCAGATCGACCAGATCTGGATCACAGCCGAGACCGTCGGCGATACTGCGCCCGATCTGCGCCACTTCGATCGAATGGGTCAGGCGGGTGCGTGGGGTGTCACCCTCACGTGGCCCCATGACCTGGGTTTTGTCGGCGAGCCTGCGCAGCGCCGCGGAATGCAGCACCCGGGCGCGGTCGCGGGCGAATTCGGTGCGGTGACCGGTTTCGAATTCACTGCGCGGCGGGCCGAGTCCGGCGGTCTTGGCGCCCTCGACCACCATGCGCTCGCGATCGTGCTCGGTATAGCGATGCCTACCCGTCACCCGACCACCGCCCCTATCGAATCGCTACGCAATGCTGCACTCATCGAATCTCACTGCCCCGCTGAGTATTTGAAGTCCGACGAGAAGTGGGTGAGTTGATACCAGAGCAAAGCGCCGGTCTCTCTGGCGATTCCGTGCGCCTGCGACTCCCTGGTGTATACGGCGGGCCCGGTACGAGTGGGCGCAGTCCATGCGTCCAGTCCGGCGTCACGGGCCATGGTTCTGGTGCGCAGCGAATGCCATGGATCGCTGACCAGCACTGCCGATGACATCTCCCGGGCGCTCATGGCCGTCGCGACCGCCTCGATACTGCGCAATGTGTCCGAACCCGTTTCGACCGCGAGAATTCGGTCAGCGGGTATCCCTCGCTCCTCCAAATAGTTCTTGCCGGAGGCGGCCTCGGTGTACAGATCACCCTGCTGCTTACCGCCCACCGTGATCACCTTTGGCGCGACACCGGCTTTGAACAGCTTGTAGGCCTGGTCGAGTCGCGCCTCGAAAACCGTTGACGGCGTGCCGGAGTATTGCGCGGCACCGAGTACCACGATCGCATCGGCCTTGGTGTAGTCGTCGATGCGCGCCACCTGCCACACCCGGAATGCGGTGCCGCCGACCAGCACCGCACCCATCAAGATCGCGCCCGTGACCAGCCGTCGAGCCCAGCGCAGTGGTCCGCCCCCGGCAGCGCGCGATGGGGCGGATCCGGGAGCCGAGGCCAGGGACGCCGAATTCACCTCACCAAGTTTGCCAGGTCATCAGCGATAAGTGCGTCACCGACGGATACCGACTGTCCATACTTACCTTTTGGTAAGTACTGGACTTATTTGTAAGTACTTGCCGTTCCCACAGTGGAATTCGAGAATGAATTCCGGCGCCAGATCCTTCGAAAACCTTCGAAAACGTTCAGGAGTGGAGATATGACGACATCGGTGACCGTGCTCGGGCTCGGTGCGATGGGACAGGCGCTTGCGAGTGCCTTCGTGCGCGCCGGACATCCGACAACGGTCTGGAATCGCAGCGCGGGCCGGGACGCGGAACTGGTTGCAGCAGGGGCGAAGTCGGCGCAGACCGTTGCCGAAGCGGTGGCCGCGAGCGATCTCGTGGTGGTCTGCCTGTTCGACCACCGATCCGTACACGAGGTGCTGGACCCGGTTGCCGACATCCTGGCCGACCGCGCGCTGCTGAATCTGACCAGCACCGAGCCACGCGGCTCGCGCGAACTGGCCGAATGGGCCGCGAGTCACGGCATCGACTTCCTCGATGGCGGCATTATGGCCACCCCGCCGATGATCGGGCTGCCCGGCTCGTCGCTGCTCTACAGCGGCGCACAATCGGTCTTCGACACCCACCGCGCCACCCTCGAATCACTGGGCAGCGCCGAGTATTTCGGTGCGGACGCGGGACAGGCCGCACTCGTCGACTTCGCCCTGCTCGCCGCGATGTACACCATGTTCGCGGGCTTCTACCACGGCGCCGCCATGGTTCGTTCGATCGGCATTTCGGCCGAGGACTTCGGTCACCGGGCATCGGGTTGGCTGGCCGCGATGACTGGATCGTTGCCGAGGGCCGGAGCCACCATCGACTCCGGCGACTACTCGAAACCGTTCCAGCCCTTGGATTTCACCAAGGCCGCCCTGGACGCCATCGTCTCGGCCAGCCGCGATGCGGGCGTCGACCTGGACGTCATCGGCGCAATCAGAAATCTCGTCGATCGCCAGGTCGCCGACGGGTACGGCGCACAGGGCAGCGAGCGGATGTTCGAGAGCCTGCATCCGCGCGGCGACCTGGCGGTGTGAGCCGTCCTCGGCCTACCAGCCGCGCTCCCGCCACTCGTCGAGGTGCGGACGTTCGGTGCCGAGCGTGGTGTCGTCACCGTGACCGGGATACACGATGGCGCCGTCGGGATAGCGGTCGAAGATCTTCGTCGTGACATCGGTGTAGAGCGAGGTGAAATCCTCCGGATTCGTAGTGCGGCCGACTCCGCCGGGGAACAGGGAGTCACCGGTGAACAGATGCACGCCCGGGCCGTCGACAAGCGCGAGGGCGACCGAGCCGGGAGTGTGTCCGCGTAAGTGGATGACCTCGAAGGCCAGCTCGCCGATCTCGATCAGATCGCCGTCGGCGAGCAGTCGGTCGGGGCGCACCGGGAGGGGATCGGCGTCGAGCGGATGCGCGGCGGTCGGTGCACCGATGGCCGCCGTGACCTTTTCCAGGGCCCACCAGTGGTCCGGATGCTGGTGGGTGGTGACGACCAGGGCGACGCGGTCCGGCGTTTCCTGGTTGATGAGTTCGATAATGCGGTCGGGTTCATTGGCGGCGTCGATGAGCAGTGCGGCCCCGGTGGCGCCGCACTGCACTAGATAACAGTTGTTGTCCATCCCGCCGACGGACATTTTGATGATGCGGGCACCGGGGACGTCCCGCTGTTGCGGATTCGATCCAGGGGACACGTGACCGGTGTACGGCAGGTCGATCGTGATCACGGATCGATGCTAGCCAGCTAGATTCATCCCATGCCGCTGTTAGCGCCGATTCGTCCGATCCGCCGGGCCGCCTCGGTGGTAATAAGCGTGTGGTTCCTGTGTGTCGCGCTGGTCGCGGGCCCGGTCAGCGCGGATCCGCCGCTGCGGATGGGACCGTATGTGGTCGACTCGGCCCAGGTACTCGATCAGGGACAGCTCGATCGGGTGTCGGCGGCGGTCGATAACCTCTACGCCGATCATCAGCTGCGGCTCTGGGTTGTCTATGTGCGCGATTTCAATGGGATGCAGCCGCCGGAGTGGGCCGATCGCACGGCGACGCTGTCCGGATTCGGCGGACGCGATGTGTTGCTGGCAGTCGCGACGCAGGATCGGGCGTATTCGTTCCATGGCGAATTGCCGAGCGGTGTCAGCGATTCCGAGCTGGACGCGGTGCTGACGCGCGATGTGGAGCCCGCACTGCGCGACGGCCGATGGGCGGACGCCGGGGTCGCGATGGCGGATGGGTTGGATTCGGCGATGCGCGGCGGCGGCATCAGCCGATGGACGCTGCTGATCGTCGCCGGGGTGATCGCGCTCGTCGTCGGTGGGCTGGTGCTGTATTCGCGCAAGCGGCGCGGCGACCGCAGACGTGCCGAATTGGCGGCGGCACGGCAGCTGGACCCGGACAATTCCACCGCCCTGGCGGCCTTATCGCTGGAGGCGCTGCAGGCCAGGTCGAAGGAGGTGCTGGTGGAGATCGACAATGCGGTGCGGATCAGTGCCGAGGAGTTGGATCTGGCGACCGGCGAGTTCGGCACGACCGCGGTCACCCCGTTCGGCACCGCCTTGGCGAATGCGAAAGCCGCTGCCGCCAGGGCATTCTCGATCCGGCAGCAGCTGGATGACGATATTCCCGAGACGCCGGATCAGCAGCGCACCATGCTGGTCGAGCTGATCGGTACGGTCGGGCGGGCCGATCGAGAACTCGACGGCCAGGTGGCCGAATTCGATGCAATGCGGAATCTGCTCATCAATGCCGCCACTCGATTGGATGGGCTGACACAAGATCTGGTCGAGCTGACCGGTCGCGTGCCGAATTCCGAGACCGAACTCGCCCGGCTCACCACCGCGTATCCGGCCAGTGTGCTCGCACCCGTGCGGGATAACGTGACCATGGCGCGGGAGCGAATCACCTTCGCCGAACAGAACATCGATGCGGGCCGCGATGCCGTTGGTCAACCGGTCGGCAAGCAGGGCGGTGCGGTCGCGGCGATCCGGTCCGCGGAAGGCGCGATCGGGCAGGCGCGTACGTTGTTGGACGCCGTCGACAATGCGGCGACGAATATCCAGCAGGCGACCGACGGGCTGCCCGCCGCACTGGCGGAACTGCGCGCGGATATCGTCAGCGCGAAAGCGCTCACGGGCTACGGCGGAGCCGAGCTGCAAGCCGCCATCACTGCGGCGGAGAAGGCCCTGACCAGCGCCACGGCCACCGCCACCAGTGATCCGCTCGACGCCTTCCACACCGCGGTCACCGCCGACACCGCACTCGACCTCGCCAATGCGGCGGCCACCGACCGCAAACTCGCCGCCGAGGAGCTGCGGCGCAGACTCGACCGGGCGCTCGCCGATGCCAGCGCCCGGATCGGCGCGGCATCGGACTACATCACCACCCGACGCGGCGGCATCGATGCGCAGGCACGCACCCGATTGTCCGAGGCGCAGCGCAATCTCGATGCGGCACAGCAGCTTTCCGCAACTGATCCGACCCGGGCCCTGGCCAGCGCGCAGGCCGCTGCGGATCTGGGCGGTCGCGCACTGCGGGAAGCGCAGTCCAGCGTGCGGGCCTGGGAGAGCCGCCAGCCGCCATCGGGGACCGCGCAGGCAGGCGCGGTACTCGGCGGAATTCTGATCGAGGGACTGCTGCGGGGCGCGGGCACTGCCGCCCGGCAACGGCCCGGCGGCGGCTATACCCCGGGGTCGTACGGCGGCTCCAGCGGATCCCGCCGGATCAGCCGGGGTGGTCGGTTCTGAGGCTTGACCCTGACATCGTGTGAGGCCATAGACCAGGAGCCGTCATGTTCAGTATCGGAGACTTCGCCAGACACGGACGGGTATCGGTGCGGATGCTGCGTCACTACGACGCGATCGGGCTACTGCGGCCCGATCGGGTGGACGCCGCTACCGGCTATCGCTATTACGCGGGCGGCCAGCTCGCTCGGCTCAATCGCATTGTCGCGCTGAAGGATCTGGGCTTCACCCTGGAACAGGTGGGCCGGATCCTCGACGACAAGGTCGACACCGCGGAACTGCGCGGCATGCTCGCGCTGCGCCGCGCGGAGCTGGAGCAGCGGATCACCGGCGACCGCGCCCGGCTCGTCCAGGTCGAGACGCGGCTCCGCATTATCGAGAAGGAGGGCGCCATGCCCGCCAATGATGTGGTCATCAAGTCCATTCCGGCCGTCCGGGTCGCCGAATTGACCGGTGTCGCCAGCGATTTCGAGCCGCAGACGATCGGGCCGGTGGTCGGGCCATTGTTCGAGCAACTGTGCGCCCGGTTGACGCAGGCGAGCATCGATATCGTCGGTCCGGGGATCGCCTACTACGAGGAGCAGCCGGACGGTTCGGTACACGTGCACGCCGCCATGCCGGTCAATGCCGACCCCGCCGCCGCCTACGAATTCACGATCGTCGACCTGCCCGCGGTGCCGCAGGCGGCGACAGTGGTGCACCGGGGCAGCATGGACGAGGTCCTGGAACCATGGCAGTCCCTCGGCAAATGGATCGACGCCAACGGATACCGCTCCGCCGGACCCGGCCGCGAGGTAACCCTCGAGTTCACCGAGGACCCGAGCGGCTGGGTCACCGAACTCCAGGAACCCATCCACACCGCATAACCACCCCGCACTCCCGCACCTTTCGGACGCCCACACAGATCTCGACACGGGTGCGGGAGTGTTCACCCCGCGTCCGATACGGCGCGGGTCCGCGATCCAACGAAGTGCGGCGATCCAACACTGTGCGCGGCAGCCCACAAGACGCGGCAAGCCAACATCAGGGCACAGCCCGACACGACCCGGCAGCCCAACACCCCGCGGCGGTCCAACGAGTGGGCGCGCCCCAACGCGGAGCGGCGCAACGCGTGGCGGCAGCCCAACATGGCCCGGCAGCCCAATTCGACTCCGCAGCACAAGACGGCCCGGCAGCCCAACACCCCGCGGCAAACGCATACAGCGGCCCAACGAGGTCTCGGCTCAATACGGTGCGGCGGCCCAACGTCGCGCGCGATTCGACAAGACGCCGGTCAACACGGCGCGCGATGTGGCACGGCGCCGCGGCAACGCGAGCGGAGCGGCCTCGCCCGGTCAGATCTTGATGGTGACGGTGTGGAAGCCGGAGGGGCCGGAGGGGAAGGGTGAGCGTGCAGTGCCGTCTTGCACCTCGCCCGAGCGGCTGATGGCGCGGGCCTGCAGGGTGTGTTCGCCTGCGGACAGGTCGAGCGTGGTCCGCCAGCGGCGCCAGGCAGCGGGGGCGGTTTCGGTGCCGAGATCGACCCGGCGCCAATCGCCCTCATCGATGCGCAGTTCCACACCGTCGACGCCGTGCGGTGGCGCCCAGGCGACACCGGCGATGCTGGTGGTGCCCGCCCCCGCGCGGCCGGGTGCGGTCACGTCGATGCGCGCCTGTGGCGTCACCCACATCGGCTCCGATGGCCAGCCGCGCTTCCACCAGTAGTCGATGTGACTGTCATCGGTGAGTTCGAGTTCCGCAAGCCATTTCGCGCCGGTGTACTGACCGTAGAGACCGGGCACGAAGATGCGAGCCGGGAACCCGTGCTCGGGGGCGAGCGGCGCACCGTTCACGCCGATCACCACATATCCGGGCCACTCGCCGGAGCGCAGCGGTTCGACCGGTAGCGAGATGGTGTAACCGTCGACGGCTCTGGTGACCAGTCGGGTCGCCCCGGTTTCCGGGACCGCGTGTTCGAGCACCTTGGCCAGTGGCACCCCGTACCAGCGACCATTGCCCGCGCGACGTTCGCCGGGACGGTTGTGCACGCACACCATGACGGCGTCGAATTCCACCGCATCCGTGGCCAATTCGGTCAGGGACAGCCGTAGCGGATGGGCGACCCTTCCGGTGACCGACAGCCGCCAGCGGGCCGGATCGATGCGCGGCGGACTCAGATTGACGTCGGCGACATAGAAACTCCGGTTGGCGGTGATCAGCGATGACAGTCCGGGCTCATCCTCCAACCCGTCCTGCGGCACCACCGAGATGCCGCCCATCGGGCCGACGCGATCGATCGCTTCGTGCTGCCTGCGGTCGTAGTCGCGATTCAGCACCCGCGCCGCCACCAATAGTCCGGCACCGGCCCCTGCCCACACCAGCGTGCCGAACAGCCCACGGGGCCGCCTGCGCAGCCCGATACCGAGCACACCGGCAGCGGCCGCCGCACCCGCGACCGTGGCGGGCGATCGGGTCGGTCGGCGCAAACCCAGTGCGGCCGCGGTGGCACCGAAGGCGGCGACCGCGGGCGTGCGCGCGCGATCGGACAGCGCCCCGAGCCCGACCGTCGCGGCAATAGCACCGACCCCGACGCCGATCCGCGTCGCGACCTTATCGTGCTTGCCGGACAGCGCGACCGTCGTCTCGACCACCGGCACCGGCGCGATATCGGTCATCACCCGGCCGATGGCATCGATCAGCGAATCGCCGCGGGTCGCGGCGATCAACTCGCCGACTCCCAGCGCAGCTGCCCCGATCGAGGCGGCTGCCAGCCCACCCCCGTGTTCCCGGTCTCCGTTGGTCCGCACCGTCCGAACACCCGCTTTCATCGATCACCAGCCGCGCCAGCAGCATTTCCTACGAACCTACCGATTCGGCGCCCGCATTCCCACGCCGACCGGCATCACTGCTGCAGTGCCTCGGTGAAGCGGGTCAACAACTTCCGCAACTGTTCGCGCTCCTTGGCGGTGAACGCATCCGCCACCCGGCGTTCGATGGCCGCGGCCTTCGCATCCGCCTTGGCGAAGGCCTTGCGACCCGCCGGGGTCAGCCTGGTCTCCAGCACACCGCGGTGCCAGGGGTGCGGCGTCCGCTCAACCAGTCCGCGCTCTTGCAGATTCTTGAGCACGACCGTCATCGCCTGCGGCGTAACCAGACACGCGCGCGCCAACGCGGCCGCAGAGATGCCCGGATTGTCCGACAATGCGTAGAGTGCTGCGTACTGCGGGACCGTAAGCGGTTTGACCGCCTCATGTTTGACGGCCATCAGCTCCTGCTCGGCACGCTTGACGTCCAGACCGAGCCGCTCGTGCGCTGGCATTTCCATGAGTGTCAATGATAGGACATCTATCAAAGCTTTGATACTATTAAAGGCATGGACAATCCCGTGATCCCCGAGAGCCACGCCGATCTACTATCGCGACCGCTGTTCGCCCACCTCGCCACGCTCAACCCCGACGGCACCCCGCAGGTGACTCCGGTGTGGCAGGTCTGGGACGGCGGGCGGCTGCGCTTCACCACCACAATCGATCGGCGTAAGGCCGTCAATACCAAGCAGAATCCCGACGTCGCGGTGAGCATCAACGACCCGGACAAGCCCTATCGCTACCTCGAGGTCCGCGGCGTCATCGAGGCCATCGAGCCCGATCCGAACGGCGAATTCTTCGATGTGCTCGCCCGCCGCTACGACCTGCCCTATGAGCGCCCCGTCGCCGACCACCAGCGCCGAGTCGTGATGGTGATGCGACCGACGCACGCCACCTTCCAATAGCGCGGCGAAAGCCGCCGCGCCCTCAGGAGTTGACGGCTTCCTCCGCGAGAGCGGTCAACTCGTCGCGTACCGCGGTCACGAGCCGGTCGCCATCACCGCCGCCGAGTACGCCGACGGTGAGTCGGCCTTCGAAGGTGTATACGAGGAAGGTGACCGCTGCGGCAGCACCCGCGGACGGACGCGGATGCGCCGAGACGTAGACGATTTCGTAATCGGTCAGTGTGATGGTCGCCGGGATCCGGAAGGCGGGGACGGCACCGGTATTGGTGACCGCGACGTGCCCGGCCAGGGAGTGGATCCTGGTGGGGCCGTAGTAATTCGGGAAGTGCAGGACCGACTGCTGGACGACGCCCTCGGCCAGGTCGCGTTGTAGCCGATGCGAAATGCGCTCGGCCAGTTCGAGGATGTCCGCGGAGCGGTCGACCTGGGCGGCGAAGGACGCCAGGCCCGCCATATTGGTGCCCTCGGCGCGCGGGACGGGCGGCTCGAGGCGGGTGCGCAGGTCGACCGGATACAGGCAGCCGAGCGGAACCGGATCCCCGGTGACCCCGGACTTTTCCGAGGCGAAGGCACGCAACAGGGCGGCGGTGACCAAGCCGTTGACCGTCACACCCGGCACCCGCCCGAGGCCGATGATGCGCGCGGTCGCCTGCTCGTCCAGCATGATGCGCCGGGGCCGGACCATCGATGGTGGCGCGGCGATCGCGGGTGCGGGCGGGACGACCGCAACCTCCAGCGGACGGGTCACATCCTCGAATCCGGAGACCGAACCGCGGGCGATGCCGCGCGCGGCCACATGCCATTCCAGTGATTGCGGGTAGTCGTGCGGTACCACCGTTGTCGTACCGAATTCGAGGTGATCGGTGTAGAGGTCCCATAGTCGGGAGAGCAATTCGACGCAGTGGCCAGCGTCGGCGATGCTGTGGTGGACGAACAGCGTGACGCGCGACCGGCCCCGCGCAGAGAGCACGACATCCAGGTATGCGAGCTGTCCGGCCGGATCGATCGAATCCGGAATCCGGACCACATCCGGATCCCCCTGACTTGCCGTCATGCCGACCACCGGCTGTTCACCCGGCCGCAGCAGATACCCCCGGCCCGTGCTGTCCTCCGCGATCCGGCAGGTCACCACCGGGTAGGCACGCTGTAGCGCGGTGAAGGCGGCTCCCAACACGGTCGTATCGAGATCACCGACGACCGTGACGGACCGTCCCGTGTAGGTCCCCGCGCGCACGAAACGTTGTTCCGAGGCACCCAACACCCGCACCAAATCCTCCTCATCCCACGACACATCGCACAGCGTGCGGCAACAGCAGACCGGGGCGCAAACCAGAACTCGCTCCGACTGAGAGAGACTGCCCACATGAGTCCCGCGGCACACATCAGTCTTACGGCACATCTGCACGAGCTCGGATTTCCGCTGGTGGAAAGCCAGCTGAAGCACCCGACGGTAGTCGGCATCGCCACCGGCGAGCTGCCGGAGCCGGTGTTCCGATCCTGGCTCGAACAGGACTATCTGTTCCTGCTGGACTATGTCCGGGTGTTCGCCCGGCTGGCCTGGCAGGCGCCCGCGGCACACCTCGGTGATCTGGTGGACCTCGCACACGCCACCTACCACGAGGAACTGTCGCTGCACCGCGAGCTGGCCGCCGAGTTCGGCGCTGACCTCGACGGCGCAACGAAGGGTGCGCCGTGCGCAGCGTACACCGCGTTCCTGCTGGAGTCGGCCGCGTCCTACGCCGACGGACTCGCCGCGCTGTACCCCTGTATGTGGGGGTACTCGACACTCGGCGCCATTCTCGCCGAGAACCCGCCGTCGGAGCCCCGGTACCGGCGCTGGGTCGACACCTACGCCGATCCCGGATTCACCGCCCTGACCCGCCGCTGCGGGCAAATGCTCGACGACGCGGGCGGTGATCCGGACCGCGCGGAGCGGCTCTTCCTACAGGGGATGCACCACGAGTACGACTTCTGGGACGTACCGCTCTGACGTCAGGGATGCAACACGATCTTGCCGTGGGTGTGACGTTGCTCCAGCTCGCGATAGGCCTCTTGGACCTTGTCGAGCGGGTAGACCGCGGCAATGGGCACCTCGATCGCGCCCGCGGCGGCCAACCCGGCGAGTTCGGCCAGCACATCGATGGTGCCCGCCGCGGCATTGCCCTCGGTTTTCACCCCGTACTTCTCGGCGGCCGCAAAGTTGATGATGGTGTCGATGCGTTCGACCGGCACGCCGAGTTCGATTGCGAGCTCCACATAATCGGCTCCGAAGGTATCGATGAACGCGTCGACGCCATCGGGGGCGGCCGCTCGGATCCGATCGATCAGCCCGGCGCCATAGGCCACGGGGACCACCCCGACCTTGCGCAACCAGCCGTGATTGGCCTCGCTCGCGATGCCGAGAACCGTTGCGCCCCTTGCCCGCAGCAGCTGCACCGCGATCGAGCCGACACCGCCCGCGGCCCCGGAGACCACGACCGTATCGCCCGGTCCCGCGGCCACCGCCCGCACCGCGGCGAAAGCCGTTGTGCCAGCGACATAGAGCGAGCCCGCGACATCCCAGTCCAGCCCCGCCGGCTTGGGTGTGACCTGTACCGCGGGCACCACCACATGGGTGGCATGACTGGCCCGATCGTCGGTGAAACCGAGCACCTCGTCGCCGATCGCGACCCCGCCGACACCGGATCCGATATCGACGACGCGACCCGCGAAATCGGTGCCCTCGCCGGACGGAAAGGTCGCGGGCCAGCGGTCGTGCAGCGCACCCGTCCGGATCAAAGCCTCCCCCGGATTGATCCCCGCCGCGACGACCTCGACAGCCACCCGTCCCGGGCCCGCCGTCGGCGTCGGCACCTCGACTACCTGGAGTTCTTCGATTCCGCCATAGCGATCGAACTTCACACCTCTTGCCATATCCGACTCCCGCCTAGTAGGTGACATACGGCACATCGAGCGTCAACGGAGCAACACCGCGAAATAATTCCACGCCGTTCGCACCGGACCGATGATTTCCGCGCGGCCGCCGGGTCTACCTACGTTGACCGGTCTTGCCGAAACTAGGAGATGATCATGAATCGTCCGGCCGTTGTATCCCGCGCGGAATGGTTGACCGCTCGCAAGAGCCTGCTGGCCGAAGAGAAGGAACTCACCCATCGCATGGACGCGCTGGCCGAAAAGCGCCGCGGGCTGCCGATGGTTGCCATCGATAAGAAGTACGTATTCGAGGGTCCGACGGGCGAGGTCGAGCTGTCCGACCTGTTCGAAAAGCGCCGCCAGTTGATCGTCTACCACATGATGTGGCTGTGGGATCTGGACACGGGCTGTCCGAGCTGCGCCTTGTTCCTCGACAACGTGGGGCATCTGGCCCACCTACACGCCCAGGACACCAGTTTCGCGGTGATCTCCCGCGGACCCTGGGAGAGGCTGAACGGGTACCGGAAGCGCATGGGGTGGACGTTCCCGATGTACTCCTCGTTCGGCAGCGACTTCAATTACGACTTCCACGTCACCCAGGACGAATCCATCGCACCTGTGGAATACAACTACCGCACCAAGGCCGAACTCGAGGCGGCGGGCCAGGGCTACTTCAGCCACGGCGAGCTGCCCGGCACCAGTGTGTTCTGGCGTGATGACGACGGTTCGGTGTTCCACACCTATTCGTCCTATGGCCGGGGCGGCGACATCCACATCGGCACCCACAATTTCCTGGACCTCACCCCGCTGGGCAGGCAGAAGCATGTCGGCGAGGCGCTGCACCACGATCGCTACGACAGCCCCGAATCACACTGCCACTGAGGACATCAGGCCCTAAGCTGGCACCCGTGGGTGAGGAAAGGCTGCGGGCATCGGACGCAGACCGCGACAAGATCGCCGAACAATTGCGGGTGGCGATGAACGACGGCCGGTTGTCGCTGCACGAATACGACGATCGACTGAAACAGGTCTACGCCGCGAAGACCTACGGCGAGCTGCGTCCGCTGCTGTCAGATCTGCCCGTGTCACGAAAACCGGCGACGGTGGCCCAGCGGGTGCCACAGTGGGTCATCATCATGTGGATTCCGTGGGCCGCGGTGAACGCGCTGTGCCTCACGATCTGGGTGGCGACCGGCGCGGGATACTTCTGGCCGTTCTGGGTGGCGGTGCCGTGGGGGTGCGCACTGCTGATCCCGACCGCGATCGGGATGATCGTCCAGTCGAGTCAACGGAAACCGGATAGTCGCTGAATTCGGCTGCAGCGCAAGGTAATCCGCGATCAGCGGGCCGATCACCGCAGACGCCCGGCCGCACCCGGCGGATTTCCTCGAGATAGCAACCATCGCGCCGGAACGCCGCAGCATCGCGGCGTTCTCGGCGCGGACCTGGCGGCACTGATCCGCGCTTACCCTGTCACCCAACGGTGTTCGACCCGGCCGCGCTGTCCGCCATGGCGGAGCGGGCGCTCCACGGGGTGCGCGCGGTGCCCTCGGATGGTCAGCCGTGCGCAGCGCGACCGGGCGTTGGTCGTTACCCCACTCAGGCGCCGATCAGATGTTGCGCCAGGTAGCCCTCCACCTTGTCCAGCGCGATCCGCTCCTGCGCCATGGAATCGCGCTCGCGGACGGTGACCGCCTGATCCTCGAGGGTGTCGAAGTCGACGGTGATGCAGAACGGCGTGCCGATCTCGTCCTGGCGCCGGTAGCGGCGGCCGATGGCGCCCGCATCGTCGAATTCGACATTCCAGTTCTTGCGCAGCTGCGCGGCGAGGTCCTTCGCCTTCGGCGTCAGATCCGCATTGCGCGACAGCGGCAACACGGCCGCCTTCACCGGCGCGAGCCTACGATCCAGACGCAGGCTGATCCGCTCCTCCATCACACCCTTGGCATTGGGCGCCTCATCGACGGTGTAGGCGTCGACCAGGAATGCCATCAGCGAGCGGGTCAGACCGGCCGCGGGTTCGATGACATACGGGGTGTAGCGCTCATTGGTGGTCTGGTCGAAGTAGCTCAGATCGGTGCCGGAGTGCTCCGAATGCGTCTTCAGGTCGAAGTCGGTGCGGTTGGCGATACCCTCCAGCTCACCCCACTCATTGCCCTGGAAGCCGAAGCGGTACTCGATATCGGTGGTGCCCGCCGAGTAGTGCGACAGCTTGTCCTTCGGGTGCTCGAACAGCCGCAGGTTCTCCGGATCGATGCCGAGGTCGGTGTACCAGGAGAAGCGGGTGTCGATCCAGTACTTGTGCCATTCCGCGTCCTCGCCCGGCTTGACGAAGTACTCCATCTCCATCTGCTCGAATTCGCGGGTGCGGAAGATGAAGTTGCCCGGGGTGATCTCGTTGCGGAAGCTCTTGCCGATCTGCGCGATACCGAACGGCGGCTTCTTGCGCGCGGTGGTCATCACATTGGCGAAGTTGATGAAGATGCCCTGCGCGGTCTCCGGGCGCAGGTAGTGCAGACCTTCTTCGGATTCGATCGGGCCGAGGTAGGTCTTGAGCATCATGTTGAAATCGCGGGGCTCGGTCCAGCGGCCGACGGTGCCGCAGTCGGGGCACGCCACCAGCTCCATCGAGACGGAGTCCGGATCGTCGATCTTGTGCTTGAGCGCGTAGGCCTCCTGCAGGTGGTCCTGCCGGTGCCGATGGTGACAGTTCAGGCATTCGACCAGCGGATCGTTGAATACGCCGACGTGGCCCGAGGCGACCCACACCTGACGCGGCAGGATCACCGACGAGTCGAGGCCGACGACATCCTCGCGGCTGGTGACCATCGAACGCCACCACTGCTTCTTGATGTTCTCCTTGAATTCGACACCCAGCGGACCGTAGTCCCACGCCGATTTGGTGCCTCCGTAGATCTCACCACACGGGTACACCAGACCCCGGCGCTTGGCGAGGTTGGCAACGGTGTCCACCTTCGACTTGGGTGCCACTCGAGAATTCTCCATCCACTACGAGTCGGATTCGGATCGGCTGGACCGGGCGTGCCCGATGCCTCTTTTGTATGCCGTATCGAATTTGATGTGTTGTAGGACTTGATTGCCTACAGCGTATCGGCCGGAACCAAGCGATCTTGCACCGCCACAGGCATTAGGAGTCGTCGACACTCGACGCACCCCCTCGAATTGGTCACGCGGACCAGAGCGCGCGCGTTTGACATGCGCAACTATGCATATCAAAATGGGATCGCTTTCCAATAAGGAGTTGGTTCGATGACCGCCGAGACCGCTACCGCCCATCCGCACAACCCGTACCGGTCACCCGCACCGGCGCCGGTGCCCTCGCGGACCGTCCTGGAGGATGCGGGCGAGCTGTTACGCGCCCTTGCCGCCCCGGTGCGCATCGCCATTGTGCTGCAGCTGCGCGAATCGCCGCGCTGCGTGCACGAGCTGGTCGATGTCCTCGGCGTCACCCAACCGCTGGTCAGCCAGCATTTGCGGATTCTGAAGTCCGCGGGCGTCGTGCACGGAGAACGCTCCGGCCGCGAGGTGCTGTACGAACTCGTCGACGACCACTTGGCGCATATAGTTGTCGACGCCGTGGCGCATGCCGAGGAAGGGTGAACGTGCCAGATAAAACGGTCTTGCCGGATAAGCCGGTCGGCGTCCGCAGTACCCGACAGCGCAGCGCGATCGCCGCACTATTGCGCGATATCGAGGAGTTCCGCTCCGCGCAGGAGTTGCACGACGAATTGCGCCGCCGCGGCGAGGGCATCGGATTGACCACGGTCTATCGCACCCTGCAGTCGCTGGCCGATGCCGGACTCGTCGATGTGCTGCGCACCGATACCGGAGAGTCCGTCTATCGACAGTGCTCCACCGGACACCATCACCATCTGGTGTGCCGACACTGCGGACGCACCGTGGAGGTGGAGGGCCCGACCGTGGAGGCCTGGGCCGAAACCATTGCGGACGAATATGGGTTCACCGAGGTCAGCCACACCATGGAGATCTTCGGCACCTGCTGCGAATGCGCGAAGGCGAACCACGCCGAGATGTAATGCCGCTCATATGGGCCGCCGTTCTCATCGGCAGCTCCGCCGCGCTCGTGACGGGGACATCAAAGTGGTACCAACCACGACGGCCGCCACGGAAAGCACTGTCGGCCAAGGACAACCGGGGGCCGAGAACGGCCGATCGACCATGGCGGACTGAACGCCTTCTACGACTACTTCACTCGCCTTCACCATCAGCTGAGCACACCGCAGGCCACCGCTACCGGATCACCCGGTAGCGGTGGCCTGCGGTCGATTTCGAGGCGAGGTTCGGTCAGACGGCGACCGTTTCGCCGGACGGCACCGGCGCTGGATCGGCCGATTGACGGCGGCCACGCAGTGCGCCGACGCCGAGCAGGGCGATCGCGGCGACGGCCCAGATGATCAGAACCACAAGGGGTTTGGTGGCGGCGGCACCGTCGAAGAAGGCGACCGAGCGCAGCAGCGAGGCAGCGGCGCCGGGAGGCAGCAGCTGACCGACGGCGCCCCACGGCTGCGGGAGCAGTTCCGGGGCCGAGGTCGCGGCCGATAACGGGTTGCCGACCAGGAGCATGGTCAGCGCGGCGATGCCGATGCCCGCGCGGCCGACCGCGGTGGCGAGCCCGACGACCGCGCCGGAGACCGCGAACGACACCAGACCGGCGACCGCGGCCAGTGTCGGGTAGGGACCCGGCACCACCGACATCCAGGTCTGGATGATCACGATGCTCAGCAGTCCACCCGCGATACCGAAGGTGAACAGGCCGATCGCCTTACCACCGACCGTCGGGATCAACAGGCTGAGCAGCACACCGGCCGCGATACCGGACATGACCAGCGGCAATACCATCGCCCCGAAGGCGGCACCGCGCGGATCATCGGGATCGGCGGCGACCACATCCTCCACCGCCGCGGCCGGGGCACCGGACAGCTGCTGGGCGATCGCGGTGAGTTGTTGCGCCACAACGGGACTCGCACCGGAGGCAACCAGGACGCGCGGCGCGCCGCCGCCGGTGATGATGGCACCGTAGACGTCGCGGTTCTCGATGGCGTCGCGAGCCGCCGCTTCATCGGCCGGATTGGTGATATCGAAGGCGTCGGGATCGTGCTGGGCCAGTTTGTCGGCGACCATCGCGGACTGCGGGCCGCTGACGGCGATGGGCAGATCGCGCGGCGCGATATGGGCCGCCGGCCAGCCGAAGGCGATCAGCATCAAGGCCTGGAGCAGGGCCGCGCCGACGCCCACGGCGAGCGCCCGCTGGGTGGTATTCATGACGTTCTCCCGAAAATCGAATGATCGTTCTCTTTCGATGTGGATACCGTCGCACGCCCCGTTGGACTTGTCAAGAACGAGCATTCGTTTTATTTTTAGGATATGCCCCGAGTCAGCGAAGAACACCTGGAACGCCGCAGACAGCAGATCCTCGACGCCGCCCAGCTCTGCTTCGCCCGCAAAGGCTTCCACGAGACCTCGATGCAGGACATCTTCAGCGAATCAGGGCTCTCGGCCGGGGCGGTCTACCGCTATTTCAAGAGCAAGGACGACATCATCGCGGCGCTGGCCACCGAGGCCACCGTCGAGGTGCGGACCGCGATGACCAACGCACTCCGGTCCGATCCGCTACCGACCCCGGCTCAACTCATACAGGTCATCGCCGAACATGTGGTCGAGCGGAGTGGTCCGGACGGTCCGGTCCGGCTCGCGCCGCAGGCGTGGGCGCTGGCCCTTATCGACCCGAAGGCGGCCGAATACGTCAAGGATGGCGTGCGTGCCATGCGGGACCGGTGGCACGAGTACGTCGAGCGCATGGTGGAGGTCGGCTGGTTACCCCCGGACACCGACATCCGCGCAGTAGCGACGGCGACCGTGGGCCTAGTACCGGGATTCATGTTGCAACACTTGATCATCGGCGACGTGGATCCGGAAACCCTGGCTCGTGGCGTGCAGACCCTGCTGCCGTTCGGCCAGCCCACTGCCCACTCGGTCGACACGTAGTCCGACGTGCGCTCTGGCCGTTCGACACAGGCCTCGGATGGCGCATCAGCCCTAACGAGACCGGACGCGGCAGGAGTCGCATCCAGCCGCCGCTGACCCGCCCGATTTTGTGCGCGGCAACCGGTACCGGGCCTTTTCGAGCGTTTCGTGCCGAATGACGTGCCCGAGCTCGAGGCGACCTACTCGGATGAGGCGCCGCATATCCAGTCGCAGTCGCTACCTCGCACAATTAGTGACTTGGCGAGGTAGGCGCTGGTTATGCGGTAGCGCAATCGGCTGCTGCCCGGACTGCGCGGGCGACGGCTCAGAGCCAGCCGAGGCGTTCGGCGGTACGTACGGCTTCGGCGCGGGTGGTGGTTCCGGTTTTGCCGATGGCGGACGACAGGTGGTTGCGGACAGTGCCTTCCGAGAGGTGCAGCTGTTTGGCGATCGCGCCCGCGGTCGCACCATCGACCGCGGCGGCGAGGACTTCGCGTTCGCGGGCGGTCAGTGGCGAGGTGCCGACGGTCAAGGTTTCGGTGGCGAGTGCAGGATCGACCACACGCAAGCCCATCTGGACTCGGCGCACCGCATCCGCGAGTTCGCGGGCCGGAGTGTCCTTGACGACGAATCCGCTTGCGCCAGCGTCGATTGCACGCCGCAGATAGCCGGGACGGCCGAAGGTCGTGACCATCAGAATGCGCAGCTCCGGATGGGCGGCATGCAGTTGCGCCGCGACCGCGATACCGTCCAGGCCCGGCATTTCCACATCCAGCAGCGCCACATCGGGTGTCGTGCGGGCCACGGCGGCGAGGACCTCGTCACCGCGACCGACCTCGGCGACCACCTCCAGATCGGTTTCGAGGCCGAGCAGCGCGGCGAGGGCGCCGCGGACCAGCGCCTGGTCGTCGGCGAGCAGCAGTCGGATCATGCGCGACCCCGGCCGATTTCCGGATCACTCGACAGCGGGCACCGTGGCACGCACACGAACTCCACCTCCTTCAGGCGAGGACAGCATCAATGTTCCCCCGGCGGCCCGCACCCGTTCGCGCAGGCCGGACAGTCCCGATCCGGACTCGGGTTTGCCGATCCCGCGACCGTCGTCGACCACGTCGATGCTGGTACCGGTCACGATGACCGTGCAGTGCCGGGCAGCGCTGTGCCGGATCACATTTGTCACCGCCTCGCGCAGTACCCAGCCGAACAATTCACTATCGCGGATATCGGGCAGTTGCGCGACATCCGGAAGTGCCGCATCGATACCGGCGGCCGTCAATGCCGTTCGCGCATTGGCCAATTCACCGCGCAGCGATACCTCGCGCAGACCACCGACGGTGTCGCGCACCCCGGCCAGCGCCTCCCGCGCCAACCGCTCCACATCGGCCATCTCGGCCTTGGCCCGCGTCAGATCCACATCGATGAGGCGTTGCGCGAGTTCGGTTTTCACCGTGATTACGGTCAGCGAATGGCCGAGGATGTCGTGCACGTCGCGCGCCACGCGGTTGCGTTCCTCGACGATCGCGAGCTCGGCCCGCTGGCGTCGGGTCAGCTCGGCCAATCGCTCACCGCGCACCCCGAGCTGCCTGGCCACCCAGACCACGACGGGCACGAACGATACATAGAACGGCACACCGGACAGGCTCGGCAGCGCTACCGGCACAAGCAGCATCGCGAGCATGACCGCGAAGGACACATATCCCGATTCGCGCGGCGGCATATGGAAGACGGCGATCACGCCGACAAAGATCGAGGTCGGCAAGGCGACCGGGCCGAGCAGCGCGATCAGCGCCGCGGTGCACGATGTCATGGCCGCGAGCGTCGGCCACATGCGCCGGTCGAGCGGACGGTCCACCAGCGCGTCGCTGTGACTGGGCCGCCGGAAAACGATGAAGGATCCGACGATCAATGCCGCATAGGCCAGCAGTGCCGCGGTCGCCAGAACCGCGGTCAACCGGTCCCCGCTCACCCAACTCTGGATGATCGGCCCGACCATATAAAACAGCCACGACACCGATATGAATCCGCCGAGCCACCCGCGCGGCTTCCCCTCCACCGCATCTCCCCCGTCCCGGACCACCCGGTCCAGCAGTTCGGACGCCGCTCCGCCCCGCAGCGCATCGAGCGCGGACTTCACCCCCATCGCCACGCCCCCACGCACGCGTAACTCCGATACCGGTCGCACGCGGATTGGCTGATCATGAGCACCGACGCTACCGAACTCGCCGATGCCGCCGGTATCGCGCGCCTGGCGGAGCGCCCCTGCCCGCCACCACGCCCGATGATGCGGCGTCCCCGACCACCACCACACCCGGCGATGCGCCATCCCCGACCACCACCACGCCCGACGATGCAGCAACCCCGACCACCACCACGCCCGACGATGCAGCAACCCCGACCACCACCACACCCGACGATGCAGCAACCCCGACCACCACCACGCCCGACGATGCAG
>NZ_JBEXUI010000010.1:0-34419 GCF_040614395.1 Nocardia sp. NPDC005998 | reverse complement strand
AGCAACCCCGACCACCACCACACCCGACGATGCAGCAACCCCGACCACCACCACACGCGATGATGCAGCATCCCCGACCGCCACGGCTGCTGATAGCTGAGTAGTCCGCGTCCGCATCGCCATATCGTGCAGCGAGCAATCCGGTCAGCGCACGGTCATGCCATATCGCACGGCCATCGCGCACGGCATCGCCACCCCGCATCGCGCGGCCTCCCTCGGTCCTACGACCCCGAACAACAACATCACCCCATGCCGCCCGGCCGCACACCCTGGTAGGTGGGCAGCCGGATGCGCGGGACAACTCAGCGGGCGGTATCACGGCGGAACAGGATGGCGGCCCCGCCGATGAACACCGTGGCCCAGG
Source organism: Nocardia sp. NPDC005998 (assembly GCF_040614395.1). NCBI lineage: Bacteria > Bacillati > Actinomycetota > Actinomycetes > Mycobacteriales > Nocardiaceae > Nocardia > Nocardia sp. NPDC005998. The sequence continues at coordinate 34,055 of NZ_JBEXUI010000010.1, read as the reverse complement.
CAATGACATTGAGGATCGCCAGGGCGATCGATGCGGTGCTGGTATCGCCGAAGGGCATCCGCGCCAGGGTGGCGACGCCATTGGTCGGGAAGATCTTGGAGACCGCCTCGAACCAGCCGTGCAGCGGCATGAACAGACCGCCCGCGAAGGACAGGCCCGCAAGGACCGGACCGAGCAGCTGCATGACATTCTCCGAGGGCAGCAGGTAGCCGACGAACAGGCCGAAGGCGGCAAAGACCAGCGAGCAGATCCAGGCGAGCAGGAAGCAGCTCACCCAGGCCGCGGCCGTCAGGTGCGCGCCGAAGATACCGCCGACGACGAAGACCGCGGCGACCGAGACCAGGCCGAGCACCATCGCGACGGCAACCTTGGTGGCGATATAGGCGACTGGACGCAGTGGGGTGAGCCGCAATTGGCGACTCCAGCCCTGCGCGCGTTCGATCGCAACCATGGCGCCGCCGCTCGTGGTCGCCAGCATCGCGCCGTACACCGCCATCGACACCATGACGTAGCCGGTGACATTGCCCGAGCCGAAAGACTGTGTCCGGTAATCGGATTGCAGTCCGAAGATGACGAAGAACAGCGGCGGCATGATCAGTGTGAACATCATGGTGCGCCGGTTGCGCAGCATGCGACGCAATTCCAGCCGCAGGAAGCCGAGGCTGAAACCGCCGAGCGGAACGCGCGTCGAGACCGCTTGTGGGGCAAGAGTGGTCATTTCAGTTATCTCCCGTGGTGAGCGCCAGGAATGCCGATTCGAGGTTGTGCGAGGTGATTTCGAGATCGACCGCCGGTGTCTCGGTCAGCAGATGGCGGGCGACGGCATCGGAGTCCTTGGTGTGCAGGATGATTCGGTCGCCGCGCAGCTCGACCTCGTCGACGCCGGGAATCGCCGAGAGCCGAGCCGGATCCGCGCCGGGCAAAGTGGCGCTCACCGCACGACCCGCGGCCAGGTTCTTGATCTCGGCGGCGCTGCCATCGGCGACCACCCGGCCCGCGCGCACCAGCACGATCCGGTCGGCATAGGCATCGGCCTCGTCGAGGTAGTGGGTGGCGAACAGCACGGTCCGGCCGCGGTCGGAGTCCTCGCGCATGGCATTCCAGAACTCTCGCCGCCCCTCGACATCCATGCCGGTGGTCGGTTCGTCGAGGACGATGAGATCCGGATTCGGCAGCAGAGCCAGCGCGAATCGCAGCCGCTGCCGCTGCCCGCCCGAACATTTGCCGACCAGACGAGCACCGATATCGGTGATCCCCGCGCGAGCCAGCACCTCCTCGACCGAGCGCGGATGCGCGTGCAGTGTGCCCACCAGCTGCACCGTCTCGGCCACGGTCAGATCGGGCAGTAGCCCGCCCGACTGCAGGACAGCCGAAATCCTTCCTGCCGCAAGGGCTTCGGCCGGTGTCCCGCCGAAAACGTGCACACTGCCGGAGTCCGGTGCCGCCAGGCCGAGCAGCATATCGATGGTGGTGGTCTTACCCGCGCCATTGGGTCCGAGGAAGGCGACGATCTCCCCCGGCGCGACCGTCAGGTCGAGTCCATCGACGGCGTGCACCTCGCCGCCGCCCGGGAGCCGGAAGCTCTTGTGCAGATCGCGCAGTTCGATCGCGGACGACACCCGGTGCCTGCCCGAGCCCCCCGCCGCGGCGAAGATGGCCGTGGATGTCAGTGCCGATGTCATGACTCAACGGTCACGCAATCAGCGGTCCGGCACCTCGCACGAGTGTCACGAACCTCCCATGACATCTGTCATGGCGCGGCTCAGGGCAGCAGGCCCTGCCTGGCCTTACCCGCGCCGGAGAGCACCAGCAGCAGCATGGTGGCCAGCGCCTGATCGTCCAGACCCGCGGCCGGGAAGGTGTAGCGCAGGATGACATCGGCCTGGCTGCCCCGACTGATCAGCGTGATCGAACCGAACTGGATCGCGCCATTGCGCTCGGCAACCCGCTTGTGCAGCTGCGGCTTGAGCGGGCGGTCCCAGGCCAGTACGCAGGTCAACGTCAGCACGTCCAGGCCGGGCGCCAAGGTCACCGCGCGCAGCGAGCACAGTGCGCCCTCGTATTCGAAACCGATCGAACCATCGGCGTCGACCCGCACGGCGACGTCGTAGAGCGACAGACAGGCACCCGCCCTGGCCTGTAGCTCCTGTTCGGGGGTCACTGTTGCGTCCATATCGGTGCCGCCGTTCATCTGGTGCCGCCGTTCACTTGGTCCCCCCGAAGCGACGGTCACGCGAAGCGTACTGGAGACAGGCCTCCCACAGGTTGCGCCTGTCGAAATCGGGAAACAGCGTGTCCTGGTAGACGTATTCGGCGTAGGCGGACTGCCAGATGAGGAAGTTCGAACTGCGGAATTCGCCGGAGGGGCGCAGGAACAGATCGACGTCCGGCATATCCGGCTCGTCCAGGTACTTGGCGACCACCGCCTCGTTCACCTTCTCCGGATCGATCTCACCCGCCGCCACGCGCCGCGCGATTTCCCTTGCAGCATCGGCGATTTCGGCGCGACCGCCATAGTTGACGCACATGGTGAGGGTCATCACCGTGTTGTCCTTGGTCAGCTCCTGCGCGATCTCCAGTTCGTTGATTACGCTGCGCCACAACCGCGGTCGCCGCCCCGCCCAGCGCACCCGCACACCCATCTCGTTCATCTCGTCACGGCGGCGGCGGATGACATCCCGGTTGAACCCCATGAGGAAGCGCACCTCCTCCGGGCTGCGCCGCCAGTTCTCGGTGGAGAAGGCGTAGGCCGACAGCCACTTCACGCCGATCTCGATACAGCCCTCGACGGTGTCCATCAAAACCGCCTCGCCGCGCTCGTGGCCCGCGGTGCGCGGCAGCCCGCGCTCCTGCGCCCAGCGTCCATTGCCGTCCATCACCAGCGCCACATGCCTGGGCACCAACTCCCGCGGCAGTTCCGGCGGCGTCGCCCCCGACGGGTGCGGCGACGGCGGACGGACGGTGCGTTCGGCACCCGACCGTGCGCGGGTCGAACTGGTCGGCGCGGCGGAGTCTCGACGGAGGATCACGGCACCTATCCTGCCTGATGGTTGTGGAGAACTTGTGTGCAGGTCAGCCAGCTTGTCCTGCGGTCGAGGACGCCAAAACGGTCTGGCCATCGGTCGGGTGCGACCGCTCGATCAGCGGCAGGGTGCGCAGCTGACGCTCGAGATGCCACTGCAGATGTGCCGCGACCAAGCCGCTGGCCTGTCTACGGACCTGCTCGGGGACCTGCTCGACGTATTTCCATTCGCCTTTCAGCAGGGCGATCAGCAGATCGAGGACGCCGGGGGCCGGGGTGGCGGAGCCGGGCGGGCGGCAATGCACGCAAACAGCGCCACCGGCGGCGACGTGGAACGCGCGGTGCGGGCCGGGTGTGGCGCACCGCGCGCATTCGTCCAGCGCGGGAGCCCAACCCGCAAAACCCATGGCGCGCAACAGGTATGCGTCGAGGATCAATTCGTGCGGACGTTGTTTGGCGGCGATTGCCCGCAGCGCGCTCGCGGTCAGCGCATGCAGCTTCGGTGCGGGTGCGCGCTCCTCACCGGCCAGTCGTTCCGCGGTCTCCAGCACCGCGCAGGCCGTGGTGTAGCGCCCGTAGTCGTCGACGATATCGGCGGCGAACGCCTCCATGGTGTGCACCTGGGTGATCGTGTCGAGATTGCGCCCGGGATGCAGCTGCACATCCACATAGGCGAACGGCTCCAGCCGCGCCCCGAACCGCGACTTCGTCCGCCGCACCCCCTTGGCCACCGCCCGCACCAACCCGTGCTCGCGCGTCAGCAACGTGACAATGCGATCCGCCTCACCCAGCTTGTGCTGGCGAACCACGACCGCCTCATCCCGATACAAACGCACACCGTCATCCTTTCACGAATGGGCGACGCCCACCTCCAGGCAAGGCCGAGCGCGTTGACTCGCAAGCGCGCGACATGTCCCCCGCCGCACGCGCAACATGTAACGCATGGCAGCTGAGGATCGAATGCAGGCTCACCGTGACCGAATGCGAGAGCAGGGGGCTCCGCAGTTCCTGGCCGAAGCACACCGGCAATCCGTGGTGCTCGCCGACAACCTGCACGCAGCTGAGGACCAGGCATTCGTGGACGCCATCAGCTACTCACTGGATGACGAGTGAAGCGAGGTGAGTTCTGGACCATCGCCACCGGCAGCGGCTATACCTCGTCGTATTCCTCGGCATCGCGGACTGAACTACCTGGGGAGGAACCGTGCACGGAGACCGGTTGCCATTCGATTTGGCCGGGTATACGGAGCGAGTGCGATCAGGGGGCTGCTTCATCTGCGACCTGGTCGAGGGTGCGCCCGGTTCGGAGCATGAGGTCATCTTCGATGACGGCACGCACATCGCGTTCCTCGGGAGATACCCGACGATGTACGGGCACGTTCTGGTGGCTCCGAAGACGCACATCGAGCATGTGGTCCGGGACTTCGAACAGGACGCGTACCTGCAATTGCAGGCGGTGGTTCATCGGGTCGCGCGCGCTGTCGAGGCCGTTGTCCCGTGCGAACGCACCTACCTGCTCGCACTGGGCAGCCAGCAGGGCAATGCCCATGTGCACTGGCATGTCCAGCCACTCACTCCCGGCACGCCATACGAGCGGCAACAGTTCCATGCGCTGATGGCCGAGAACGGGGTGATCCCATGGTCGGCTGCCGAGGCGGCGCAGTTGGGCGGGCGGTTGCGGGCGGAACTCGGTTCGGGAAGGTAGTGCCGCGGCTATGATCTTCGGATGCGCGGAATTCGGTTCTGCTCAGTGGTTTTGGCCGGGGTCACCGTCTTCGGGGTAGTGGCTTGTGGGAACACGAAACCGAGTTCGCCCAAGGCCGACGAGTCGGCGTTCGTATCGGTGGCCGAGATCGATCCGACGATCGTTGTCGATGCAAGGTATTTCGGGGAGCACAACTTCATCGGTGGGCGGATCAACGGATACGAAGCGCCGAAGTGTCTGTTGACCAAGGAGGCGGCCACGGCGCTCGCCGACGTGCAGCGGGAACTCCGGCCGATGGGGCTGGGGCTCGAGACCTACGACTGCTACCGACCGCAGCGCGCGGTGGATCAATTCGTCAGTTGGGCAAAGGATCTCGGCGACACCAAGATGCGGGCGGAGTTCTATCCGACGGTGGAAAAGGCGAATCTGTTCCGGGACGGGTATATCGCGGAGAAGTCCGGGCACAGTCGCGGCAGCACCTTGGATCTCACGATCGTCGCACTACCGGCGCCGGATCAGGAGCAGTACCACAGCGGCGATCCACTGCGCGCCTGCACGCTGCCCGCCGACCAGCGATTCCGCGACAACAGCCTCGACCTGGGTACGGGCTACGACTGCTTCGATCCACTCGCCCACACAACCAACCCAGCACCGAGCAGTACCCAACGGGCCCTGCGCGAGCTGCTGGTGAACCTCATGGACGAACACGGTTTCAAAAACCTCGCCGAAGAGTGGTGGCACTTCACCCTGAAGAACGAGCCCTTCCCGAACACATACTTCGACTTCCCCATCCAATAACCCAACCCCGCACATCCATTGCCCTCCCCACACAAGGTGCACAACCTACGCGCAAAGACTGCTCGCCGAGCGTAGTCATACGGCCTGGGCGACCGCCATTCGACTACCTTCGACCGCCCCTGGCCCCAGGGGGGCGGTACGGCAGGAGCTGGCTGGACGCGGCAGTAGGGCGACCATGTCAGGTGCGGAGGATGCCGCCGATGAGCAGCATCAGCGACTGTTGCGCCTGGGCTCTGGCCGCATCCTTGTCGGTGGCGTGGGCGACGATCAGACCCGCCTCGGTGACTGCGCTGAAGATCAGCTGGGCCAGTACCGAGATCGGCGCGTCGGCGATCAGCCCCGCATCGCGGGCCCGTTCCAGTTCGGCGATGACCAGTCCCAGCCCGTGGCGCGCCTCGAACTCGCGAAAGGCCTGCCAGCCGAGCACCGCGGGACCGTCGTACAGGGTGATTCGAATCATCTCGGGACGCTGACAGATCTCCAGGAAGACGCCGAGGCCGATGGCCATCGAGGTGAGAATGTCATCGGGATGCACTGCGCCGATGGCATTTTCGATTTCTGTGGTGCTCTCGATCTCGATTTGTTCGAGCACCGCGAGGAACAGACCGCGCTTATCGCCGTAGTGGTGGTGCAGCGCGCCGCGGGTGACCCCCGCCTCGGTGACGAGTTCCTCGGCCGAGGTCGCCGCGAATCCGCGCTCGGCGAACAACCGGCGACCGGCCTGCTCGAGCGCGGCGCGGGTGGCGCGGGAGCGATCCTCCTGACTACGGCGTTGCATGCAGCCGAGTGAACTCCAGGATCGTTTCGGAGAGCAACTCGGGCTGGTCTTCGGAGATGAACGTGTAGGAGTCGTCGATGAATTTCAGGGTGGCATTCGGCAGTTCGGCAGCTAGGCGCTCGGCGAACTTCACCGGGAAGATCTTGTCCTCGCGCGCCCAGGCGATCAGCACCGGAATCCGCACCGATGGGAATCGGGTCGCGGCATCGAGCGTGTAGCGACGATGCACGCTCTTCAGGAACCGGCGCAGATCCTTGCGGATCGCCGCCGACTTCCGGCTCGGCAGCAGGTAGGAGTCGACGATCTCCGGCGGGACCGGGCGCTTGGTCACCCAACCGAAGGCGATCGGCAGACGGTGCAGCGCACGGATGCGCATCAATTCGGTCAGCGGGCGTAGCGAGCCGGGAACGCGTGCCAGCACGGGCAGCGCCGCGAAGGCAGGTGGGAAGAATGCCTCGTAGGCGTCGCACGAACTCAGCACGACGCGGCCGATTCGTTCCGGACGACGGGTCAGCAACACCTGGGTGATCGCGCCACCGGTGTCATTGGCGACCACGGTGACGTCGGTGAGGTCCAGTCGCTCCAGGAAGTCGGCGATCAGATCGGCGACCCCGGTAGGCGTGAGATCCGCTGCGGGGACCGGGATTTCGTGTGAACCGAGCGGCAAGTCGGGACTGAGGCAGCGATAACCCGCCGCCGCGATGGCGGGGACGACCTTGCGCCAGAGGTCGGCGTTGACGAGCAGGCCGTGGACGAAGACAACCGGCGCTCCCTCGCCCGTGTCGTGATATCGGATGCGGCCGCCGGGTAGATCTACCTCATGTGTGCGGCCGAGTGACGTACTGATTCCCATGGTTCCTCCATGTGTTTGCAGTGCGCATCCACTGTTACATACATACCGTATGTATGTCCATAGTTCGGCCTCCTACCTGGGGTGGAGATTTGCGAGCCGATGTGGACGGTTGACCAGCTCCGCGCTACCGTGCAACGAACGAACAAAGGAAGACGGAGCTCACATGACGGTGTCCGACCCCACCCTGCGCCCGGCCGCGACCACCGAACTGGGACTCGCCGACCTCGCCGCGGCACTCGCGCAGGGCACGATCAGCTCCGTGGCCGCGGCCGGCGCCGCGCTGGACCGGATCGAGGCCAGCCAGCCGACCCTGAACGCCTTCCGCGTCGTCCGGCGCGAGCAGGCACTGGCGGAGGCGGCCGCGGCCGACGAGCGGTTGGCCGCCGGCGAACGACTCCCCCTGCTCGGCGTGCCGATCGCGATCAAGGACGACACCGATATCGCCGGTGCGCCAACGGCATTCGGCTGCGGCGGCGACCTGCCGCCGAAAACCGAAGACGCCGAAGCGGTGCGGCGGCTGCGCGCGGCCGGTGCGGTGATCGTCGGCAAGACCAATACCTGCGAACTCGGTCAGCTGCCGTTCACCAGCGCCGCCGCCTTCGGACACACCCGCAATCCGTGGGGCGCCGCACACACCCCCGGCGGTTCGTCCGGTGGTTCCGCGGCCGCCGTCGCGGCCGGATTGGTGCCCGCCGCACTGGGTTCCGATGGCGCGGGCTCGGTGCGCATTCCGAGCGCGTGGACCAATCTCGTCGGCATCAAACCGCAGCGCGGCCGCATTTCCACCTGGCCGGAGGCCGAGGCCTTTCAAGGTCTCACCGTGAACGGACCGCTGGCTCGCACCGTCGCCGATGCGGCACTGTTGCTGGACACCGCGGCCGGACCGCATGCGGGCGATCTGCACACCCCCGAACCGCTCACCGTCTCCGATGCCGTCGGCCGTGATCCGGGCCGACTGCGCATCGCATTGTCGCTGCGAATTCCGTTCACCGCCACCAAGACCGCGCTGCACCCGGAGGTCGAGGTCGCGGTCCAGCACATCGCCGCCACGCTGCGCCGCCTCGGACATTCGGTGACCGTGGCCGATCTGCACTACGGCATCATGATCGGTGCGTCATTCCTGCCGCGCTCGATGGCGGGCATCCGGGCCATCTACGACAAGATGCCCGGCGCGCAGGTCGATCCGCGCACGACCGCCAACGTCTGGTTCGGCCGGGCCCTCAGCGGACCGGCACTGTTCGCGGCGCGCCAGGCGGAACCGTTGCTGCACAAGCGAATCGGCGGGTTCTTCCGCGACTACGATCTGGTGCTCGCGCCGACCACCGCGACTCCCCCGCCGCGCGCCGAGGAAATCGATGGCATCGGCGTCAATGCCACCAACGACCTCATCACCGCCGCCTGCCCCTACACCTGGCCCTGGAATGTGCTCGGCTGGCCCGCCGTCAATGTCCCCGCGGGCTTCACCGACGCCGGGCTCCCCGTCGGCGCGCAGCTGATGGGGACGGCGAACTCCGAGCCACTACTGGTTTCCGTTGCGGCACAACTGGAATCGGAACTCCGCTGGGATCGCCACCGCCCCGAACCCTGGTGGTGAGTTCAGCGTTCGGGCGGGGTTCGGACCTCGGTATCGCTCTTGGTGCCCGCCGGGCCCCGTCCGGCCCCGGCCGTCGCCTGCGGATACATCAGCAAGCACTGCTGCGGCTGGCCGGACTTCCCGAGGCCGGTGGCGACGAGGATGCCGATAGTGGAGTCGTCGGCCACTCGACCTCGCGAGAAGTACAGCGTCCCGGTGACTGGGTGCCATATACCGCTGGTGCATGTACCAGCGAGTCTCCTTCGACAATCCCGGGACCCGGCCGCTGACCCACATCCACAGCCGCAGCACCGGCCAGAGCCGAGTACGGCGAAGACCACCCTGGTGATCCAATCCCCGACCTCACCGCCCATCGAATCGGAGTCGCGCGAACTGAGCCGCAGCGGCTTCGAACCCGACATGGCGTCCCTTCCCCTTTATCGAGTAGTTAGACGGTATAAGAACTTTCGCCGCTAGACCGGGGCGTTTCGCCACCAGCGTTCGAGGAGGTCCCGGCCGGATTCGCCACCGAATACCCGCAGCTGACAGAAGCTGCGGCCGCCGTCGGCGAATTCGACCTGCACCGCACCCGCCGGTCGACCGCTCGGACCGGTGACGTCCTGCCAGATCACCCGGCCTCGGCCGGATGGGCGTTCCCATTGCTCTTCTCCGGCGACCGCCGCATCGGTGTAGGGCTCGATCTTGCTCGAGGTTCGATTGGCATTGCACGCCACGATGAGCAGTTCCAGCGGATTGCGGTCACCGTTGCAGGACAGGTAGGTCATCGCACCCACCGCCTGGTTCACATCGATCGGCCGCTTGTCCGCATCGACCGCGACACATCGCATCCCCTGATAGCCGCTGTCCGCCGGGGTCTTGGGCAGCAGCTCGGGCAGCACCCGAACCATGTAGTTGTGACCGCCCCACGATGCAGCGCCAGCGGCACCAGTAGGTGTCGGCGGCAAGGTGGTGTTGCTCGGCGTGACCGCCGTACTCGATGCCGCCGAGGCTCCGGTCGAAGTCACATCACTCGAATTCCCGTTCAGTGCAAGTGCACTCGCGACACCGAGTACGATGACCGCCGCCGCGATACTGGCGCCCAGCGCGATGCGGCGACGGAACCGCCGCTCGGCGGGCGGCCGCAGGTCGAGCGTCGCCCCATCCGCCCGACGATCGAAGGCGGCCGCCGCCGCATACGCGAGCGCGCCACAGGAGGTATGGCGATGTTCCGGGTTCTTCGCCATCGCCTGCGCGATCACGTCATCGATCGCCTGCGGCAGCGTCGGATTCACGGCGGTGGCGCGCGGGGGCGGATCCTGGATATGCGCCTGCATCACCGCGACGGCGGTGGTCCGGGGAAAGGGCTTCTGCCCGGTCAGCAGTTCGAACAGTGTGCAACCCAGCGCGTAGACATCGGCCCGATAGTCGACGTGACCCGCCATCAGCTGCTCCGGAGCGGCATAGGCGAGCGTAGCCAGCACCGACCCCACTTCGGTCAGTGCCGTCGTTTCGATTGCAGCCCTGGCTATTCCGAAATCGGTGACATAGACGCGATCCGGCTGCCCCGGCCGGCGCTGCAATAGGATATTCGCTGGTTTGACGTCACGGTGCAGCATGCCAACCCGATGGGCCTCATCGAGACCGCGTGCGGCGGCATCGATAATGTGCAGTGCACGTTCGGGTGTCAGCTCCGCGGGCCCATGGCGAATGAGTTGCGCGGCGTCGATACCGTCTACGAATTGCATCGCGATCCAGAGCCGACCGTCCTCGATACCACGGTCGTGCACGGCGACGATATTCGGATGGTCCAGCCGTGCTACGAGTTCGGCCTCGCGAATGAACCGCGCGCGAAACTCCGCGTCAGTGCCGTGATCATCCGACAACACCTTGAGCGCATCATGGCGCGGTAGCCTCGGATGCCTCGCCACGTACACCGAACCCATTCCGCCGCTGCCGAGCACCCGCTCGATCACATACCCGGCGAAAACCGTTCCCGGAACGAACTTTCCAGCCATATCTCTACTCGCTGTTCAGCAGCAGACCCAGCTGCGCCGCGAGCTGCTGATGAGTGCTCTTCAGATCGCGGCCACGAATCAGCGCGACGTAGCGGCCGTGCATGAGACTGCAGGTGAAGCGGAGCGGGAGCTGCGGGGGCACATCGAGCTGCTCGAAGCAGCGGACGTCGGGCACGGCCTCCGGCGTCGGCGCGACCCGCAGTTCGGGGTCCTGTCCCCGCTCTGGATCCGAGAATGCCCGGCGGGCGGCAATCGCATCCGGGTAGCGTTCGAGCTCATTCCAGCCGTTGACGGCGCCGAGCTCGATCGAGCTCGGGTGCTGGCGCGAACCGTACAGGTAGGTCCCGCGCGGACCGAAGACGATCCCGGTCACCATGGCGGCGGCATGCCAGCCCGCATTCTGCTCATAGTCGGTCATCGCCACCGTCGGAAAGGGCCAGCGCCCAGGCACTTCGGCGATCAACCTGGCCAGCATGCCGTCGCTGTCGAGTGGCAGCACGGCGAGCCGGTCCGGTGGTGTAGCCGAATAGTCGCGCAAGCGCGTCGATTGTGCTTCGAAGGCCCGACGCGCCACTGTGGTGAGCGCGTCGAGATCCGGACTCGTATGCCCGACGAGCACACTGATCACGAAGGATTCGTGCGCCATCGTCGCGGCCAACGTCGGCACATTCGGACGCCAATGCGCAAATGCCGACGGCTGATTCGGGATGACAACAGACACATTGTCGGGACTCACCGCGGCATCGGTCGCGTCCATCTCTCGTGCCGCCTGCCGAGCTGCCGCCGCATCCGGAAAGCGAAGCAGCACAACGGTCAGCAATCGGGACCGACCGATGACGGGTGGACCGATCTGTTCCTTGTCCGCGCCGCCGACCATGAAACCTGCCAGCATCCTGTACCGTTCGAGCACTGGGCGCACCGTTTTAGCGAGCACCTGGGTCGCCTTCGCGGGCGTCGGAAGCGGCAACGCGCCGCCGGTCTCGAAGGAGAATTTCAGGGACACGTCGGCCTCGACCGGATCGATGATCGCCTCCGCCATCCGGACCGATTCCAGTGTCCGTCCATAGCTTTCGTTGTTATTGGGAGGCACTGTGAGGGGTTCGATACTGCTCAGGCCGACATCGAGCGCTTTCGGATTCGGGTTCGCCGATACCGGATGCCCCGGCAGCACACAGCCCGCCGTCGAGACCAGCGCCATGACCACTACCGCCGTGGCGGCCACCGAACGCGTCAGGTGCCGCGCGCGATTGTTCACCTCAGAGTGGCGCATCGAGCCACCACCGCGTACGCAGATCCGCACCGGACGCAGCGCCGATCACCCGCATTCGACAGAAGTTCCGATTCGGACCCTCGAACGACACCTCCAACTCGCCCAACGAGCCTCCCAGCCGGTTCGTGTAGTTGCCCCAGTGCAGTTCGCCCGAACCGGACGGCCGGGTCCAGCGCTCGGCGCCCTCGGGCCGTTCCTGCGGAGCCGCTGGCTGCATGACCGAACGATCGGTGTTGCAGGTGAGAATGACCTGTTCCATCGGATCCTGGTCGCCGGTGCAGTTCAGCCGATCGATCGGCACCCGCGCATCGAATGACATGGGGACCCCCTGCTGATCGAGGAACTTGCAATCGTGCAGCTCCCGATAGCCAACACCCAGTGGTGTGGCCGGCAGCAGATCGGAAAATGCCGCGAAGACAGTGGCGTGCGGGCTCCATGCCGCGGCCGATGCGGCGGTCGCGCGGTCGACGCTGGTGCTCGGCCCGGACGCGGCGGATGTGACCGGTTGGTCGCGACCGATCCGGTGCACCGTCGAAACCACCACCGCGACAACCGCAATGGCGACCACCACCGCACCGAGCAGCAGTCGGCGGCGGTCCGGTCCGCGCGACGCCGGAGCCGGTGCGACCACGGTCGTATCCAATGCGGGCAACAGCGCCGCCGTCGCCGCGGTCGCGAGCGCTCCGCAGCTCGGGTAGCGGTCCTCCGGCCGCTTTGCCATGGCCTTGGCGATCACGGCGTCGAATGCCGCTGGCACGCTGGGATTTCCGCGCGAGGCTCGCGGCGGCGGCTCGTTCAGATGTGCGTGCATCACTGCCCCGGGACTGTCCCGCTGGAACGGGACCGAACCGGTGAGCATGTGGTACAGCGTGCAGCCGAGCGAATATACGTCGGCGCGATCGTCCACGGCAGCACCGTTGATCTGCTCCGGCGCGGCGTAGGCCACGGCCCCGGGCAGGCCGCCACCACCGGCCACCGTCGTCACATCGCCCACGTCGCGGGCAATGCCGAAGTCGGCGATCAGCACTCGTTCCGGTCCATCGGCCTGTGCGGCGACGCGGATGCTGCCCGGCTGTACATCCCGATGCAGCAGGCCCGCGCGATGGATCTCGTCGAGTCCGCGCGCGGCCTCGGCGATGATGCGGACCGCGCGCTCCACATTCAGCTCGGTCCGGCCGCGCCGGATCAACTCACCGACATCGACACCGTCCACATACTGCGTCGCGATCCACAGTCGGCCGTCCTGGTCACCGCAATCCCGGATCGCGACCACATTGGGATGCTGCAGTCGGGCGGCGACTTCGGCCTCGCGCAGGAAACGTGTACGGAAGTCCGACTTGTCCGCATAGCCGTCGGACAGAATTTTCAGCGCGTCCCGACGCGGCAGCCGCGGATGCTGCGCCAGATAGGTGGCGCCCAAATCGTCCGCACCCAGGCGACGCTCGATGCGGTACCCGGCGAATGTGGTGCCCTCGGCAACATCCAAGACGTCTTCCTCACTCGATCGATTCAGAACGGCGCGCTACGCCACCAGCGGTCGTACAGGTCTCGTCCGGAGGTCCCGCCGGATACGAACAGCGAACAGAAGTTCCGCTGGGGATTGTCGAACAGAATCCGGAGGATGCCCTGGGGCCGGTTGGGCCCCAGGGGGTCATTGTCCGGGGTGGTGCTGTCGAACCAGAGAATCCGGCCGCGCCCGGACCGGCGCTCCCATCGTTCATCGCCGAGCGGGATGAAATCGGGGTCCGCGTGGTAATTGGTCGGGCTGCGATTCGAATTGCAGCCCACGAAGATCGACTCCACCGGATCCCGGTTTCCGGAGCAATCCAGATTGGCGACCGCTGGAGCGGTTTGGTTCACGTCGACGGGACGATAGTCCAAATCCCGCGCGACGCACCTGAGGCCCTGATACCCGCTCTCGACCGGGCTGGCCGGAAGCAGTTCGGGAAGAGCTTGCGCGATAAAGCTGTGACTGCCCCACGACAACCGACCATTGGCGGTCGTCGCGGTGGCGGCGGGCGAGCTGGTCGCCGCCACCGCAGTGCTCGTCGGCGATCCACTCGTGGCGATCGTCGCCGGGATTTGGGTCGAATTCCAGTTCAGCGCAGCCACACTCGCGATGCCGACGATAACGACCGATGCGGCGATACCGATCGCGAGCCCGAGGCGCCGCCGACGCGTGGGAGGTCGCGGTGCGGTATTGCGCAGATCGACAGTGACCGCCTCAGCGCGGCCGTCGAACGCGGCCGCCGCCGCATCGGCCAGCGCACCACACGATGGATAACGATCATCCGGGTTCTTCTCCAGCGCCCGCGCGATCACCCGATCGATGACCTGCGGCAGTAGCGGATTCACCGCGGTGGCACAGGGCGGCGGATCCTGGATGTGCGCCTGCATCACCGCGACGGCCGTATTGCGTGGAAACGGCTTTGCGCGGGTGAGCAATTCATAGAGCGTGCAGCCCAGCGCGTACACATCCGCCCGCTGATCGACCACGCCGCCCACGAGCTGTTCCGGCGCGGCGTACGCCAGGGTCGCCAGCACCGACCCCGCCGCGGTCAGCGCGGTCGATTGTCCTGCGGCCCTGGCTATTCCGAAGTCGGAAACGAAAACTCGATCGGGTTCCCCTGGTCGCGACTCGAGCAGGATATTGGCCGGTTTGACGTCACGGTGCAGAAGTCCGGCGCGATGCGCGGCATCCAGGCCCCGCGCCGCCGCCCCGACAATGTGCAATGCCCGCTCCGGTGGCAGCTCGGCGGCACCGTGGCGGATTAGTTCGGCCGCATCGATGCCGTCGACGAACTGCATAGCGATCCACAGCCGACCGTCCTGCACGCCACGGTCGTGCACCGCGACAATATCGGGATGATCTAGCCGGGCGGCGAGTTCGGCCTCTCGAATGAATCGCGCACGGAACTCGTCATCGCCGCTGTGGATCTCCGAAAGGACCTTCAACGCATCGTGGCGCGGCAGCCTCGGATGCCGCGCGAGATACACAGTCCCCATCCCACCGGTGCCCAGCACCTGTTCTATCAGATACCCGGCGAATACCGTGCCAGGGGCAAGGATCTCGGTCATGTTCCCCGCTCACTGTTCACCAACAGACCGTACTGAGCCGCGACCCGCTGTTGGAAGTCGCGCAGATCCCGACCGAAAAGTACTGCGAGATAACGCCCGTACAACACAGTGCAGCTATATATGAACGGAAGCGCGGACAAGTCGTCCGGTTCCTTCGCGCAGGTGACATCCGGCAACCCCGTCGGGCCGGGCATCGAACGCCGCCCGTTTCTATCGACCCCGTCCTGCGCCTTCGCGAAGGACTTGCGCGCGGCGGCCACATCGGGAAATCGCATCAGAGCCTCTAAACCATTGAAGGCCATGAACTCCGGCGGATTCGGTTTCCCGACACCCCGGTACAACAAGGTGGCATGGGTGCCGTATACGACGCCACTTGCCTGGGGAGCGCTATTCCAACCCGCGTTTTCCTGTTCGGTACCGAAGGCCACGGCGGGGAACGGCCAGCGCCCCGGCGCTTTCGGCACCATACGCGCGAGCATGCCGTCACGGTCCAGCGGCAGGGCCGCGAGCTGTTCACGCGGGGTGACCGCGAAACCGCGCAGTCTGGGCAGTTGGACGTCGAATGCCTTGCGCGCCAATGTGGTGAGGGCAGTGAGATCGGCAGCGGTATGCCCCCCGAGCAGCGTGACGACGAACGACTCGTGCGCGAGCGAGACCGCTACTGTCGGCACATTCGGACGCCAATGGCCGTGCGCGGCCGAATATTCCGGGATAGCGACGGCCACATTCTCGGGACTGACCGACGCATCGACCGAGTCGATCTCCTCGGCGGCCCGCTGCGCCGCGGTGGGGTCGGGGAATCGCAGCACCAGTACGGTCAACAGCCGGGCGGTGCCGACCACCGGCGTACGCTCGACCTCCTTGTCGATGCGACCGACCGCGAAACCGGCCAGCATTCCCCACTTTTCGAGGACCGGGCGGACCGGGGCCGCGAGATACGCACCGGCCTTGGCGGGCGTGGGCAGTGGCACGGCGGTGAAGCCACTCAGCGGGAAGGTCAAGGTCGGATCCACCTCTGCTGGATCGGCCATGACCTCTCCCAGCCGCATCGATTCCATGACCCTGCCGTATTTCTCATTGTCGACGGCCGGTTCGTGGAGCGGTTCGAGGCTATACCCGCCGATATCGAGCGAGCCGAGATCGGGGCGCTGCGGCAGCGGCTGGCCGTGCGCGGTACAGCCGGTGGCCAGCGCCAATATCGCCACCGTGCTGGCCACGGCGGCACGGACCTTGCACACCCGGTCACAGCGGCGCATCAGGCCACCATTTGTCGTGAAGTTCGGTGCCCGATGCGGCGCCGTGCACCTCCACGCTGCAGAAATTCCGGCTCGGATCGTCGAAATAGACCTCCAACTGGCCGCGGATCTTGCCATCGATTTCGATATCGGAACCCCAATTCACATGCCCGGTGCCGGATGACCGGACCCAGCGTTCATCGCCCTCTACCCGAGCGAAGAACCTATCGGGGAAGATCGGCGACCTGTTGGCATTGCATTTGACGGCCATGGTGCGCGCCGGATCGCCATCACCGATGCAAAACAGTTCGCCGACCGCGGCAGGTACGTCGAAGGAAGCGGCATGGCCTTGCGCGTCGAGTGGAATACAGCCACCGACATCCTTGTACCCGGTCGCCAATGGCGAGGGCGGCAGCAGTTCGGGAAATGCCTGCGCCATATAGGCGTAGGCACCCCACTCGGCGGTGTTCACATTCGGCGCAGCCGCGGTGGTCGAGGGTGGCGATGTAGTGGCCGGTGGGTCGCCGCCGATCCACAGCACCGTCGAAATCGCAGTCGCCACAACGACGACAACCAGCAGTCCCGCCGCGAGCACCCGGTCGCGGCGCTTGGTCCGCGCTGCGTCCGGTCCGGAACCGGTGACCGCGTCCCCCAACAGTGCGGCCCGGGCCGCCGCCGCGAACGCCCCGTAACTGGCGAACCGCTCGTTCGGCCGCTTTGCCATGGCCTTGGCGATCACTCCGTCGAATGTCGTTGGCACGCTCGGATTTCCGATCGAGGGCCGAGGCGGCGGCTCGTTCAGATGCGCGTACATCACCGCCCCCGGACTGTCCCGAGGGAACGGGACCGAGCCGGTCAGCATGTGATAGAGCGTGCAGCCCAGTGCGTAGATATCGCCCCGGTAATCCATAGGATCACCGCTGATCTGCTCGGGCGGCGCATAGGCCAGGGTGGCGGTGGTCCCACCGGAGGCGAGGGTGGTCGAATCGTCGGCGGCACGGGCGATGCCGAAGTCGGTGACGAGCACCCGATCCGATCCGTCCGGCTGCGCGGCGACGAGGATGTTGGCCGGTTTCACATCGCGATGCAGCAGGCCCGCCTGGTGGATCTCATCCAGACCGCGTGCCGCCTCCACGAAGATCCGTACGGCGCGTTCGATGGGGAGCGCATTCGTCTTGATCAGCTGGGCGACATCGACACCGTCCACATATTGCATCGCGATCCACAGTCGACCATCCTGTTCGCCGCGATCCCGCACGGCGACGAGATTCGGATGCTGTAGTCGCGCAGCGATTTCGGCCTCGCGCAGGAATCTGGCCCGGAATTCCGGATCCTCCGCATTGATATCGGAGAGAACCTTCAGCGCGTCCTTACGCGGCAGCCGCGGATGTTGGACGAGATATACGGTGCCCATACCGCCCGCACCGAGACGTCGTTCGATCTGATACCCAGCGAATACCGTGCCCTCGACCACGCTCACAGCTCAGCCCTCCGTATGCGTCGGGACCCTTCCGACGCACTCGCGGCGGTCCGGAGTCATCACGGACAGCCGCCAGCGGGCCGACTATAGCAGCGGCTCGGGCATCACATCCCATGTTTCCAGGTCAGAACCCAAGTTTGCCAAGCTGTTTCGGGTCGCGTTGCCAGTCTTTGGCAACCTTGACGTGCAAATGCAGGTAGATGCGGACGCCGAGAATGTGTTCGATCTGTTTGCGCGCGTTGGTGCCGACCTCCTTGAGGCGGGCACCGCCCTTGCCGATGATGATCGCCTTCTGCGACGGACGTTCGACATACAGCAGGGCGTGCACGTCGAGCATGTCTTCGTTCTCTTCGCGCGGCAGCACCTCTTCGATGACCACCGCGAGCGAGTGCGGAAGTTCATCGCGGACACCTTCCAGGGCGGCCTCGCGAATGAGCTCGGCCATGAGGGTTTCCTCGGGCTCGTCGGTGAGCTCGCCATCGGGGTAGAAGGCCGGGCCCTCCGGCATTTTCGAGGCGATGACGTCGACGAGAACCTCGACCTGTTCACCCTTGACCGCGGAAACCGGCACCACATCGTGGTCCGGACCGAGCAGCTGCGATAGCGCCATCAGCTGTTCGGCGACCTGGTCGCGGCTCACCTTATCGATCTTGGTAACCACACCCAGCAGCGTCGTCTTCGGCGCCATCTGCTTGATCTGCTGCAGGATCCACTTATCGCCGGGACCGATCTTCTCGTCGGCCGGAATACACAGCGCGATCACATCGACCTCGGAATAGGTATCGCGGACGAGGTCGTTCAGGCGCTGGCCGAGCAGGGTGCGCGGGCGGTGCAGGCCGGGGGTGTCGACCAGAATGAGCTGGGCGTGGTCGCGGTGCACGATGCCGCGGATGGTGTGGCGGGTGGTCTGCGGACGCGAGGAGGTGATCGCGATCTTCTGGCCGACCAGGGCATTGGTCAGCGTCGATTTGCCGGTATTCGGGCGGCCGACGAAACAGACAAAGCCGGAACGGAATTCGGTGGTGTCATCAGCCACCCTGCACCTCCACACCCTCGGCATCGTCGACGATCTCGAAGACCGCGCCCGAGCGGTCGGTGAAGATGATGCGTGCCTCGGCCGCCACCTCACGTACCGCGAAGACTCCGGCGTCCGACAACCTGCCCCCGACGACCACGGCCGCCTCGAATCCCTCCGCGCCGCTGGAGATCGCGGCCGCGACGGCGGCCTGCAGCGCGGTCAGTCGCAGCGACGGCAGGGAAACCTCACCGGCGGAATACGTGCGGCCGTCGGTATCGCGGATGGCCGCGCCCGAACTGCCACCGGTGCGGCCGAGCGCCCCCTTCGCCAGCACCAATAGCTTGTTGTCCTCGGCATCCAGTTCAGCCATCGCTGTCTCCGTTCTGATCACGATCGTTCGGGATATCCCGTTCTGACCCGTTACTTTTGCGCCTGCCATTGGACTTCTCGGCATGCGATTTCTCCGGCGCCTTGCGCACGACAATGGTGTGCACTCGCACCCGACCCCGCGCGTCCGCGCCGCCTTCACCGCGCAGTACCAAGCCGTGCGCAACGGCTTTGGAGCCGGGCAGCGGCACCCGGCCCAGTGCGTGTGCGAGCAGTCCGCCGACGGTATCGACGTCCTCCTCCTCGATCTCCAGGCCGTAAAGCTCGGCCAGATCATCGACCGACAGCCGCGCCGACACCCGGTAGCGGCCCTCGCCGAGGTCTTCGATGGGCGGGGTCTCATCGGTGTCGTACTCGTCGGCGATCTCACCGACGATCTCCTCGAGCACATCCTCGATGGTCACCAGTCCGGCAATGCCGCCGTATTCATCGACCAGCAGCGCCATATGGTTTCGCCTGCGCTGCATTTCGTCGAGCAGACTGTCCAGCGGTTTGGAGTCGGGCATGAACACGGCCGGGCGCATCGCATCGCGCACCTGTACCTTGCGACTCCTATCCGCATACGGCACAAGGTCTTTCAGATACACCACGCCGAGAATATCGTCGACGTTCTCGCCGACCACCGGAATGCGGGAGTGCCCACTGCGCACCGCGAGCGACATCGCCTGTGCCGCGGTCTTATCCGCTTCGATCCAGACCATCTCGGTGCGCGGCACCATGACCGCGCGGGCCGGGGTGTCGCCGAGTTCGAAGACGGACTGGATCATCCGGCGTTCGTCATCGGCCACCACGCCGCGTTCGCTGGCCATCTCGAACACTTCGCGCAGCTCGATCTCGGATGCGAAGGGGCCGTTGCGAAATCCCTTACCGGGGGTGATCGCGTTGCCGATCAGGATCAGCAGCCTGCTGATCGGACCGAGCACCGTGCCGATGAACTGCAGCGGCAGCGCCGAGGCCAGGGCGATGGAGTAGGCGTGCTGGCGGCCGAGCGTGCGCGGGCCGACCCCGATCACCACATAGTCCACCAGCACCATGACGACGGCGGTGAAAAGCAGCGCCCAATCGTCGTCCCAGAGCGGAATCAGCGCCGCCGCCAGCAGTACCGTCGCGCTGATCTCGCACAGGATACGAAGCAGCACAAGAAGATTCACATACCGCGGCCGGTCGGCCACGATTCTGGTCAGCCGCACCGCGCCCGGCCGCTCGGCCCGGACCATATCCTCGAGTCGTGCCGGTGAGATGGTGTTCAGCGCCGAATCGACACCGGCGAAAACCCCGCCCACCGGGACGAGCAGCACCGCCAGCAGGATGAGGGTCAGCGAATTCACGCGGGGCCCAGCGCCTCACCCGGTGTGGTGAAGCCCGCCTTCCCCAGCAGCCTGGCATCGCGTTCGGCCAATTCGGCCCGCAATTGCGCCTCGCGCAGGCTCTCGTACCACTCCTCGAGCAGCCGGGCCTGTAGCTCGAACATCTCCTTCTCCTCCTCGGGCTCGGCATGGTCGTAACCGAGGAGGTGCAGCACGCCGTGCACGGTGAGCAGCGCGAGTTCGTGATCGAGCGAATGACCGGCCTTGCGGGCCTGACCTGCGGCGAATTCCGGGCACAGCACGATATCGCCGAGCATGGACGGACCCGGTTCGGCGCTGTCGGGGCGACCGCCCGGCTCCAGTTCGTCCATCGGGAACGACATCACATCGGTCGGGCCGGGTAGGTCCATCCAGCGCATGTGCAGATCGGCCATGGTGTCGAGATCGACGAGCACCATCGACAGCTCGGCCGCGGGGTGCACGTCCATCCGGCCGATGACAAATCGCGCGACACTGACCAGGTCTTCTTCGGGTACGTCGATACCCGATTCGTTGGCGATCTCGATGCTCACCGCATCAGCCTATAAGCCGACGTCAGCGCCGATCTCCCCGGCTCGCGGCGCGACGCTGGGCGCGATTGCCCGGATAGTGCGGCCCGACCTGGGGGACCCGCTCGGCTTCGGCCCGTTCGTAGGCGTCGACAATATCGGAGACCAACCGGTGCCGAACCACATCGCTGCTGGTCAGCTGGGAGAAATGGATATCTTCGATACCGTTGAGGATCTCGCTGGCCACGCGCAGACCCGAACGCGCGCCATTCGGCAGGTCGACCTGGGTGACGTCACCGGTCACCACGATCTTCGAACCGAATCCGAGCCGGGTGAGGAACATCTTCATCTGCTCGGCCGTGGTGTTCTGCGCCTCGTCGAGAATGATGAATGAATCGTTGAGCGTGCGTCCGCGCATATACGCCAGCGGCGCGACCTCGATGACACCGGCCGCCATCAGCTTCGGAATGGCCTCCGGATCCATCATGTCGTGCAGCGCGTCGTAGAGCGGGCGCAGGTACGGATCGATCTTCTCGTTGAGGGTGCCGGGCAGGAAGCCGAGCCGCTCGCCCGCCTCGACCGCGGGACGGGTGAGGATGATCCGGGTGACCTGCTTGGTCTGCAGCGCCTGCACGGCCTTGGCCATCGCCAGATACGTCTTGCCGGTACCGGCGGGGCCGATACCGAACACGATGGTGTGGGCGTCGATCGCGTCGACATAGCGCTTCTGGTTGAGCGTCTTGGGCCGGATGGTCTTGCCCCGCCGGGACAGGATGTCCAGGCTCAGCACCTCGGCCGGGGATTCCGAGGAACCCTCGGTGAGCATCGATACGGTGTGGCGCACCGCCTCCGGAGTCACCACTCGATTGCGACCGGTCAGCGCGACGAGCTGTTCGATCACCCGCTCGGCGAGGGCGACATCGGCCGCCTTACCGGTGAGTGTGACGGAATTGCCGCGGACGTGGATATCCGCGTCCAGCAGCTGCTCGAGTTCACGCAGGTTCTGGTCGGCCGAACCGAGGAACGGGAATACGGATTCGGGAGCGAGTTCGATGCTGGAGCGCACGGTGCGTGCTGCCGGACCCGAGCCGTTGTCCGCTCCACCGGGGATGGAAGCCGGGGTGGCTGAGCTCATGCCTGCCGCGGGTGTAGTTGGGTCGCCGATCTCGCCTTGTGTTCTCAAAAGTGGCTATAGCCTGCTTTCCGGTCTCGAATTGCTGCGTCGTTGATGAAAGTTTAACGCGCCCCACCGACAACAGGCATTGATTCCTCCCCCTCCTGAAGGCGGGGGATTCCTGGCTCATGCTGCCCGGTTGCTCGGCGAGCGACCTGGTCTTGCGCAATCAACACCAGCAGGGAGGAAACCAGCCCTGTTCAGCATCACGCCCGCGGAGTTCTTATCCCTCGGGGATTTGTGTCCGCAATGCTCGCACCAGTAGGTACGTTCGGACAGCGGGAGGCGATGCTTGGCTCTCGCCCCGCACATCCGGCAATCCATGGTCGTATGCGCTGGGTACACCAGCCGCACGTCACGGCCGTGTTTTCGGCCCATCTCCAGCATCGCGGTCTTCGTCGCACCGATCGCCGCGTCCGCCGCTTTCCGCGCCATCGTCGTCTTGGCGAGAAACTTCGGTTTGAAATCCTCCACCGCGACCTGGTCGAAATCCCGCACAACGGCTTTCGCCCACTTCCGAGCGGTGTCCTGCCGCTGCCGCGCCACCTTGTTGTGCAGCCTCGCAGCCTTGCGCTTCGCCTTCTGGTAGCCGCGCGAGCCCGGTTGTCCGCGTTTCGGTTTCCGCCGCGCCATCATCCGCTGGTAGCGGGCAAGCTTTGCCGCCGATTTCTTCCCCCACCCGGGATGCGGCAAGTCATGGGAGTCGCTGGTCGTGGTGGCGATCTCCTTTACGCCCCAGTCGATCCCGATCGCTTGCCCTGTCGCGGGTAGCGGCTGCGCCTGGGCGGGGACAACGAAGCTGGCGTACCAGTGGCCGATACTGTCGCGGTAGACACGGACACTGGATGGCGCGGCGGGTAGCTCCCGCGACCACGCTGGCCGCACTACCACACCGCCAGCGAGGTGTAGGCGGCCGTCCACGAGACGGAATCCACGCAGCGTGTAGTTCAGGGTCGGACCAGCGATATCCTTCTTCTTGAACCCCGGCATCCCTGCCCGTCGACGTTGCGGCACACGGTCTTTGATGTCTTTCACCGCTTTCGCGCGCGAGCGTCCGAAATCGCGGATGATCTGTTGTTGCGGGACCGACGCCCCAGCCCGAAGCCAGTCGTGTTCACCGCGCCAACCGGTCAGTTTCTTGTCCAAGACGGCGGGGCCGATCTTCTCCCCACCCGCATGGGCTCGCCGGGATTCGGCGACGCATTGATTCCACACCCACCGGCAGCGGCTCCACTCGGCGAGTAGAGCGCGGAGCGCGGTGGCGGAAAGCCGCAACCGGTACGTGTACCGCGCGTTCCCAATCCCCCCGCTATCGCTCACACGTTCGATAATAGCCTCGACAGGCTTCCGCCCCACCCTAAAGGGCGAAACACGCTACATTTCGCCGGTGAACAACGGCTACCTCGGCCGTCGCGATTGCCTGCTGATCGCTGCCTACCGTCGTGGCATCTGGATTCCCCCGCGCCGCCGAGCCCAATCCTCGGTGAAGTCACGAAATCGACGCACGGCGTCCGATGGCGGGGCGGTCGCCGACCAGATCAGCCCGACATCGCGTGCGGCTCCCACATCGGCGAGCGGGACGGTCACCAGGCCCGATAGTGCGCCCGTGGCCGGAATCGGATCTTCCAGCGGTAGCACCGCAACGCCGAGCCCGGCCGCTACCAGACCCGCGACCGTGACCAGATCGGTCGACTCGAAGGCGATGCGCGGACGGATATTCGCGGCCGCGGACATTTCCTCGAGTATCCGGCGCATACCGAAACCCGTTGGCATCGTGATGAATTCCGTATCGGCGAGATCGGCGAACCGAATATGCCGACGCGCGGCCAGCCGGTGTTCGGCGGGGACGGCGAGCACCAGCGGCTGGTCCAGCAGTTTGTGCCAGCCCAGTCCGGCGGCCGATGGCCGGGGCGACACGATCGCCAAATCCGCTGTGCCGTTGAGTATCTGATCGACCACTGCGTCGAACGCGCCCTGCCAGAGGGTGCAGGAGATGCGGGCCGAACCGCGGCGGAAGCCGCCGATCAGCTGCGGCACCAGCCACCGGCCGAAGCTGTGCAGAAATGACAGGCGGACAACACCTTTCGCGGGATCGGTGCGGTCGGCGACGGCCTGGGCGGCCGCGTCGAGTTCGGACTGTGCGCGACGGGCGTGCTCATAGTAGATGCGGCCGCAGTCGTTGAGCTCGATGCGCTTTCCGTGGCGGTCGAACAGTTCGGCGCCGAGGCGGCGTTCCAGGCGCGCGAGCATGCGCGAGAGCGTCGGCTGGGCGATGTGCAGCCGTTCGGCGGCCGCACCGACGCGCTCCAGTTCGGCGAGTGTCGTGAACCACAGCAGGTCGTCACCCAGCACGATCGGAGCTCTCCTTATGCGTATGAGGCATTAGATACCAGATTACTATTCATTTCCTTTCTTGAAGTCGGCTGCCGATCCTGGATGCAGGAGGCGCCATGACCAGCACGGATACCCGCTCGACCAGTGTTTCGGGCACATCGCACGAACGTCGGATCACCACCGCACTGTTCGCCGCGGGGCTGACCACCTTCGCCTCGATGTACAGCGCGCAGGCATTGCTGCCCAGCCTGTCGGCGGCCTTCGGCGCCGATCCGGCGCACGCAGCCTTGGCGGTCTCACTGACCACCGGATTTCTGGCACTGGCGATCATCCCGGCAGGCGCACTGTCCTCGCGGCTCGGACGCACGCGCGTCATGACGGCATCCGCGGTGCTCGCGGCGGCGGTCGGTTTGCTACTGCCGCTGAGCCCGTCGCTGGACGTATTGCTCGCGGGCCGAGCTGTGCAAGGAGTGGCGCTGGCCGGAGTACCCGCCGTCGCGATGGCCTACCTCGCCGAGGAGATCGGCAGCGCCGGATTGGGTGCCGCGATGGGGGTATACGTCGCGGGCACCTCGATCGGTGGGCTGGCGGGGCGGTTGATTCCGGCCTTCGCCCTCGAGCTGACATCCTGGCGTATGGCCCAGGCCGCGATCGCGATCGCGGCGGCGATCTGCACGATCTGGTTCGTGCGCGGGTTGCCGCCCTCGCGCGGATTCGTCGCTCGACCCGCCGGAATGCGTACCGTGCTCGGCGATCTCGGCACGTCGGTGCGCCACCGCGGACTGCTCGCACTGTTCGCGCTGGCGTTCGTGCTGATGGGCGGCTTCGTATCGATCTACAACTTCCTCGGCTACCGCCTGGCCCGGCCGCCCTTCGAATTGCCTGCCGCCGTTGTTGGTTCGTTGTTCCTGCTGTATCTGGCCGGCACATTCGCCTCGGCCGCCGCCGGACGCATGGCCGATCGCATCGGCAAGCACCGGGTGCTCGCGGTATCGGTCGCGCTGATGGGCGTCGGCGTTCTCGTTACCATCCCGGACCAGCTGATCGCCGTCGTTGTGGGGATAGCACTATGTACCGCAGGGTTTTTCGGCGCCCACGCGGTGGCCAGCACCTGGGTCGGCGCGATGGCGCCCGGCAACCGTGGCGCCGCATCATCGCTGTACCTGTTCGCCTACTACTTCGGTAGCGCGGTCATCGGCAGTGCCGCGGGCTTCGCCTATGCGAAGGGCGGTTGGATCGGACTGGCAGGGTGTGTCGCCGCGCTGGTGGCAATCGCGGGAGTCTTGGTGTGGTACCTGACGGGCCACACGCGGTCGGCCGTCGGCATGGCGGGTCCGCCGACTCGGGCGAGCGGGTAGGGTAACCGGCGTCAGATTTTCTATCTCGGGGGTTTCACATGCTCATCTGGGGCTGGCAGAAGCGTATTCACACGCTCGCCATGATCACCTTGGTCTGCGGCAACTGCGGCAATCCGGCCGCACACGCACTGCGCAAACTCGTCACCAAATTCACGCTCTTCTTCATCCCGCTGTTCCCGATCAGCACCAAGCACTCGCTGGAATGCACATGGTGCGGCGCGTCGTCGAACGTATCCGGCGACCGCGTCAATGAACTGCTCGCGCAGGCCAACAGCGGAGGTATGCCGGGGCAGTACCAGCAGCCCGCACCGCAGCAACCGAACGCGCAGTGGCCGCAGCAGCCGAACGCGCAATGGCAGCAGCCCAATGCACAGTGGCCGCAGCAGCCCACCCCCGGCACACCCAACGCCGACCGGCAGCAATACTGACCCGAGCGAAATACGCTCGCCGACAGCGGTTTTGCGCCGCCGTCGGCGAGCGGGTCAATCGGTGCGTTCACCGTCCGACTTCGGTTGCGCGATGATCGCGGCCCCCATCCAGCGCCGTAGATATCGACGCAGCTCATCGTCGCTGCGTGGCGGATTGCCCGGAGCGATGAAGAACGACTGCATCGTTCGCAGAACGTATTCGACGAGTTCCTGTAGAGCTGCGTCGTCGTACCCGTACTGCGCCCAATCGACGTCGAAGCGTTTGATCATCGTCATTCCGAAGATTTGCGCCTCTTCGGAGGTAAGGCTTTCGGGGTGCACATTCGAATATGTGCTCGAGAGCAGAATCCCCAGGTGGGGCGTCCGGCGTACCTCGGCAAGGGTGTAGACCACGCCCTCGGTCATGGCTTCGACTGGGTCCTCGATGCCGCTCACCTGTTGTGTGAGCCGGTCCAGAAAACCATCGACCGACGCGATCGCCGCGGCCCGCATCAGCGCGTCCGCACTGGGGAAGTATCGGTACACCGTCTGACGGATGACACCGAGCGACTCCGCGACGTCGGCAATGCTGATCTCCGAACCCGTTCGTCCGATCAACTCGACCGCGGCGGTGACTATTCGACGGGACGCTTCTGCATCGCTGGTCGGTGGACTCCCGCCCCACCCGCGCCTTCCTGCCACTGCTCGCTTCCTCGGCTCGAACCCATGTCCGTCGCGTGCGAAACCGACTGCGGGCCGAGCCCGCCGACTGTCCGGATCAGGGGCTCGACGCTACCACAGGGTCGTCCCATCGCCGTTGTCCCAGTTCGGGCCAGCAAATACGATTTAGATCATACACACGCATCGATATATGTATGATCAGCCGCATCGAGGCTTCGGCGCGTCCGAACACGGCTACCAGACCATTTCCGAAACAGAGGTATAGCCAAGTGACCGATCTACAAGTCCGAAAGATGCGATTCGCCTTCGCGGACTACGACGTACCGTTCCTGTGGAACGAAGCAAATCCGGCCTTCTCGTCCATGGCCAATGCGGTGTCCTTCCTGGCGATCGGCTTCGAGAAGATGATCGTCAATATGATTCGCGAGGCCATGCCGCGGATCACCGATCCCGCGGTCGCGGCGGAGGCGGATGCGTTCGTGCGTCAGGAGGGGCAGCACTCGACCGCGCACCGCCAGCACGCCAACGCTCTGATCAGGCGATACCCAGGGCTGCAAGAGACACTCAACGAAGTGATCGCGGAATTCGACCGCCTCACCGTGCACACCTCCCTGGAATATCGGCTCGCCTACACCGCCGATCTGGAGGCAACCTTCACCCCGGTGTTCAAACTGATGCTCGACAACGATGCGACCCTGTTCCGGCCGGGCGACGACCGTGTCGCATCGCTGTTCATCTGGCACTTCGTCGAAGAAGTCGAACATCGAAGTTCCGCGCTGATCATCTTCGATTCCATGGTCGGCAGCGATGCCTACCGGATGCGCATGGCACCGTCGATCTTCCGACACGTCATGAAGGTCATCCGGGTGGCGTGCGCCGGCTTCAATAAGCATGTGCCGCTGGCGGATCGGGGCATCGATGCACTGGCAATGTTCGCAACGCACCGGGGTAAGCAGAAGCTGCGCAAGTGGTTGCGGCTGCATGTCGAGGACAACGGCCCGATGTCGCGCGCATTCGATGATCTACGACTCGGCGAACAACTCATCGCGCTGGTAGGAATCATCCGCAGTCAATTGCCCAGGCACAATCCGGACCACGAGAAGCTGCCCGCACTCGCCGATGTGTGGTTCGAGCGCTATAACGCCGGTTACGACGTATCGCACTGGTACACCGCCGATACCGCCGCAGCGCCGCAGGGGGACTGATGGCCGATCATTGCGCACCCACCTTCGACCAACTCGCGAAAGCGCTCGGCTTTTCCTGTCAGGAGGCCGGTGGACTCATCGAGGTGCGAAACCCTGCTGCATTGGAGAACTGGACGCTGCCGGTTCTCGAGTTCACCATCGTCCTCGGCGCGGTGCTCGCGCTGATCTACGCGATTGTGCGCCTGCGTCGTCACGGCGATCCCACCAACCTCGTGGTCTGGTTCGGCGCGACGGCCTACCTGTTCATTATCGAACCGCCGCTGTACTTTCCCGCGGCCTTCGGTATCGACGCACACGTCGACACCATGTTCGCGCACAACGTTTTCACCGTGGATTTCCTCTGGGGCCGACTCCCGCTCTATATCGTCGCGATCTACCCGCTGATGGCCACACTGGCCTTCGAAATCGTCAGAATGCTGGGAGTTTTCCGTCGGTACGGCGTTCTCGTCGGTGCCGTCTGTGTGGGCTTCGTCCACCACAGCTTTTATGAGATCTTCGACCATCTCGGACCGCAGCTGCGCTGGTGGGAATGGTCGATCGAAAACCCGCTCAATCAACCGATGTTCGATTCGGTACCACTGCCCAGCGTGGTAGTATTCGCCGCGCTGTGGCCGATGTCGCTGGCGTTCTTCGTCCAGTTGATCGTCGGTCGCCATGTCGATGCGGGTCGCACCTTCTCCGGACCGCAATTGGTCTGGCGCACTGCCGTTATCGGCATACTCGGGTCTCTGGGGACGGCCGTATTGCCCATCCCGGCAACGCTGTTCGGCGTCGGGAACACCCCGTTGCGGGGATTCCTCTATGCGGCCGAACTGGTCATCGTCAGCGTTGTCGCGATCCCGATTCTCACTCGCCAGTGGCTCCGGCTGCGCCAAAACGACTCGGACACACCGCACTACACGAATGGCTTCGTGCGAATTTACAGCGTGGTGTATCTGTGCGTAATGGCGTTGCTCTGGGTGACCGCATTGCCCGATTACTTCGACGCCGTGGACGGCTCGACGAGCAAAGGCGACCCCATCGGGAACCTCTGGTACACGCTGGCGTGCTTCACGGTCGCAATCCTCTGCGTGGTCGCCGTCTTCACCGCGCCACACGGAGCGTCCGACCCACTACCAGCGGAAGGTCAACGCGTCCAAGGCGATGGCGGCGGGATTTCAGCCCGAGGCGGTCTCGTCGGATCGTGACCGATCGCCGTGTTCGGCGGTCAATTGTTCGAAGGTCATACCTTCGACGAGCCGGTCCAGCCCGCCCATCATCGTCGCGCATTCGCGAGCGGGATGGTCGGCCGGGCAGTGCAGCGCGTGATTCAGGAACTCCTGCGCGCTGCGCGCCTGCTCGATCACCTGCTCCAGCTCGGCGATCCGCGCACGGACGGTCTCGCGCCACTGCGTGCCCGGAGCGTCGAGTACGGCGGCCGCGGTGTCCAGCGGCAGACCCAGCCGGTGCACGACCTTGATGAACGCCAGGCGTCGTAGCTCTTCAGGGCCGTACATGCGGCGGCCCGCCTGCCGCGTCCGCGGGCGCACCAAACCCCGCTCGTCGTAGTACCGCAGGGCCGACTGGCTCAGCCCGAGCCGAGCCGCGGCCGCGCCGATCGGAATCAGTTCCATGCCGCCATTTGACTTCAAGTCGACCTGAACCGGCAAGGTCGGTGGTACCCACGAGCAGGTTTCACCAGAAGGGACGACCGATGGACATTTCGCCAGCCACCGCCGCCAACCACCACGCCGACCACCCCGGTTTCGCCGGGGCCGCCGGACTATTCTTCGGCCTCGTGATGGCGGTCATGGGGCGCGCCAAGGCTCGGTTGGTGGTGGATCTGGCCGCGGTATCGGATGCGGATCGCGTCATCGACATCGGCTGCGGCCCCGGTACCGCGGCCCGGGCGGCCGCCCGCCGCGGCGCGCACGTGACCGGTGTGGATCCGGCGCCGGTAATGCTCCGGCTCGCGCGGCGCCTGACCCGCGACCCCCGCATTGTCTGGGCCGAAGGCACTGCCGAGCACATCCCGGTCCAAGACGGTTCCGCGACGGTTGTCTGGTCGATGGCCTCGATACACCACTGGCGCGATATCGCCGCAGGGGTGGGCGAAGTGCACCGAGTGCTGTTGTCCGGCGGGCGATTTCTCGCCATCGAGCGCCAGGTGCTGCCCGGCGCCACCGGCCTGGCGACCCATGGGTGGACCGAACAGCAGGCCGAATCGTTCGCGGCATGCTGCCGCGCGGGCGGCTTCGACGACATACGCACCGAACGCCACGGGACCGGACGAGGTGCCGTGTGGGTGATCAGCGCCGTCCGGCCCTGACTTCACCAACGGGAGGTCAGTGCCCCCAGGGCACCGAGGGCGACGGCGGCCGCGGTCGAGGTGCGCAGAACGGTTGGGCCGAGCAAGGTTATGTCCGCACCCGCGTCGGCGAAGGCGGTGAGTTCCGACTCGTCCAGTCCGCCTTCGGGGCCGACGATCAGCATGATCTCGGTGGCCTTGTCGAAGGGGAGTTCGACGAAGCGGGCGGCGCCGGATTCGTGCAGGGCCACCACGATTCCGCCCGCGGCGATGATCTCGCGGATGGTGTCGAGCAGGTCGCGGGTGTGATGTAAGTCGGCCACCTCGGGGATGTAGGCGCGCCGGGACTGCCTGGCAGCCGAGCGGGCGGCGGCACGCCATTTCTCGACGGCCTTGTGCGCCTTGCCTTCCCAGTTCGCGACGCAGCGGTGCGCCTGCCACGGAACGATGGCGTCGGCACCCGCCTCGGTCATCAGCTCGACCGCCAGCTCGGAACGGTCGGACTTCGGCAGTGCCTGCACAACCGTCACCTGCGGCCGCGGCGGATCGGACCGCACCCGGTTCAGGACCGTCAGTTCCAGCCGGTCCTTCTGTGCCGCAACGACTTCCGATTCGGCCAGCAAACCGTTCCCGTCGGACAGCGTGATTGCCTCGCCGACCCGGATGCGGCGCACCGTCGCGGCGTGCCGCCCCTCCGGGCCGTCGAGGATCGCGATGGCGCCGGACTCCGGTATGTCGTCGAGATAGAAGACCGTGGCGGCCAACGGCTATCGCCCGCTGAACGACGCCCGCAGGCGGGCGAACAGACCGCTGTTGTGCTCGGACTGCGCCGACATCACCTCGGCGCGTTCACCGGTGCGCATGCCCTTGTACTTGCGCAGCATGTCGGTCGACTTGGCATCGAGTTTGGTCGGCACCACGATGTCCAGATGCGCGAGCAGATCACCGCGCGCACCCGAGCGCAGTCGCGGCATGCCGTGGCCGCGCAGCACCGAGATCTCACCCGGCTGGGTGCCCGGCGGAATGGTCAGCTCGGTCGGCCCGTCCAGGATGGTGTCGACGACGACGGTGGTGCCGAGTGCGGCATCGACCATCGGCACCCGAATGGTGCAGTGCAGATCGTCGCCGTCGCGGACGAAGACGTCATGCGGCTGCTCGACGATCTCCACGTACAGATCGCCCGCATGTCCGCCGCCGGGACCGACCTCACCCTGCGCGGCCAGCCGCACCCGCATGCCATTGGCCACACCCGCCGGAATCGGCGCGGCGATCTCGCGGCGCGCCCGCACCCGGCCGTCACCGCCGCATTTGTGGCACGGATCGGGGATGGTCTCGCCCGCACCACGACAGGTCGGACACGGCCGCGAGGTCAGCACCTGACCGAGGAACGAACGCTGCACGGACTGGACTTCACCGGCGCCACCACAGGTCTCACAGCGCACCGGCTTGGACTTGCCGTTGGTGCCAGCGCCGTGGCAGATATCGCACAGGATGGCGGTGTCGACGGTCAGATGCTTGGTGACACCGACCGCGCATTCGGCCAGGCTGAGCCGGGTCCGCAGCAGCGAATCCGCACCGGGCTGCACCCGGCCGCGCGCCTTGCGCGTCCCGCCGGAGCCGCCCATACCGCCGAAGAACGCCTCGAAGACATCGCCGAGCCCGCCGAATCCGGCACCCGAGAAGCCCGCGCCGCCGCCGCCGGACTCCAGCGGGTCACCGCCCATATCGACGATGCGCCGCTTCTCCGGGTCCGACAGCACCTCGTAGGCGGTCGACACTTCCTTGAACTTGGCCTGCGCCGTCTCGTCGGGGTTGACGTCGGGGTGGAGTTCCCGCGCCAGCTTGCGGTAGGCGCGCTTGATCTCCTGGTCGGTCGCGTTCTTCGCGACGCCGAGCAGTCCGTAGTAGTCCCGTGCCACTTGAGTTCTCTAGTCCTTGGTTTGCAACAGCATTAGTCGGATGCACTCAACTTTATCCGCCGAAAGGTCGAGAGTAACAGCGACGCCGGCTGACCCTTTCGAGCGACCTGCAAGCAATCGCTACGGGCCCCTTTCGAGCGACCTGCAAGCAATCGCTACGGGCCCGCTTCGAGCGACCTGCAAGCAATCGCTACGGCCGGACGCCGCCCCTCATCGCTCCGCGAGCACCTCACCGATATATCGGGCGACGGCCGCGACCGATGCAATGGTCCCCGGATAGTCCATCCGGGTCGGGCCGAGCACGCCCATGCCGCCGAGAACCGCACCCGCCGAACCATAGCCGGTCGACACCACCGAGGTCCCGCGCATCTGCTCGACCTGGGTCTCCTCGCCGATGCGCACCGTCACGGTGCCGGGGTGCTGTGCCGCCGCGAGTAGCTTCAGCACGATCACCTGCTCCTCCAGCGCCTCGAGCACATCCCGCAGCGAACCGGGGAAGACGAAGTCGGCGGCATTGCGGGTCAGGTTGGCGGTACCGCCGAGGACCAGACGCTCTTCCGGATGCTCGACCAGGGTCTCGACGAGTACGGTCGAAACGCGCACCAGCACGTCCTTGAGTCGCTGTGGAGCCCGCTCGGGTAGTTCGGAGACGGCCGCCGAGGCGTCGGACAGTCGCTTCCCATCCATCGCGCCGCCGAGCATGCCCCGCAGCGCGGCGAGATCCTGGTCATCGACGAGCGCGCCGAGTTCGACGAGACGCTGATCGACGCGACCGGTATCGGTGATCACCACCAGCAGCAGCCGCGCCGGATTCAGCGCGACCACCTCGATGTGGCGGACCGTCGAGGCCGAAACGGTCGGATACTGCACGACCGCGACCTGCCGGGTGAGCTGGGCCAGCAGACGCACCCCGCGGCGCAGCACATCGTCCAGATCGACGCCGGACTCCAGGAATTCCATGATCGCCCGGCGCTCGGCGGGCGAGAGCGGCTTCACCTCGGAGATGCGATCGACGAACTGCCGATAGCCCTTGTCCGTGGGAATGCGGCCGGAACTGGTGTGCGGCTGGGTGATATAGCCCTCCGCCTCCAACACCGCCATATCGTTGCGGACCGTCGCGCTGGACACCCCGAGGTTGTGCCGCTCTACCAGCGTCTTCGACCCGATCGGTTCCTTGGTCGCGACATAGTCCGCGACGATCGCTCGTAGGACCTCGAAGCGCCGATCCTCGGTGCTCGACATGGCCCCACCTCCTCGCTCGTCCTCGGGTACGTCTGTTTATCCAGTCTAATTGCCCGCCCGACAATTGCCGTTCCCATGCCAGCGAACTACCGGGTTCCCTGTGATCCAGGTCCCACCCGCTACGCGCCGCAGGCCGCGAACTCCGCAGGGCCAGTTCGAAACCTGCCGCAGCGCACCGAGACCTGTTGCCGGATCGACCGATCCCCGTCATGATCCGAGGCTCCAGCATCCGGCGATGCCCCGGCCCGCGTAGTCGCCTTCCTGGACCGACATTGCAGCCGCGGTACCTGGACGAGCTTCGCCGCGGGTGACGATCGGTATCGGATTCATGTACTGCGCGATGCGGCCGCACGCGACCTCGGGCGTGCTGCCGGTGCTCGG
>NZ_JBEXUI010000009.1:0-229908 GCF_040614395.1 Nocardia sp. NPDC005998 | reverse complement strand
CTCAAGCTTAGCGCCGGTGTCTTCGGCTGCATCGCGGCCGGAGCCGTCTTCTCCTCCATGCGCGTGCTCACAGGCTCGCCCGCGTTTTCGCTATCAGGCGCTCACGCGCGCCACCTCGGACGCCGTCGCCCGCGCAACCGCGGCGAGGCTCGGCACGATATCGAACACCGCGGCATGACCCGCAACCTCGAGCAGCCGGTCCACGCAGCGCGGACCGGTGATCAACTGAAGTCGTCGGCCGCTGCGGGCGCACTTGGATCGGGCGTCCATCAGAACCCGGAGCCCGGCAACGCCGAAGAACGTTACCTGCGACAGGTCGATGACCACCACCGCACCCGCCGTGGGCAGAGCCCCAACCAGGGACCGGCGAAGAGTATCCGCCGTCAGATAATCCACTTCACCGCCCACCGCGCACAGTGTGATCGAATCCATCGGCGGTAAGACCACGATGGACAGACGTTCGGCGGTTTGTCCGGATTCGCGCACGGCGGCCGTGCTGTTATCCGAGGAAACTGAAACTATCGGCATGAGGGACCTCGGTCCGTCGCACCCGCCGCCAAAAACCTTGCAGGCGGGATCTTTTCGCCCGATCCAGCTATGGACCAAGACTGGGCTGGTTACTCAACCGTGATCCATGAGTACCCAAACCGAAAGCTCCGTACACATCGAGTTGGCCCGAGTGTGACCGCCGTCATATCGCGTGGTAGCAGTACCAGCGGCGGCGGCGAGCAGCGCACCCGGGCCAGCCGGAAGCAACCGGAGGTTGCGGTTGCATTCGTCTGACCCGGTCCGCGTCGTGTTTACGCCGACTTCTCCCGGCGCTCCGCACGCTGCGCCTTGCGCGGCACGATGGTCGGCAGCACGTTGTCGTTGACGGTATCGGCGTTGACGACCACCTTGGCGACGTCATCGCGGCTGGGGATATCGAACATCGCCAGCTGCAGGACCTCCTCCATGATGGCGCGCAGGCCACGGGCGCCGGTGCCGCGCAGGATCGCCTGATCGGCGATCGCCTCGAGCGCGTCATCGGTGAACTCGAGGTCGACGCCGTCCATCTCGAAGAGCCGCACGTACTGCTTCACCAGCGCGTTCTTCGGCTCGGAGAGAATCTTGACCAGCGAGTCCTTGTCCAGGTTCGTCACCGAGGCGACGACGGGCAGACGCCCGATGAATTCCGGGATCAGACCGAACTTGATCAGATCCTCGGGCATCACCTCGGCGAAGTGGTCATCGGTATCGATCTCGGCCTTGGAACGCACCTCGGCGCCGAAGCCGATACCGCGGTGACCGGTGCGATCGGAGATGATCTTCTCCAGCCCGGCGAACGCGCCAGCCACGATGAAAAGCACGTTGGTGGTGTCGATCTGGATGAATTCCTGATGCGGATGCTTGCGCCCGCCCTGCGGCGGCACGCTGGCCTGCGTGCCTTCGAGGATCTTCAGCAGCGCCTGCTGCACACCCTCACCGGAGACATCGCGGGTGATCGACGGGTTCTCGCTCTTGCGCGCGATCTTGTCGACCTCATCGATGTAGATGATGCCTGTCTCGGCCCGCTTCACGTCATAGTCCGCGGCCTGGATCAGCTTCAGCAGGATGTTCTCGACATCCTCACCGACGTATCCGGCCTCGGTCAGCGCCGTGGCGTCGGCAATGGCGAACGGGACATTGAGCATCTTGGCCAGCGTCTGCGCCAGATAGGTCTTACCGCAGCCGGTGGGGCCGAGCATGAGAATGTTCGACTTGGCCAGCTCGACGGTCTCGCCCCGGCTGTCACGACCCTTATCGCCCGCCTGGATGCGCTTGTAGTGGTTGTAGACGGCGACGGCGAGCGTGCGCTTGGCGGTGTCCTGCCCGATGACGTAGTTCTCGAGGAAATCCCGGATCTCGGCGGGCTTGGGCAGCTCATCGAGTTTGACCTCGCTGGACTCGGCCAGCTCTTCCTCGATGATCTCGTTGCATAGATCGATGCACTCGTCGCAGATGTACACCCCTGGTCCCGCAATGAGCTTCTTGACCTGCTTCTGGCTCTTTCCGCAGAACGAGCATTTCAGCAGATCGCCGCCATCTCCGATGCGCGCCATCTCGTGGGTCCCTACTTCCTTGTCCGCCTGCAACCGTCTATCCAGGTTGCCAGCAATCCGCCACCCTCGGGTGTAATCACGAACACCTCGAGCGAATCCGACGTTCGAGCACTGCCGTCAACCGGGAGCAAAGGTCCCTAGGTCGACCGTACCCGGTGTGCGCGACGGAGGTCGATAACTCGAGCATGTTTCTCGCCGGGGTTCTACGAGTTCTTACCACTATGGAACACGTTCACCCCGATCGACGGCCATTCGACACGCCTGGCCGCCCGCCCCGGAATGCCTTCTGCCGGACACCGTTCCGGCCGATCGACTTTCCTGAAGCAGTCCGGCCGGGCCACATGCCGAGTGGCACCTGTCCCGGCCGGAATATCCTGATATTGAGCAACTTACGAGCGATCAGCGCACCACGCCATCCGGCGCGGCTGCTTACTTCTGGGCGCTGAGCTTGCGGTAGTCGAACACCGTATCGATGATCCCGTATTCCTTGGCCTCCTCGGCCGTCAGGATCTTGTCGCGGTCGGTGTCCTTGCGGATGGTGTCCGCGTCCTTACCGGTGTGGCGCGCCAGCGTGGTCTCCATCAGGCGACGCATGCGCTCGATCTCGGCGGCCTGGATCTCCAGGTCCGAAACCTGCCCCTGGATACCGCCCTCCAGCGAGGGCTGGTGGATGAGGACCCGGGCGTTGGGAAGGCAGGCCCGCTTGCCGGGGGTACCGGCGGCGAGCAGCACGGCGGCGGCCGAAGCGGCCTGACCGAGGCAGACGGTGGCGACATCGGCACGCACGTACTGCATGGTGTCGTAGATCGCCATCAGCGAGGTGAACGAGCCACCGGGCGAGTTGATGTACATGGTGATGTCGCGATCGGGATCCAGCGACTCCAGCACCAGCAGCTGCGCCATGATGTCGTTGGCCGAGGCGTCGTCGACCTGCACGCCGAGGAAGATGATGCGCTCCTCGAACAGCTTGTTGTACGGGTTGGACTCCTTGACACCGAAGCTGGAGTGCTCGATGAACGAGGGCAGGATGTAGCGCGACTGCGGGCTCGCCGGAGCGGTGCCGCCGAGACCGGCGCGCGGGTCGAACTGATTGACCATCTTCGTCTCCAAAGTCGTTGAGTGGGAACGGATCTGCGTGTTTAGTTAGTTACCCGCGCCGTTCGCCTGCGCCGCGTGGGTGATCACGCGGTCGATGAAGCCGTATTCCAGCGCCTGCGCCGCGGTGAACCAGCGGTCGCGGTCGGCGTCGGCAGTGACCTGCTCGATCGACTTGCCGGTGTGCAGCGCCTGCAACTCATTGAGCTCGCGCTTGGTGTGCGCGAACTGCTCGGCCATGATCGCGATATCGGCCGCGGAACCGCCGATGCCCGCCGAGGGCTGGTGCATCATGATGCGCGCATGCGGCAAGGCGAACCGCTTGCCCTTGGTGCCGGCGGTGAGCAGGAACTGACCCATCGATGCGGCCAGGCCCATGCCGTAGGTGGCGATATCGCACTCGGAGAACTGCATCGTGTCGTAGATGGCCATACCCGCGGTGACCGAACCACCGGGCGAGTTGATGTAGAGCGCGATGTCCTTGGTCGGATCCTCCGCCGACAGCAGCAGGATCTGCGCGCACACCTTGTTGGCGATGTCGTCGTCGACCTGGGTGCCGAGGAAGATGATGCGCGAACGCAGCAGACGCTCGTATACCGAATCACTGAGGTTGAGACCAGCAGTGGGGGAACTCATGACGACCCCTGCCTTGTTCATTGTCACGGATACCTGCCTTCTCTCACCGGCTCGTTGCTGAGGCCGAACAGCCATCTCTGGTTCGCTTGTCACAAACATTAACGAAGCAGGGCGGCACCGAACTCCCGGTACCGCCCATCTTCGCTCACAGCGCAATAACGCACCCATCCGGGGCGTCATCACGCTGGCACTTCATGAAGTTATTCGGCACTCGCCGCGGCGGCCTCGTCGGATTCCCCCGCATCGGTGGAACCCTCAGGGGCACCGAACATTTCGGCGGTGTCCACGGTGTTGCCCTCGGAGTCGGTGACCTTCACCTTGCCGACCACACCGGCCAGCGCCTTGCCGCGGCGGACGTCGGCGAAGACCGCGCCGAGCTGACCCGCCTGCTGCACCTGCTGGATGAACTGCTCGGGCGACAGACCGTAGCGCTGCGCCTGGAACAGGATCCGCTCGGTGAGCTCCTCCTGGCCGACCTGGGTGTTGTCCGCCTCGGCGATGGCGTCCAGCAGCAGCTGGGTCTTCACCGACTTCTCGGCGGACTCCTTGGTGTCCTTGTCGAACTCCTCGCGGCTGGAACCCTGGGCCTCGAGCGCCTCGGCCAGCTTGGCCTCGTCGTGGTCGAAGCCGTGCACCGCATCGTGCAGCACGGCGTCGATCTCGGCCTGCACGACCGCCTCGGGCAGCGGCACCTCG
This sequence comes from Nocardia sp. NPDC005998, assembly GCF_040614395.1. Taxonomy (NCBI): domain Bacteria; kingdom Bacillati; phylum Actinomycetota; class Actinomycetes; order Mycobacteriales; family Nocardiaceae; genus Nocardia; species Nocardia sp. NPDC005998. The sequence goes on along the minus strand of NZ_JBEXUI010000009.1, from coordinate 225,400 downwards.
ACCTGCTCCAGCAGGGTCTCGAGCACCTTGTCGCGGATCTGACCGGCCTGCTCGACCTTCTTGACCCGCTCGACCCGGTTGCGCAGGTCTTCCTTCAGCTCGTCGAGGGTGTCGAATTCGCTGGCGAGCTGGGCGAAATCGTCATCGGCCTCGGGCAGCTCGCGCTCCTTGACCGAGCGCACGGTGACGGTGATGACCGCCTCCTTGCCCGCATGCTCACCGGCGACCAGGGTCGAGGTGAACTCCTTGGACTCGTCGACCGAAAGGCCGATCAGCGCCTCGTCCAGGCCCTCGATCAGCTGACCGGAGCCGACCTCGTGGGACAGGCCGGTGGTGGCCGCCTCGGGCACTTCCTCGCCGTCGACGGTGGCCGAGAGATCGATGGAGACGAAGTCGCCGTTCTGGACCGGACGCTCGACGCCGGTCAGGGTGCCGAAGCGCTGGCGCAGCGACTGCAGCTGCTCCTCGATGTCCTCGTCACCGATGGTGAACGAATCGACGGTCACCTCGATGCCGTCGTAGGCGGGCAGGGTGATCTCGGGGCGCACGTCGACCTCGGCCGTGAACGCCAGCTCCTGGCCGTCCTCGATCTTGGTGATCTCGATCTCGGGCTGGCCGATGACCTTGACCTCGGAGGTGGTGACGGCCTCGCTGTAGCGGCCGGGCAGTACGTCGTTGACGACCTGCTCCAGGATCGCGCCGCGGCCCAGGCGGGCCTCGATGAGCTTGGCCGGGGCCTTGCCCGGACGGAAGCCGGGGATGCGGACCTGGTTGGCCAGCGCCTTGTAGGCCTTGTCGAAGTCCGGCTTCAGCTCCTCGAAAGGCACCTCGACGTTGATCCGGACCCGGGTCGGGCTCAGCTGCTCGACGGTGCTCTTCACGGACATGCTCCTTGTTCGTTGGTTCTTGTGGCCGACTTGCTAGGGGTAATCACGAGCGAAATCGCCGCACGAGTTAACGTGCGCATCTCGACAAGGTTAGTTGACCGGTCGCGGCGGGCTGCAGGCAGCACCACCGCCGAGCACCCCGCGCCGCCGTCATTTGCCGACGGCGACCGCGTCGGTGACGAAGACCAGCGTCTCGTTGGGCTTGATGCCATTGCCACCTGCGCCGTAGCCGAGATTCGGCGGGATGATCAGCAGCCGCCGCGCGCCCGCCTGCACACCGACCAGGCCCTGCTCCCAGCCCGGAATGACCTGTCCGGCGCCCAGCGTGAGCTGGAACGGCTTGCCGCGGTCGAACGAGCTGTCCAGCTTCTTCTTATCCGACCAGGTGATCAGCGTGTAGTTCATGGTGAGGGGCTGACCGGCGACCGCACCCGGACCGCTGCCCGCGACCAGATCCTTGACGACGAGTTGGGTCGGCGCGGTGCAGGTGTCGGGGATGGTGATCTTCGGAGTGGCGCCGAAACCGCCGACCACCACGATGTCATCGGCGGTGCATTCGGCTCCGGTGGGCTGCGCGGGCAGCTGGCCGAAGGTGGCCTGCGCCGACGCCTTGGCGGGCGATGAGGCTGTCGCCGACGACGCGGCCGTCGAGCCTTTGTCGTTGTCCGAGCCACAGGCGGCCAGCGCGAATGTCGCGGCGGCGATGGTGCCGATACCGATGATCCTGCGCAGTGTTTGCATGTGGCGGACCATAATCCACCCCGCATCCCCTCGCCCGAGCCGCCCTTTCGATAGGGCGAGGACCGATGGCACCGGATCGGGTGACCTCCGGCACGAGACGGGCTGCCCCCCGACGCGGGACGGTGAGAACCGATCGGCGCGGGGCCCCGCGTGGGTAGGCTGGCGGTGAATTCTCCATCCGGCGTTATCGATCGACGTCGGCAACCGTGCAGGACCCGTGACAGGCGGTCCATCGAGGTGCCGCTTCCGATGCCCGAGTGTGAGGAGAGTCGGCGTATGACGCAGATGGCCAGTGTCGGGGGCGATACCTCGGCCGACAATGTCGACAGCGGTGGCGGTGCCACTGTCGCACCGCGGCCGTATCGGCTCGGGGAGGTTTCCGGCCCCCTTGGACATACGGAGCTGGAATCGATCGACGCGTGGTGGCGTGCCGCGAACTATCTCGCGGTCGGCCAGATCTATCTCATGCGCAATCCGCTGCTGCGCGAGCCGCTGCGCGCCGAACACATCAAGCCGCGGCTGCTCGGCCATTTCGGCACCGTGCCCGGCCTGAACCTGGTCTGGGTGCATGCGAATCGGGCGATCCGCCAGCGCGATCTGAATGCCGTCTTCGTGGCCGGTCCCGGGCACGGCGGGCCGGGGCCGAATGCATGTGCATGGCTGGAGGGGACGTATTCGGAGCTCTACAGCCATGTACCGCAGGATGAAACCGGGATGGGCGCGCTGTTCGCACAGTTCTCCTTCCCCGGTGGCGTGCCGAGTCACTGTGCGCCGGAAACTCCTGGTTCCTTCCACGAGGGCGGTGAGCTCGGCTATTCGCTGCTGCATGCATTTGGGGCGGCGCTCGACAATCCGGATCTGACGGTGTTCTGCGTGGTCGGCGACGGTGAGGCGGAGACCGGGCCGCTCGCGACGAGCTGGCATGCCAACAAGTTCCTCAATCCGGTACGCGACGGGGCGGTGCTGCCGATTCTCGCGTTGAATCAGTACAAGATCGCCAATCCGACCATCCTGGCGCGCATTCCGGAGTCGGAATTGCTGACCCTGCTGCGCGGATACGGCTACGAGCCGATCGTCGTCGCGGGCAGCGACCCGGCGCGGGTCCACCAGGAGATGGCGATCGCCGTTGACGCCTGTCTGGATCGCATCGCGGAGATTCAGCACATCGCCCGCGCGGGAACCGATGGGGTGCGTCCGATCTGGCCGATGATCGTGCTGCGCACGCCGAAGGGGTGGACCTGTCCGCCGGTGGTCGACGGCGATCAGGTCGAGGGCACATTCCGCGCGCATCAGGTGCCGTTGGCGGCCGCGCGCACCGATGACCGGCACCGCGCGGTGCTCGAGCAGTGGTTGCGGGCCTATCGGCCGGAGCAGCTGTTCGATGAGTCGGGCCGGCCGGTTCCGGCACTGCTCGATCTGGTGCCCGATGGTGATCGGCGGCTGAGCGCGAATCCAATTGCCAACGGGGGCAGGCTCGTTCGAGACCTGCGCTTGCCGGATTGGCGTTCCTATGGCGTCGAGGTACAGGAGCCGGGTGCGACGCAGCACGAGGCGACCCGGGTGCTCGGTGGCTGGCTGCGCGATGTCACCGCACGCAATACCGATAACTTCCTCACCTTCGCCCCCGACGAGCTGGCCAGCAATCGGCTGCAGGACATTCTGGAGGTAACCGGGCGCGACTGGCAGGCCGAAATCGGCGAATTCGATGTGGCCCTGGACCGGGGCGGGCGGGTTATCGAGGTGCTCTCCGAGCATATGTGCCAGGGACTGCTCGAGGGCTATCTGCTGACCGGCAGACACGGGGTCTTCACCTGCTACGAGGCATTCATCCACATTGTCGACGCGATGTTCAACCAGCACGCCAAATGGCTGGACGCGAGTGCGGCTGTCCCATGGCGGCAGCCGATCGCGAGCCTGAATTATCTACTGTCGTCACATGTTTGGCGCCAGGACCACAATGGTTTCACCCATCAAGATCCCGGATTCCTCGATGTGGTGCTGAACAAGAAGCCCTCGATCGTGCGGGTGTATCTGCCGCCGGACGCGAACACGCTGCTGTCGACTTACGACCACTGTCTGCGCTCGCGGCATTACGTCAATGTGGTGGTCGCGGGGAAGCAGCCACAGGCCGACTGGCTCTCGGTTTCCGATGCCGCGGTGCACTGTGCGCGCGGTGCCGGAATCTGGGAGTGGGCCGGACAGCACGACGATCCTGGCACCACCCCCGATGTCGTACTCGCCTGTGCTGGCGATATACCGACGCTGGAAACGCTTGCGGCGGCGGCGATTCTGCGTGCACGGCTGCCGCAACTGCGTATCCGGGTGGTGAATGTGGTCGACCTGATGCGACTGCAACCCGCGGACGAACATCCACATGGACTGTCCGACAGTGAGTTCGACGCACTGTTCACGCGGGACCGTCCGGTCATCTTCGCGTTCCACGGGTATCCGTGGCTGATCCACCGCCTGACCTACCGCCGCACCAACCACGGCGACATGCACGTCCGCGGATACATCGAAAAGGGCACCACCACAACACCTTTCGATATGGTCATGCTCAACAACCTGGACCGGTTCCACTTGGTGACGGACGTCATCGACCGGGTGCCGACGCTGCGGGAGCAGGCGGCCGGGCTGCGGCAGGAAATGGTCGACGCCCGCTGGAACGCCCGCGCGTGGACTCGCGAACACGGCGAGGATATCCCGGCCGTCGCCAACTGGACCTGGCCGGACGTCAGTCTCTGATCAGCCAACCGAAACCTCCTTGCGTGCGGTCTGCGGCTCGGCGACGATCGCAAGATGCTGTTGACGATCACCTGCACACCGCCGGAGGGCGCGGCTTGGCCCGCGACCGATCTGGGCTTCTTGCTGCACAAGAATCCCGACCGGGTGCAGGCGTTCGAGCAGTCCTACGGCACCGCGCATATCGTGTATCCGGAGGCCACCGCCGCCCGATGCACGGCGGCGCTGCTGTTGGAGATCGATCCGATTCGGTTGGTGCGCGGGCGTTCCCGCAGCACACCGGATTTCAGCCTCGGCCAGTATGTCAACGACCGGCCCTACGCGGCGTCGTCACTGCTGTCGGTCGCACTCGGCGCGGTATTCCGCACCGCCCTGCACGGCCGCTGCGACCAGCGACCCGAATTGGTGCGCACCGCGCTGCCGCTGCGGATCGCCTTGCCCGCGGTGCCGTGCAAGGGCGGACCGGAGGCGGCCGAGCGGGTCTTCGCGCCGCTGGGCTGGAGCGTGATCGCCGAACCACTCCCCCTCGATCCGGCCTTCCCGGAATGGGGCGATTCGCATTACGTGCGACTGGAGCTCACCGGCACCATCCGCCTGGCCGACGCACTCGCGCACCTGTACGTCCTACTGCCGGTGCTCGATGGTGCCAAGCATTACTGGCTGGCCGCCGACGAGGTCGACAAGCTCATCCGCGCGGGTGCCGGCTGGCTCGCCGACCATCCGGAACGCGCCTGGATCACCCGGCGCTACCTGGCTCGACGCCAGTCGCTGGTGCGCACCGCGCTGGCCCGGCTCGCCGAGGTCGACGATGTGGAACCGGAGGAGCTCGATGCGGTCGAGGAAGGCTTCGACGAGGCGCTGGAGACAGCCGACGACACGATCGTGTCCGACGATGTGAACCCTGGCCGAGCATCGACGGACCGATCGGGTGGGTCCGTTGAAACTGGCACTGCGCCTGCGGTTTTCGCGGTGTCTGCCGAGGGGAAGAGCGCCGAGTCCGAGGATGTGTTCGACAATGCTGGGCGCGACGTGTTCCCGGCGACCGAGGATGCGGTGGCGAAGTCCATGTCGATCGAGGCCGCGGTGGTGCATTCCGCGTCGACCGAGAACGCGGCAGCACAGCCCACATCCACCGAGAACACGGCACCACAGCCCACATCCACCGAGAACACGGCACCACAGCCCACATCCACCGAGAACACGGCACCACAGCCCACATCCACCAAGGACGCGGCGGAACAGCCAACATCGACGGAGGCTGTGGAGATAGCGGGCACCGCGACCGAGGGCGATGAGCGTACGCCATCGCTGGCGGTTATGCGGCGGGCCGCGGTATTGGCCGCGCTGCGGGAGGTCGGGGCGCATCGGGTGCTCGATCTCGGCTGCGGGGAGGGGGCGCTATTGCGGGAATTGTTGGCGGACAAGGCTTTTACCGACGTTGTCGGGGTAGACGTATCGATGCGGGCACTGAATATCACCAAGCGGCGGCTGCGGCTGGATCGGATGCCGGAGCGGGTGGCGCGGCGGTTGACATTGCTCCAGGGGGCGCTGACGTATACCGATGCGCGACTGCACGGGTATGACGCGGCGGTGCTGATGGAGGTCGTCGAACATATCGACGAGCCACGGCTGGCCGCCCTCGAATACGCCGTATTCGGCTCGGCAACCCCGGGTTCCGTAATCGTGACAACGCCGAACGCGGAGCACAACGTGGTGTACGAAACACTTCCGGCGGGCAAGTTCCGGCATTCCGATCACCGGTTCGAATGGACCCGTGCGGAATTCGCGGACTGGGCATCCCGCGTGGCGGCACGGTACGGGTACGCGGTGCGATTCGAGCCCGTCGGTGTCGAACATCCCGAATTCGGCCCGCCCACGCAGCTGGCGCTGTTCACAAGGGCCGCGACGTCCGACGACACTACGAGAGGAGCCGCGTGATGACCGAACTGGCGGTCCCGGAGCTCTCACTCGTCGTGCTGATCGGTAGCACCGGATCCGGGAAATCGACATTCGCGCACAAGCACTTTCGGCGCACCGCAATCGTTTCGTCGGACGCCTGTCGCGGCATCGTCAGCGATGACGAGAACGATCAGTCCGCGACGCCGGATGCCTTCGCACTGCTGCACCATATCGCCGGTATCCGACTGCGGCGCGGACTGCGCACCGTTATCGATGCCACCAATGTGCAGCCCAAGGCGCGTCAGGAGCTGATCGCGGTGGCGCGGGCGCACGATGTGCTGCCGGTGGCGATCGTGCTCGACGTCGCCGACGACGTGTGCTTCGAACGCAATGCGCTACGCCCCGACCGGTCACACCTGGCCCGGCACGTGGTCACCAGACAACAGCGCGAACTGCGCCGAGGTCTGCGCGGTCTGGAACGCGAGGGCTTCCGGAAGGTCTACATACTGCGCGGAGCCGAGGAGATCGAGTCCGCCACCATTGTCGACGAAAAGGCCTGGAACGACAGGCGTGACCGCACCGGACCGTTCGACGTGATCGGCGATGTGCACGGCTGCCGCGCCGAATTGGAGACGCTGCTCGGGGAACTCGGCTATCAGCTGGCGCGCGACGATGCGGGACGTGCGGTCGGCGCAAGTCACCCGGCCGGACGCACCGCGGTATTCGTCGGCGATCTGGTCGATCGTGGGCCGGATACCCCCGGCGTGTTGCGACTCGTCATGGGCATGGTGCGCGCGGGAACGGCGCTGTGCGTCACCGGAAATCATGAGAACAAGCTGGTGCGTGCGCTCGATGGCAAGAAGGTGCGCATCGCACATGGGCTCGCGGAATCGCTGGCCCAGTTGGAGGCCGAGGACGAGGACTTCCGCAAGGCGGCGCTGGACTTCTGCCGCGGTCTGATCAGCCACTACGTACTCGACGACGGCCGGTTGGTGGTCGCGCATGCCGGGCTCAAAGAGGAGTACCACGGGCGTGCGTCCGGGCGGGTTCGCGCCTTCGCCATGTACGGCGAATCCACCGGGGAGACCGATGAATACGGCCTTCCGGTGCGTTATCCATGGGCCGAGGACTACCGTGGCCGTGCCACTGTGTTGTACGGCCACACGCCGGTGACCGACCTGCGCTGGGTGAACAACACCCTGTGCCTGGATACCGGCGTCGTCTTCGGCGGCAAGCTCTCGGCCCTGCGCTATCCGGAGCGCGTACCGGTTTCGGTTCCGGCCGAGCAGGTTTGGTACGAGCCGGTGCGGCCGCTGGCGGCCACCACCATCGCGACGGCCGACGGTGTCGTGCACCGCGATCCGGGCGTACTCGACCTGGACGATGTCATGGGTCGCCGGGTGGTGGAAACCCGCCAGCACGGCCGTGTCGGTGTACAGGAGGAGAACGCCGGGGCCGCATTGGAGGTGATGAGCCGCTTCGCGATCGATCCGCGGTGGCTGGTGTACCTGCCCCCGACCATGGCACCGTGTGCGACCACCCAGCTGGACGGCTACCTCGAACATCCTGCCGAGGCCTTCGACTACTACCGGTCCGAGGGCGTGCGGCGCGTGGTGTGCGAGGAGAAGCACATGGGTTCGCGCGCAATCGTGCTGGTGACGCGTTCGGCGCGGACCGCGGCCGACCGGTTCGGCGTCGACGACGGCAGCACCGGTGCGCTCTACACCCGCACCGGACGCCCGTTCTTCGATGACACGGCGCAGACCGAGGAACTGCTCACGCGGGTGCGTGCCGCAGCCGAATCCGCGGGCCTGTTCGAGGAATTGCACACCGATTGGCTGCTGCTGGATGCCGAGCTGATGCCGTGGTCGGCCAAAGCCGTTGGCCTGCTGCGCAATCAGTACGCCGCCGTCGGCACGGCGGCGCGCGCCGCACTCGATACGGCGACCGATCTGCTGGCCGCGGTCACCGCTCGCGGCCTGGATGTCGCCGATCTCGCGGACCGCACCATGGCACGCAAAACCGACGCGGCAGCCTTCACCGCCGCCTATGGCCGCTACTGCTGGCCGGTCGATGGCCTGGCCGGACTCCGAATCGCACCGTTCCAGATTCTGGCCGGTTCGGGCGTCAATTACGCAGTGCGGGACCATGATTGGCACCTGTCGCAGATCGACCGCCTGGTGGCCGCCGACGCCGAGCTGTTCACCCCGACCGGCCGGATGGTCGTCGATTTGACCGATCCGGCCAGCGCGGCCACCGCCACTTCCTGGTGGATCGAAATGACCACGGCAGGCGGCGAGGGCATGGTGGTGAAGCCGTACGACGCGATGGTCCGCGGCGACGGCGATCGGCTGGTGCAACCGGGCATGAAATGCCGTGGCCCCGAATATCTTAGGATTATCTACGGCCCGGAGTACCTGCGTGACAACAACTTGCGCCGACTGCGCACCCGCAGCCTCGGCCGCAAACGCTCAATGGCACTGCGGGAGTATGCATTGGGACTGGAGGCACTCGACCGTTTCGTCACGGGTGAACCACTCTGGCGCGTGCACGAGGCCGTGTTCGCGGTCCTCGCACTCGAGTCCGAGCCGGTCGACCCGCGCCTCTAACAAGCAGCGATTGCACGCGCGCCGGTCGGATGACCGGCGTGCAACATCCCGCCGGAAGGCATGGCGGACCACGTGGATCTGGCCGAGAAATTGCCTTCGTGTCGACTCTGCTCGCAGCGCGGTCTATGACGGCCGAGCCGATATGCCCCTCGGCATCCGCCCCTACGAGGCGATGACGCCCGGCCGGAACGGCGCATCCACCGCCCACGCACTGGCCGCGACCTACAGCGCCATCGCCAATGACGGGCCTGATCAGCCACCGCCGTCTGCTGCGTCCCGGAACCCACCCCCCGCATCGCCGAAATAGCACCGAACAGCCACTCCGCCCAACCACCAATCCGCACCCAAAACACACCGGTCATCCGCCGAGAATGCGCTGATGCAGGTGCACTCTCGACGTTTACCTGCGTGAGCGCATGGTGATCGCTTGTCCAAGCGGGTGAGTGGGGGGCGAGGTTAGGGGGTGGGGGGAGGTCGGGGAATTCCGTTTTCGCCCCCGGCGAACGCACCGGCCGCTACCGGATCGGCGGCGACCAGCCGGTCCGCGATACCGACGGCCGCAGCCGCATCTCGATCGAGGACACCGCCGTCGCCCTGCTCGACGAAGTCGAGCTGCCGCGATTCGTCCAGCGCCGCTTCACCATCGGCTACTAGCAGCACATCTGCGCACCGGCGGTCCGAACGGCGGCCGGTGCGCGGCTTCAGCTTTCGCGCTTCAACTTGCGCCAGCCGCCCGCCCGATTGTTCGCGATGATCTGTTCGAACATCGCGAGAAGTGCTGGGGCATTGAGCTTTTCACCGTCATGGATAGCCACGGTGCGGCCGGTCTTGTTCTCGTGACCGCCGGTGATGATGCCCTCGGGATCGGGCACGATGCCGCCGTCGTACAGGAACACATTCACGTGCGTCTTCGCCGCGAGCAGTGCGCAGATATTGCCGTCCAGCACGAAGTACGGCTGCACGGTGCGTTTGATGGTTTCGACGACCTCGGGATCGGCGGCGTGCACCAGCTCGCGAACCTCGTGACAGATCGCCTGCTGCCACTCGGGTAGCGGGTCGATATAGTCGTCGACGCGCGGGTCCTTCCGATAGGACATGCGCCGATCCAAGCACAATCACCGGGCGCGTTGGCGGGAAATTCCGACCATCGGACTGGAACTGCTGCGCAGCGGCGCCGGCGGCAATCCGCACAGCCTGGTCGCCGACCTGGGCACCTGCCGCTGGACCACCGATGTCCGCGACACCACCAACCTGGCCCTCGGCATGCTCGACACTCACGTCGTGGCCTACCTCATCCACCCGGAACACGGTGCCAGCGCAATCGCCCCCGGCCGCTACTTCATCCGCCGCCAACGCGGACGCGGCACCGCCCCGGCCACCGGCCGCTCCCTGAACCACCTCATCGCCGACTGACCCGGAGCTGGCGCATGCCGCGTGACGTCTTCGCACAGGCTGGAACCTCCGCGGCGCTTACGCAGCATGCGTCAGCTCGGGATCCGGCGACACCGCGACGGCCGGTCAGGTGAGGCGGGCGGCCAATCTGGCGGCGTTCATGTGGGCTATGGCTTCGATGCTGAGCATCGGGTTTACGCCGGAGGCGGTGGGGAAGCAGGAGCCGTCTGCGACAACGAGATTCGGCACGTCCCAGACCACACCGTCGGGGTCGGTGGCCGAATCGGCGCGCGAGCCGCCCATGCGGGCCGAGCCCATGATGTGCAGCGCACCCATCGCACAGCGGCCGGGACCGTAACCGGCGCGCAGACATTCCGCGACGAAGGTGTCGTGCGAGCCCGCGATACCTGGTTCGTAAACCGGGCCGGACTGATGTCCGGAGAAGATTCGGCGCGCCCCTGCTGCCTCCAGAATCCTTGCCGCGCCGTCGATTCCGGCGTGCATGTGAGCCTGGTCGTATCCGGACAGCCGATAGCGGACCACCGCGTCACCGGCACGGTCGATCGATACCGCGCCGTGGTCGCGATCTCGGGTGATGACGCCAACCGCGACGGTATGCGCGAGATTGTGCATGATCGCGCGATGCTGGGCCGCACCGGTCCAGTTGAGGAAGCCGACCGTCATGCCCGGTGTCAGCGGGCCGGTCTCGTAGATCACGCCGTAACCGTGGCCGTCGAGGTCACGATGCTCGGTGGAATAGCGCGTCTGCAGGCCGCCCGACCAGGGACGGATCTCCTCGTCGAAGGTGCCGAAGACCGCGGTGGCGGGATGCAGTCGCAGGTAGCGGCCGATATTCGGGCCGGATATCCCGGAGCGGCGCAGTAGTGCCGGGGTGTGGATCGCACCCGCAGCGACGATCACCGCGCGGGCCCGGATGGTGACCGCGTCCCCCTCCGGCGTCACGGCCGCGACGCCGCTGGCACTGCCATCGCGCAGCGTGATGGTGCGGACCTCGGTATCGATCAGCAGTCGCGCGCCGTGCTCGGCGGCATCGGCGAGCCAGGTCTTGGTCACCGACTGCTTCGCGCCGATCCGGCAGCCGAAACCGCAGCGGCCGCATTCGATTCCGGCATCGCAGCCGCGTACATTGCGCGGCACCGCATCGACGTGCCAATCCAGTTCGCGCAGACCACGTTCCAGGACGGTATCGCGGCCGGAGGCATCGGAGTGCTCGCCGTTGACCCCGAGTCGCGCGTGCACCGCATCCAGCGCCTCGGTGTATTCATCGGCCGCGAATTGCTTGGCGCCCAAGCTGGCCCATTCCTCGCGCACATCGTCCGGTGTGCGGAATGAGGTGGTCCAGTTGACCACTGTGCCGCCGCCGAGACACGATCCCGCGACGAGGCCGAGCTGCCCCTCCTGTGTGGTCGCCGGCCCCGGGGAGTACAGATTCAGCAGTCCGGTGAGCTCGCCGGTCCCGAAATCCGCGTCATCGTAGTATCCGCCACGTTCGACGACCACGACGTCCAGTCCGGCCGCCGCGAGCACCGCTGCCGCGGTGCCGCCGCCCGCGCCGGACCCGACGACCACCACATCACAGTGCAGCGACGTCTCGCCGGTCGGGCGCAGCGGAGTCAATGCGGGCCGTGGCGCATCGGGCAGCGCGCCGAACGGACCCGGAAATCCCATCTGCTGCCAGGCCGGATTGGTACCCGTCGCCCCGGGCGTCGCGTAATAGGCAGTCAACGCAGCACCCTTGAGCGCCTGGAAGACCGCGCGCTTGCGAGCCAGCCGAGAATTCCCGAGTCGTCGCAGTGCCTGCTCCCGGTCGGCCTGCGCGAGATCGCCGAATCTGCGCGGCCCGGCCCCGATCAATACCCCGAACGTCCGGGAATTCCACATGCGCAGCAGGGTTTCGAAGGCGCGGCGCTGCGCCGCACTCGGATTGCGGGCCAGCAACTGCTCAACCGCGTCGACGGCGCCCAGGCGCGACGCGGACGGCAATTCAGCCCCGTCCCCCGGCGCGAAGGTATCGCAGATGAGGCCGAGCGTCGCGCGCTGGGCGAGGGTCAAGGACACGAGTCTCCTCCGGGACACAGCTCCAGAACAGTCATTAACTTAACCTACCTGCGCGAGCCCGCCGACGAGCCCTATCTGCCCAGAATGATCAGCAGCAACACCTTCTGCAGCATGTCCAACGCCCGGCCGACGGCGAGCGCGGTGTCCACGAGATCCGCGCCGCCCCGAGCCTCTTTCCTCGGGCAATCGAGCCCCGGGCCGCACTGTCGCAGGGCACGGATGGGCATGTCCACGACGAAGATTCAGATGGCGGCGAAGAGGATTCGGAACGTGGTGCCCGCGTCGGGCGTGCGCAGCAGCTGGATCCGGGCACCGTGTGCACCGAGGATCGCATCGGCAATGGCGAGTCCGAGCCCCGAACCACCGGTGCGCGAACGCGATTCGGCCGCCCGGTAGAAGCGGTCGAAGATGCGCGGTGCGTTCTCCGACGCAATGCCGGGTCCGTCGTCGCAGACATCGAGCACGGCGAATTCGGATGCCTCGGGCGGTGCCGCGCCCGCCTCGGCGGCCACCGGATCGACCAGCGTATTCGCGGCTCGGATCCCGACCGCAACGGTGACCGACGCCTCGGCTGGCGTGTGGACCAACGCATTATTGACCAGATTCGTCACGACCTGCCGCAATCGGTGCTCGTCACCGACCACCCGGACCGGCGCGTTCGGACCATCGAGTCCGATATCCCGGTCCGGCGCCCGGGTTACCGCATCGCGCACCACATCCGCCGCGAGCGCCACCAAGTCGACCTCCGCCAGATCCAGCGCACGTTCCTGGTCGAACTTGGCGAGCAGCAGCAGATCGTCGACCAGCAGGCCCATCCGGATCGCCTCGCCCTCGATCCGGCGCATCATCTCCCGCACACCCGCCTCGTCCTGCGCGCCGCCGTGCCGATACAGCTCGGCGTACCCGCGCACCGAAGTCAGCGGGGTGCGCAGTTCATGGGAGGCATCCGCGACGAAGGCCCGCATCCGCCGTTCGGAATCGGCGAGTTGACGCAGCGCCGAGGACAACCGGGTGACCATCACATTGAATGCGGCGCCGAGTCTCCCCACTTCGGTATGCGGATCGGTCGGTGCGACACGGCGATCCAGATCTCCGGCGGCGATCGCCTCGGCCGTGTGCTCGATCCGGGTCAGCGGTCGCAGGCCGAGCCGGACCAGCACCGCCGCGATCACCGAAATGGCGATCAACAGCGTTGCGCCCGCCGCGAGCTCGATGGTGCGGAGTTTGCCGGTGGTCGCCTCGGTGGTGGCCAGCGACATCGCGATCGCGACGGTGCCGCCATTGGGCTGCCATTCGGTCGCTGGCTGTACGACCGTGCGCACCCGCCACCGGATATCGCTCTTCTGGTCGCCGACCGTGAAAGCGGTATTCGCCCTGGCCTGCACCGAGTCCGCGTCCATCGACGGCAAAGCCGGTACCGTGCTCAACTCGACCGGCGCACCGAGCCTGCCGATCGGCCGACCCGCGACATCGAAGAACATGAGCCGAAAGTCCGAGGGCAACTGCTCGAACTCCGGCGCACCCGACGGTGGCGGCGGCGGCGGTCGCTTGGTCGAGGTCATATCGCTGGCAACATGATTCAGCTGCTCGTCCACCCGATCGAGCAGCGCACGATCCAACATCGCGATGCTGAGCAGCCCGAATGCCACCATCCCGATCCCGGCGATCGCGACCAGGACCAGCAGTAGCCGGGTGCGCAATGTCAACCGGCGCCGCCGATCCCAGATCCGACCGGCCGTCACGAGCGCGCGCCGCCCTGCCGGATGGTGTAGCCGACACCGCGAATCGTATGGATCAACGGTGGATTCCGGGCATCCACCTTGCGCCGGAGCTGACTGATGAAGGTCTCGACGACCCGGGCGTCGCGCCCGGTCTCCGCACTCCACACCCGATCGATGATCTGCTGTTTGCTGACCACCTTTTCCGCATTGACAACGAGATACTGCAGCAGGCTGAATTCGGTGGCCGACAACCAGATCTCTTGGCCAGCGCGGTGTGCGGTATGCGCATCGACATCCAGCTCCAGATCCGCGTACCTCAGCACCCTGTCGTCGGACTCCGCACCCTGGGTGCGACGCAGAATCGCGCGCAACCGCAGCACTACCTCTTCGAGACTGAACGGTTTGCTCACATAGTCGTCGCCACCGGCGGCCAGTCCGGCGATCCGATCCTCGACCGCATCCCGCGACGTCAAGAACAGCACCGGCACCTGGTTGCCGGACTCCCGCAGCCGCCGTGCCACCGCATAGCCGTCCAGATCCGGCAGCATCACATCCAGCACCACGATGTCCGGCGGCCGCTGCGCCGCCGCGGCCAATGCCTCGAGCCCACTGGCCGCGGTGTACACATCGAATCCGCTCATCCGCAGCGCGGCGGAGAGCAGGTCGAGAATATTCGGCTCATCGTCGACGACCAGCACGCTCGCAGCCGGTGACGCGTCACGGTCGGGCACGGCTACACAATATGCCGCACCGCATGCCCCGCTGCCGCCCAGAATCGGCAAGGACCGATGACTCACAGCAAGCCGACAGATTCACCACAGCTGAGCATCGATTCGAATCTCCCGCCCGATCCCTCGGACCTCAGCTACAGCTCCGCATCGCCACAGCAGACTATCCGGCAACACTTCGGCGGCCACCGACCAACGCTTCGATGCTGCCGGGCAGATCGTGCGGATGTGCCCGGTTACGCACCGTCCTGATCGACGCCCAGGGCCGCCAGGATGCGGTCCAACTTCGAACCGACATCAGAGAACCGGCCATCCATTACAGAGAGCCGGCCATCGATCGCCGAGAGCCGATCGTCAACGCCAGAGAACCGGTCATCCATTACAGAGAGCCGGCCATCGATCGCCGAGAGCCGATCGTCAACGCCAGAGAACCGGTCATCCATTACAGAGAGCCGGCCATCGATTGCCGAGAGCCGATCGTCAACAGTAGAGAGCCGATCGTCAACGGTAGAGAGCCGATCGTCAACGGTAGAGAGCCGATCGTCAACGGTAGAGAGCCGATCGTCAACGCCGGAGAACCGGTCATTGATTTCAGCCCTGAGACTGCCGATCTCCTCGATAACCGCGTCATGGTTGCGCGCAACCTTCGCGCCCAACGCGGCAAGGTCGGTCGGCGAACCAGCTTTCGCCTTCGCTTCCGCCTGCTGCATCGTCAACGTAGCCATGAGCGTCTCGAGGTTGGTAACCCGGTCCTCCAACGGCGCTGGCATACAAGATCCCCTCTCGAACAACTTCGAACCGGCGACGATGCTCAACCGGGCGAATTCAGGCCCACCCTATCCCGCCCCGTCCCTCCCTGCTGTTTCAGTCGGGGTGACAGGATTTGAACCTGCGACCCTCCGCTCCCAAAGCGGATGCGCTACCAAGCTGCGCTACACCCCGTGGCCTCGCGGCGAAAGAGAGCGCCGACGAGGATGAATCCTGCATGGAGCGGGTGACGGGAATCGAACCCGCACCATCAGCTTGGAAGGCTGAGGTTCTACCATTGAACTACACCCGCAGGCATACGACACCGATGGGATCGCCACGATGTCGTGTGCGCACCGACTGTACCGAATGCAGCGCCGGAAACGCTAATCCGCCCCCGCCGAACGACTGTGAACAGTTGCCGGGCGCGAGGCCACGACCCAGTCGACAATAATAGCTCATAGCTATCGCTATTCGCTTCGGGCCACTTGGCCGTTCTCGCCGAGACATGAACCGGCCGGTAGCCATCCGATTTCACCCCTTTCGGCGCGCCGTCGGCGTGTCGGTCCGCGACTTTCCGGCGAACAAAATTCATGTGTAACGCCGGAGGCCCGGCAGCGATCACATACCCGATCGCCATTCGCCAAGGATCGAGAACTCGTTGTAAAACAGCGTTTTTCGGTGCCGAGTGGCTTGCTAGGATCCTTTTTGCCGGACGGGGGTATCTGGAAAGGGGGCGGTGAGCGTGCACCGAGCGAGGTGGACACAACCGCGTAGCAGTGGGAACGGTCGGGGTGACACCGGCACCTGCGTGGGAACAGGGCACCCGGGTACCGACATCACCCGTGGCGGGTGAGTGCGATGTCTGCGGATATCGAACCACCCGTAGCGCAGAAGGCTGGCGCGTGGGCGAGTGCGGTCTGCGCGGAACCGGGATCACACGCGTCACCAGAACAGCTACAACCGGTGCTGGCCGAGATCATCGAGCAGCTACTGAAACTGGCCAGGTCCGAGCCCTTTCCGGTGCTCGAGGCGCGGATGTTGGGGGCACGGCTGGTCGAGGCGCCGTTCGAACGGACCAGAATGCTGGCCCAGGCCACCCGCTGGCTGCTCGGCTTCCCGGCGGGGGCGCCCGGGTCGCTGGTCGCCACGCGCTGGCCGCTGGTTGCCAGCCAGGCCATCGACAGCTATGCCCAGGCGCTGCAGGAACGGGCACTGGCCCAACAGGAACAGAACCTTTCGGCGGCGGTGTCATTGCGGGTACAGGAGATCGCCGCGTTGCAGCATCGGCTGCGGCACGAGGCCACCCACGACGCGCTCACCGACCTCGCCAACCGTACGCTGCTACAGGACAAGGTGCGGCTGATGGCGGCCGACCCGAACCGGGGCGTCGGCCTGCTGCTGATCGATCTGGACCGGTTCAAGCAGATCAACGACAACTACGGCCATGCCGTCGGCGACGAGGTGCTCGTCGAACTGGCCCGCAGGCTGCGCGAGATCTGTCCGCCGGAAACCGTCATCTGCCGTTACGGCGGTGACGAATTCGTGCTCGCCACCAACCCACACCACAACACCCTCGGCGATATCGCGCACCGCATCGTGGCGGCACTGCGTGATCCGGTGTGGTCGACGGCCGGTCCGGTACCGGTCTCGGCGAGTGTCGGCACCGCCTACTCATCGCCGGGCGAATCCTGCGATTTCACCGATCTGCTGCGCCGCGCCGATCGCGCGATGTACTCGGCGAAGACCGCTGGCGGTCGCCGCTTCGCCCTTGCCGAAACCGATAAACCCGACATCAAAGCCGTTGCGGGCTGATCCGCCACCACGCGGTTCGGCAACCACCGAGGCCCGCTGATCACCGATGAGGTCATCAGCGGGCCCGGTAATCGTTCAGCTGGCTTGACAGCTGGGGCACCAGAACAGGTTTCGGCCCTCCAGCACGCTGTGCGCGATGGGGGTGCCGCAGATGCGGCATGGGGCGCCGGGGCGGCGGTAGACGTAGGTGCGCGGGCGGTCGGCCGCATAAGACGGTTCACCGTGGTCGTGCTCGGGGCGGACGACGACCATCTTGCCGACCCGCACCCCGACCCGCATCAGCGCAACCAGATCGGTCCACATCGCGTCCCACTCCTCGGCGCTCAGCGACGTGCCCGGACGCTGCGGCGAAATGCCGTGCCGGAAGAGCAGTTCCGCGCGGTAAACATTGCCGACACCGGCAAGCACCTGCTGGTCCATCAGCAGTGCACCGATCGGCCTGCGCGAGCGGTGCATGCGCCGCCAGGCCCGTTCGGGATCGGCGCCGCGCCGCAGCGGGTCCGGGCCGAGCCGATCGGTCAGCGCCGTCAGCTCCGCGCGGGTGTACACCTCACAGGCGGTTGGGCCGCGTAGATCGGTACCGTACAGGCGATCATCGGCCGATGCGTCGCCGACGATCCGCATCCGCACCTGCCCGACCGGCTCCCCCATCGGCAACGCCACCTCGGTGAACACCCCGTACAGGCCGAGGTGCACGTGCACGATGAGACCCGACTCGTAGTGGTGCAGTAGATGTTTGCCGTACGCCTCGGCCCGTGTGAGCACCTGCCCGTCGACCCGGGCGGCACCGGCGGCGAACTTGCCCTGCGGACTGGACACCCGCACCACTCCCCCGGCAAAGCGCCGTTGATGCAGTCGCGCCAGTCGGTGCAGCGTATGGCCCTCAGGCATCCGAGCCCGGCATCCTCTCTGCTCCGCCGCAGAGACGACCCGGGACACCGGGTCGCCTTGCGGGACGGCGTATTACGCGCTCAGTAGGCCGGAACAGCCGGGGGCACACCGGTCTTCTCGTACTCGGCCAGGATGTCGATGCGGCGCTGGTGGCGCGGCTCCTCGGACCACTTGGTCGAGATGAACGCGTCCACGATCGCCAGCGCCTCCTCGGTGGAGTGCATGCGGCCGCCGATGCCGATCAGCTGCGCGTTGTTGTGCTCACGGGCAAGCTGGGCGGTCTCCACGCTCCAGGCCAGGGCGCAGCGGGCGCCGGGCACCTTGTTCGCGGCGATCTGCTCGCCATTGCCGCTGCCGCCGAAGACCAGGCCGAGACTGCCCGGGTCGGCGACGGTGCGGCGGGCCGCTTCGATGCAGAAGGCGGGGTAGTCGTCGAGCGCGTCGTACTCGAGGGCGCCGCAGTCGACGACCTCGTGGCCCGCCTGCTCCAGATGGGCCTTGACGTGATTCTTCAGTTCGAAACCGGCATGGTCGGCACCCAGGTATACGCGCATGGCTGCGATTGTGTCAGGCGTGTTCGGGGGGGCCGCGAGGGGGACATGCGTCACCGCGCCAGCGGGATCAACACCGGTAGCGGCCGCGGCGAATCGACAGGTATGCCACCCGTGTTCGCGGCCACCGGTACCGACCGCGCGACAACGATTTCGAACGTCGTCTCCGGCAAATGAATAGAGTTCTCCGTATGCAGCCGCCCGAATCCAAGCCGCCCCAGCAGGCGGGCCATCCCGCCGACCCCTATCCCGCTTTGAGCGGATGGGCGCAGGCTCAGGACGCGACCGCCACATCGAGCGGGCATGTTTCCGACCAGCAGGATTCGCCCCAGTACCCCTCGATGCCGCAATACCCCTCGACACCCCCGCCCTACCCCGGGTTGCCATACCCAACGCCCCACTACGGTCCGGCGCCGTACACCCCAGGTCCCCACAATGTGGTCCCGGTGCCGCCCGGGACACCGCCGCAGCGTCAGCCGCGCGGTCTGTCGCCGTACGGTATGCCCGCGCGGCATCCGTGGGAGATTCCGCTGCTCGTGGTCGTATGTGTGATCACCACGCTCGCGTTGCTGCTGGCATTGCTGGTGTTCGTCGACCTCATCCTGGGCGGGAAGCTGCCGAGTCTGTACGTGGCGATCCTGGTCTTCGCGCCGATCGTGGTCTGGTTCCTGCGCGGTATGGGTTACGCGGCCCAGCGGGTCAACGCCGTCAAGATGTCACCGACGCAGTTCCCCGAGGGCTATCAGCTGGTGGTCGAGGCGGCGGCACGATTCGGGTTGGCCAAGGTTCCCGACGCCTACGTGGTACTCGGCAATGGTCAGATCAATGCCTTCGCCTCCGGGCACGGGTTCCGGCGCTATGTCGCGGTCTACAGCGATCTGTTCGAAATCGGCGGAGCCGCACGCGAACCCGATGCACTCGCCTTCATCATCGGGCACGAGGTCGGGCATATCGCGGCCGGGCATACCTCGTACTGGCGCCAGCTCGGCATGTTCGTCGCGCCGTCGCTGCCGATCATCGGCAGCTCACTGATCCGGTCCCAGGAGTACACCGCCGACAACCACGGCTACTGCAACCGACACGTGGGTGCACCGGCCGCCATGGGCACCCTGGCCGCGGGCAAGTACCTGAACAAACTGGTCGGCTTCGACGAGATGGCCGACCGGGCCGCGGTCGAGAAGGGCTTCTTCGTCTGGGTCATCAATGCCATGGCCTCGCATCCGGTGCTGACCTGGCGGATGTGGGCGCTGCGCGACCGGAGCAGGCACGGCCGTCTGTTCTGGCGTCCGAGCCGACCGGCCGGTGCACCTCCGGCCGGTCCGTACCCGAGCAGCTACGGCGAGATTCCGGCGCTGCCGCCGAAACCCGTGCCGTAGCGCACCGCACTCAGTCGAAGGCGGGATCCTCGGTCCTGGTCCGCTTCAGCTCGAAGAAATGCGGGTAGTCGGCCAGGGTGACCGCGGCGTCCCACAGCTTCCCGGCCTCCTCGCCGCGCGGGATCCGCGACAGCACCGGACCGAAGAACGCCTTGCCATTGATGTGGATGGTCGGCGTGCCGACATCGGGTCCGACCTTGTCCATGCCCTCGTGATGGCTCTTGCGCAGCGCCTCGTCGAATTCCGTGCTCTCGGCGGCCGCGGCGAGTTCGGCGGGCAGGCCGACCTCGGCGAGCGAATCCGCGATCACCGCGTCGAGGGTCTCCTTGCGGGAATCGCGCGCGTACTCCTCGCGCCGGTTGTGGATGCGGGTGCCCATGGCCGTGTACAGCGGGGAAAGCACCTTGTCACCGTGCTCCTGCGCGGCGGCAATGGCGACCCGGACCGGCCCCCAGCCGGTGGCGAGCAGCTCCTCGTACTGCGGCGGCAGCCCCTCCTTGCCCTCATTGAGCACCGACAGGCTCATCACGTGGAAGCGGGTCTCGATATCGCGGACCTGCTCGACCTCCAGAATCCAGCGGGAGGTGATCCAGCACCACGGGCACAGCGGGTCGAACCAGAAATCGGCGACATTCTTGGTGGTCGTCTCGCTCATGACCTGTTCCTCTCCGTCGCATGCAGTTGGCGCGGTGGGCTCGGCACACCGCTATCCGTGGCCAACCACGAAACCGTGCGATTCGTTCCCGAGCCGGTCGCCGATTTCCCGAAAGGCGGCATCGGGTCCCAGTAGGGTTGACACGCAGGCATCCGGTTCCCTCCCGAAAAGGAGTCCGCAATGACCTCTGATCAGCGTTTCGTCATCGTCGGTGGCGGTCTGGCTGCGGCCAAACTGGCGGAGGCACTGCGCGACAATGATTTCGCCGGAGCCGTGACGCTGATCAGCGCCGAGGACTATCTGCCCTACGAGCGCCCACCGCTGTCGAAGGAACATCTGGCGGGCAAGAAATCGCTCGAGGAATTCACCGTGGATCCGGGCCAGTGGTACCGCGATCACCATATCGACGTGCGACTCGGCACCGAGGTCGGTGCGATCGATCGGAGCGCGAAAACCGTGACGCTGCCGGATGGTTCGACGCTGGGCTACGACAAGCTCGCGCTCGCGACCGGTTCGACACCGCGCCGGCTGCCGATTCCCGGTATGGACGCCCGCGGCGTGTACACCCTGCGCACCATTGGCGATTCCGACACCCTGATCGAACTGTTCGGCACCGCACGCCGCCTCGTCATCATCGGGGCGGGCTGGATCGGGCTCGAGGTCGCTTCGGCCGCGCGCGCCGCCCAGGTCGAGGTCACCATTGTCGAATCCGCCGAATTGCCGCTGCTGGCGGCGCTCGGACCGGAAATGGCCCGGGTCTTCGCGCAGCTGCATCGCGACCACGGCGTCGACTTCCGATTCGGCGCGCAGGTCAGCGAGATCACCACGCATACCGTGGAGACGGAGCTGGCGTCCGGCGTCCGGCTCGCCGATGGCACCGTCATCGAAGGCGATGCGGTGCTGGTCGCGATCGGTGCGCGTCCGAATATCGAGCTGGCCGCGGACGCCGGGCTCGCGACCGATGGCGGCGTGCTCGTCGATGCCGGCCTGGCCACCAGCGACCCGGATATCGTCGCTGTCGGCGACATCGCCGAGGAGCAGCATCCGGTGCTCGGCCGCCCGATTCGGGTGGAGCACTGGGCCAATGCGCTCAACCAGCCCGCCGTTGCGGCCCGGACCATGCTGGGCAAGTCCGCGTCCTATGAGCGGCTGCCCTACTTCTTCACCGACCAATACGACCTGGGCATGGAGTACACCGGCTATGCCGCGCCCGGCGAATACGCGCGGGTGGTGGTGCGCGGCGATGAGGCCAAGCGCGAATTCGTCGCGTTCTGGCTCGACGCCGACAACCGGGTACTGGCGGGAATGAACGTGAACATCTGGGATGTCACCGACCGGATCAGGGAGTTGATCGGCCAGCAGGTCGACCCGGACCGGCTCGCCGATCCCGCGACACCCCTGTGATGCGGATCACGGTCGACTATTCGAGAATGTGTCGAATCGGCGCGACGCGCTCCGACCGCATCGCGAGCGCGCCGGACGGGCGCACCGAAGGCCAGGGAGACCGGATATGAAGTACATGCTGCTCAAGACCTACGCACCCGCCGCCAACTGCGACATCCCGATCACCGAGTGGACGCCGGAAGAGATCCAGGCGCATCTGGATTTCCAGCGGGCGCTGGGTGCGGAGCTGGCCAAGAACGGTGAACTGGTCGACGCCCAGGGACTGGCCGGACCGGAGGATGCGCGGGTGGTCAGTTCGGACGGGCGCTCGGCACCGGTGATCACCGACGGGCCGTTTCCGGAGACCAAGGAATTCCTCGCCGGATATTGGATCGTCGATGTGGAGAGCCCGGAGCGCGCGCTGCAGATCGCCGCGCAGGCGTCGGCGGCACCGGGACCGGGCGGACAGCCGATCGGTGAGCGGATCGAGGTGCGCGCGGTGATGGGTGTTCCGGCAACCGACCAATAGTCCGCGATGAGCACGACATTGCCCGTGGGCATCGAGGATCTGTTGCGCGAACTCGCGCCACAGGTCCTCGGCACCTTGGTGCGCCGGTTCGGTGATTTCGACAGCGCCGAGGATGCGCTGCAGGAGGCCATGCTCGCGGCGGCGACGCAATGGGCCGCCGACGGTCTGCCGGACAATCCGAGCGGGTGGCTGATCCAGGTCGCGCACCGGCGGATGGCCGATGCGGTGCGTGCCGAAGTGGCTCGGCGGCGCAGGGAGACGACGGTCTTCGAACGCAATGTGCCCGATGCCGAGGCCATCGATCGGGATGACACGCTCGCCATGTTCTTCCTGTGCTGCCATCCGGCACTGTCGTCCGCGAGTGCCATCGCGCTGACATTGCGCGCGGTCGGCGGACTCGGCACAGCGGAGATCGCCAACGCCTTCCTGCTACCCGAAGCGACCATGGCGCAACGGATTACGCGTGCCAAGAAGAAGCTGGCCACCCTCGATCGGCCGTTCGCCCGACCCGGTGGCGCGCAATGGCAGGAGCGGCTGGGTGCCGTACTGCACGTGCTGTATCTGATCTTCAACGAGGGGCATACCAGCACCTCCGGGCCCGACCTGCAGCGAACGGATCTCGCCGCCGAGGCCATCCGCCTGACCAGATCCATGCACCTGCTGCTCCCCGACGACACCGAGGTGACCGGACTGCTCGCGCTCATGCTGCTCACCGACTCCCGCCGGGCCGCGCGCACCGGACCCCATGGTGAGTTGATTCCGCTCGCCGAGCAGAACCGCGCTCTGTGGGATCGCGCGCTGATCACCGAGGGCACCACGCTGACGACCGGCACCCTTACATCGGGCCTCACCGGCCCCTACCAGATCCAGGCCGCGATCGCGGTGCTGCACGCGCAGGCCCGGCGTGCCGAGGACACCGATTGGACGCGAATCCTGGCGCTGTACAACATGATCGAGCGCATCTCGAAGAACCCGATGGTAACCCTCAACCGCGCCGTCGCCACCGCCATGGTCAACGGCCCCGTCGCTGGCCTCGAACTCGCCGCCACCCTCGACGATCAACTGGCGGGCAACCACCGCCTCGACGCGGTCCGCGGCCACCTACACGAAATGGCGGGCGATTTCGGCGCCGCCATCACCCACTACACCGCCGCCGCCCACCACACCACCAGCTCCCCCGAACGCAACTACCTAACCCTGCGCGCCGCCCACCTCCACCACCGCCGCTGACCCCACCACACCCGCCCTCCCCGTCGCCTCGATCGGGGTCGAGTGGTGGTTGAAGCGTGTGACAGGCTGCCGGAGTCGCACGTCGGGCGAGCCCGGCGCGTACGGAGGCCCTGCCAGATCTGATAGCGGCGGCGGGTTCGCTGCGGTGGGGACGTGTCGCGTGCGCGTGTAGTTGCGGTAGGCGGCAGACTGCTAGGTGTGGTTGGGAAATTCAGTGCTGGGATTCTGTTGTTCCGCCGGAGTTCCGGTGATGTCGAGGTCCTGATCGGGCATATGGGTGGACCGTTCTGGGCACACAAGGATGCGGGCGCCTGGTCGATTCCGAAGGGCGAATACGAGCCGGAGGACGAGAGCCCCGAGGACGCTGCGGCCCGTGAGTTCACCGAGGAACTCGGCCTACCGGTGCCCGAGGGCGAGCGGGTGCCGCTCGGCGAGGTTCGTTACGGCAGTGGCAAATCCACCAAGAACCTCACCGTCTGGGCCGTCGAGGCCGACCTGGACCCGGCCGAAGTGGTGCCCGGCACCTTCGATATGGAATGGCCGCCCAAATCCGGCCGAACCGCCACTTTCCCGGAAATCGACCGCGCCGCCTGGTTCGACCTCCGCACCGCCCACGAAAAGCTCGGCAACGGCCAACGCCCCTACCTGGACCGCCTCGCTCAACACCTCAGCTGACCGCTCCGCACCGCCAGGACGTGCCGCCCCAGTTCTCCCAAGCGACCGCTGTACGCCGCACTGGACGTGCCTGGCCGGTGCACCATCCGAGACCCTGCTCAGGAGTCAGCGGGTTGCGCCGCCCCAGGCCTGCCCGGTGATGAGTTCGTAGGCTTCCATGTACTTCTGGCGGGTGGCTTCGACGATATCGGCGGGGATCTCCGGGCCGGGATATTCCTTGTTCCAGCCGGTGGAGGTGGACCAGTCGCGGACGAACTGCTTGTCGAAGGAGCGCTGGGGGCGGCCGGGCTCCCATTCGGCGGCGGGCCAGAAGCGCGAGGAGTCCGAGGTCAGCACCTCATCGCCGAGGGTGAGAGTGTCACCTTCCCAACCGAATTCGACCTTGGTGTCGGCGACGATGACACCGCGCTGCGCGGCGTGCGCGGCGCCTCGGGTGTAGATCCGCAATGTCAGATCGCGCAATTGCTCGGCGACCTCGCGGCCCTCCTGGTTCACCACGTCCGCGAAGGTGATGGGCTCGTCGTGGCCCTCGGATGCCTTACTGGACGGGGTGAAAATCGGTTCGGGCAGTTTGTCGCCATCGCGCAGCCCCGGCGGCAGTGCGACACCGGAGACCGTGCCGGTTTGCTCGTACTCCTTGAGCCCTGATCCGGTCAGGTAGCCGCGCGCGATGCACTCGACCTGCAGCATCTTCAGCGGCTTGACCCGAATGCCGCGACCGGCGAATTCCGCGGGCACATCGGTCGCCGAGACCACATGGTTGGGCACGTCGGTGAAGTACTCGAACCACCAGTTCGACAGCTGGGTCAGCAGCGCGCCCTTATCCGGGATCGGCGTCGGCAGCACCACGTCATAGACCGACACCCGATCCGACGCCACCAGCAGCAGCGTTTCGCCGTCCTCGTAGAGGTCGCGCACCTTTCCGGCGTGGATGTGCTTCACGTCGCGCTCCGATCCTGGTCGATAGGGTTTATGGGAAAAACTTCCGCGCGGGCAACCTTACCGAGGTGGCATTGTGGTGAGTGCTGTGCCCGTCGGGCGGCCCGCCCGCACATGTTCTTCGACCAACGAAGGAGTCCCATGTCCGCACCGAACCTGACTCGCGACCAGGCAATCGAACGCGCCTCGACAGTGCAGGTCGAGAACTATCGCATCGACCTCGACCTGACCGACGGGGCGGCGAAGCCGGGCGAGCAGACCTTCTTCTCCCGCAGCACGGTCACCTTCACCGCGACTGCGGGCGCGAGCACCTTCATCGATATCGTCGCCCGCGGGGTCCGCTCGGCCGTGCTCAACGGCACCGCGATCGATATCGCCGACTACGACGAGTCAACGGGCATCACACTCACCGGTCTGGCCGAGCGCAACGAACTCGTCGTCGAGGCCGACTGCGAATACTCCAATACCGGTGAGGGCCTGCACCGCTTCGTCGATCCCACCGATGACGCGGTCTACCTGTACTCGCAGTTCGAAACCGCCGACGCCAAGCGCATGTTCGCCTGCTTCGACCAGCCGGACCTCAAGGCCACCTTCGATATCAGCGTGACCGCCGCGCCGAACTGGAAGGTCATCTCCAACGGGGCCGCGGTCGATACGCTGCTCGCCGATCCCGGTAAGCACCTGTTCCGCACCACCCCGAAGATGAGCACCTACCTGGTCGCGCTCATCGCGGGCCCGTACGCGGAATGGACCGACGCCTACACCGACGACCATGGCACCATCCCGCTCGGCATCTACTGCCGCGCCTCGCTCGCCGAGCACATGGATGCCGACCGGCTGTTCACCGAGACCAAACAGGGCTTCGGCTTCTACCACAAGAACTTCGGTGTGCCCTACGCGTTCGGCAAGTACGACCAGCTGTTCGTCCCGGAATTCAACGCGGGCGCGATGGAGAACGCCGGTGCCGTCACCTTCCTGGAGGACTACGTCTTCCGGTCCAAGGTGACCCGCGCGTCCTATGAGCGACGCGCCGAGACGGTGCTGCACGAGATGGCGCATATGTGGTTCGGCGATCTGGTCACCATGAAGTGGTGGGACGACCTGTGGTTGAACGAGTCGTTCGCGACCTTCGCCTCGGTGCTGTGCCAGTCCGAGGCGACCGAGTACACCAGTGCCTGGACCACTTTCGCGAATGTGGAGAAGTCCTGGGCATACCGGCAGGATCAGCTGCCGTCCACACATCCGATCGCCGCCGATATTCCGGATCTGCACGCGGTCGAGGTCAACTTCGACGGAATCACCTACGCCAAGGGCGCTTCCGTGCTCAAGCAGCTGGTGGCCTATGTCGGGCTGGAACCGTTCCTCGCCGGACTGCGCGCCTACTTCACCGAACACGCCTACAGCAACGCCACTTTCGACGATCTGCTGTCGGCACTGGAGAAGTCCTCCGGCCGCGATCTGTCCGACTGGGGCACACAGTGGCTCAAGACCACCGGACTGAATATCCTGCGTCCGGATTTCGAGGTCGATCCCGGCGGCCGTTTCACCAGATTCGCGGTCGTCCAGGAGGGGGCAGAACCGGGCGCGGGTGAGCGGCGCGTGCATCGCCTTGCGATCGGTGTGTACGGCGAACGGGACGGAAAGCTGGTCCGCACCAACCGCATCGAACTCGACCTCGACGCGGCCGAGCGCACCGAGGTGCCCGAACTCGTCGGCGTGGAACGCGGCCAGCTGGTGCTGATCAACGATGACGATCTCACCTACTGCTCGGTGCGCCTCGATCCCGATTCGCTCGATGTGGTGCTGCACCGCATCCACGAAATCGTCGAGCCACTGCCGCGCACGCTGTGCTGGTCGGCCGCATGGGAGATGACCAGGCAGGCCGAGATGCGCGCACGCGACTTCGTCGCCCTGGTGCAGCGCGGAATCGGCACCGAGAGCGAAATCGGTGTGGTGCAGCGACTTCTGATGCAGGCCAATACCGCGATCGGCAGCTACGCCGATCCGGAGTGGGCGAATGCCACCGGCTGGACCGAATACGCCAACCGGCTGCTGGAACTGGCCCGCGAGGCCGCGGCGGGCTCGGATCATCAGCTCGCCTTTGTCAATGCGCTCACCGGCGCGCGGCTGCAGGCCTGGCACACCGAGGTGCTGCGCGAACTGCTCGACGGCGATCCGGCCACCGTCGGTCTGCCCGGTCTGGTGGTGGACACCGATCTGCGCTGGCGGCTGATCACCGCGCTGGCGGCGGCGGGCGAGATCGATGCCGAGGGCCTCGGCACTCCGATCATCGACCAGGAATTGGCCAACGACCCCACCGCCGCCGGTAAGCGCCAAGCCGCCGCGGCGGCGACGGCGCGGCCGATCGCCGAAGTGAAGGAGCAGGCCTGGAACACGGTGATGACCGACGATTCGGTGCCGAATATCACCGCCCGCTCGATCGTCGGCGGGTTCGCGCCGGCGGGCCAGGGCGAGCTGCTCGCTCCCTATGTCGACCGCTATTTCGCCGAGGTGCCCGGGGTCTGGGAGCGCCGCTCCAGCGAGGTTGCGCAAACCGTCGTCATCGGCCTCTACCCTGTCTGGGCGATCAGCGAGGACGCCGTGGCAACGGCGGACAAGTTCCTCGCCGGTGATCACCCGCCCGCCCTGCGCCGCCTAGTGATCGAGGGCAAGGCGGGCATCGAACGCTCACTGCGCGCCCGCACCTTCGACGCCCGGGGCTGAACGGGCCGACGGCACCTCAGCCGGATCGAAACGGGGCGTGCAGATCATTGCGATGAGCACGCCCCGTTCGCATCTCTCCCGAGACACTCCGCTCGATGTTCCGTGCGGCACAACGCAAACGGCGCGTCCACCTTCGCAGGTGAACGCGCCGGGGTGGAACCGGTGGATCAGCGACCGATGGCGGCGGCCATGACGCGGACCGCGGAGATCAGACCGTCGATGAGCTGGCCCTGGCGAAAGGAGCTCAGGGCTGCGGTGACGCCGAGCTGGCAGACGCGATCATTGGCCCGGTCGGCGATCTCGCTGCCGGAACGGACCTCTACGGCCTTGTCGTTGGGCGAGACGGCAATGAGCACCGAACGCGCCGCCTCGGGGGTCGCCGGGAAGACCGCGTCCGCACCGGCGGCCGGATCCGCACCCAGATCGCCGATGAAGATGTTGAAGCGCACCTTGGTCGCGCGGGTCGCCTCGGTGAGCACGTTGTCCATGGCCAGCCGCTCGTCATCGCTGAACGGGGCTTCCTTGAACACCGCGCCGGCCTCGTGCACACCGGAGACGCGGCCGCTGCTGGTGACCACCGAACCGTGCGGCAGTTCGGATTCGACTACCGCGGGCCAATTAGAATTTGCCACTTGCCCGGCCTCCGATCAGCTCCACCGGGGTGGACTCGATTGCCGCATGTCCATGCGACGACTCAGCAGTGTGGTGACCCGATCCGGTCACCTCGTCGGTGGCACTCCACAGCACGGGAGGCTGGGTCCACTTCTGACCGAGGTCGTAGTGGACCGGCTTCTCGCCGGGCAGTGGCTTGCCGAGAAACGACAATCCGGCGATCGCGCCGTAGATCACCAGCGGGATGCCGAGGAAGATCAGCACTGTCTCGAGAATGCTCACGACTGCACCTCGCTGGCGCTCGCCTTCGTCGTCCGCATGGCGCGCTGGCACATGGTTCGCTCGCTTCGCTCACTCACAGGCCTAACGGTAGACGATGCCGTGTAGTAGTTCGCGTTCTGGTCGAGCTCGTGTTGTCCGGTCAGACCAGCCAGGCGGCGGCATTGGCGGCCAGCTGACCGTTCTCCGACGGGGCGCTGGCGAGCAGTACGTCACCGGGCGGCAAGGCGATCGGCACGGGCGAGGCGTTCAGCACACAGACCAGTCCACCGGGCCGACGGAAGGCGAGGCAACCGGCCGGGCTGCCGTACCACTCGACCCGGGGGCCCGCGAATTCCGGTCGGACACCACGCAATTCGATCGCCAACCGATACAGCGACAGGGTGGAGCCCAACGCCTCCAGCTGCGCCTCGACCGTCGACGCCGCCCACTCCGGCGGCATCGGCAACCAGGACTCGCCCGTGGTGAATCCGAACGGCGGCGCTGCCCCCTCCCATGGAATCGGCACCCGGCAGCCGTCGCGTCCGCGCTCGGTATGTCCGGAACGTTCCCAGACCGGATCCCGTAGCGCCGCCTCGGGCAGATCGTCGACATTGGGCAGCCCGAGTTCGGCGCCGTTGTAGATGAACACCGCGCCGGGCAGTGCCAGCTCCACCATCATCATGGCGCGGGCCCGCGCCACGCCGACGGGACCGCCGCCGTACCGGGTGACCTCCCGCGCGATGTCGTGATTGGACAGCGTCCAGGTGGGGACCGCGCCCACCGGCGCGACGGCCGCGAGCGAATTGTCGATGGCCGCGCGCACCGCGTCGGCATCGAACGGGGTCTCGGCGAGGCGGAAGTTGAAGGCCAGGTGCAGTTCGTCCGGCCGGACGTACTCGCCGAAGCGGGTGTTGTCGTCCACCCAGACCTCGCCGATCGAGACCGCGTCCGGATATTCGTCGAGCACCTTGCGGATGCGGCGGTGGATCTCGTGTACGGCGGGATTGTTGAAACGCGGATCGTCGTCGTCGTGCACCAGCATCTTGGTTTCGACGCGTGCCATATCGGGCAGGCCGTCCGGTTTGGCCATACCGTGCGCGACATCGAGGCGGAACCCGTCGACGCCCCGATCCAGCCAGAAGCGCAGCGTCTGCTCGAAATCGGCGGCGATCTCGGGATTTGCCCAGTTCAGATCCGGTTGTTCCGGCGCGAATATGTGCAGGTACCACTGGCCGGGCCGGCCGTCGGGCTCGATAACGCGGGTCCAGGCGGGCCCGCCGAAGATGCTCGGCCAGTTGTTCGGCGGCGTCGCGCCGTCGGGTCCGCGGCCGTCGCGGAAGATGTAGCGCTCGCGTTCCCGACTGCCCGGTGCCGCAGCCAGCGCCGCCGCGAACCACGGATGCTGATCGCTGGTGTGGTTCGGCACCAGATCCATGGTCACCTTGAGACGGCGGTCGTGCGCCTCGGCGATCAGCTCGTCCATTGCCGCCATACCGCCGAAGAGCGGGTCGATATCGCGCGGGTCGGCGACGTCGTAGCCGCCGTCGGCCATGGGAGAGCGCATCACCGGACAGATCCAGAGTGCGTCGACCCCGAGTAGTTCCAGGTAGCCGAGCTTGTCGCGAATCCCGCGGAGATCGCCGATCCCGTCACCGTCGGAGTCCGCGAAGGATCTCGGATAGATCTGGTAGAACATGGCCGACCGCCACCAAGGTTGGGCGGTGCGATCCACCGGCGCCGGGATGGCAGGTGTATCAGTCACATCCGTAATAGTGCCAAAGATTTTCGGCAAATTCGCTCAGGCTCAGCCATGTTCGATGATATCTGGCAAATATTCAGCATTCGATATGCGAGTCGAAAACCTTGGGACTATGCGGGAGCTCGACCAAAACGATCTCACCAGGCAGCGTTCACCAGCGAATTTGCCGCCATCTCGAGGTAATCGAGCAATGCCTTGCGATGCTCATCATCCAGAATTTCCGGTTCGATCTCTGCCACGCCGATCCGCATACAGCGCAGCCACGCGTCGCGCTCCACCGGACCGATCTTGAACGGCATATGCCGCATTCGCAGCCGCGGATGTCCGCGCTCATCGGAGTAGGTGCGCGGCCCACCCCAGTACTGCTCCAGGAACATGCGCAGCCGCCGCTCCGCGGGTCCGAGGTCCTGCTCCGGGTACAGCGGGCGCAATACCTCGTCGGCCGCCACCTCTCGATAGAACGCCGCGATGATCCGGTGGAACGTCGCCGCCCCGCCGATCGCGTCGTAGAACGACGTCGCTGTCTGCTCGCCGGAAGTCATCAGGTCCTCTCGATCGGTCCGCACTGATCGTTTCGAGCGACCCGCAAGCGATCGCTACGGGCCGTTTCGAGCGACCCGTAAGCGATCGCTACGGGCCGCACTCCATTGTGCCCGCGTCACGAACGGGCAGCCCTTCAACCACAGTTCATCCGACATTGTGCGAAATCACCGTGCAATAGTGCGCATTCCATGGTCAACTGGGTGGCAGTCTCTGCCGAGATACCACATGATCTTGATAACTATGAAACCGGGGTCCCCATGAAGCAGCGGCACGGCCGATCACACGAGGCCAGGACGCACCGACAACTCCAGCCCGCCGACGTCCACAATCGTGGGTCGGGGGCTACTCCGCTGCACATCTTGTCCGATCACTATCCGGGTGCACATCGCACCGGTGAGCCTGCTCACCACAATCCGCACCTCACGCCGGTCCAGAACGAGACCGCCAATTGGTTGAAGCGCCGGGTGTTGCTTCTCAATGCCACCTACGAGCCGCTCACCGCGCTGTCCGCACGCCGCGCCGTGGTGCTCCTGATCTGCGATAAAGCCGATACCGTCCACCATGATCCGGAGGGATCGGTGGTGCATTCCGCCGAATCCGCCGTCACGATTCCGTCGGTCATCCGGCTGCGCAGCTACGTTCATGTGCCCTATCGGGCGCGCGTCCCGATGACCCGCGCCGCCCTCATGCATCGCGACCGCTACCGCTGTGGGTATTGCGGTGGTAAGGCAGAGACCATCGATCACGTCATCCCGCGCAGTCGCGGCGGCGAGCATTCCTGGGAGAACTGCGTCGCGAGTTGTGCCCCATGTAATCACCGCAAGGCGGACAAGCTGCTCAGCGAGTTGGGCTGGACGTTGCGTTCGCCACTGGTCTCGCCGAAGGGACCGCACTGGCGGCTGTTGTCGACCACCGCGGAGTTGGATCCGGTGTGGTTGCAGTATCTCGGCGAGGGTGCCGCCTAGCTCCCGACCGGATCGGTTCCGTCGGGCCGGGATCTGCATTCATTCGCCGCACGCGTTCACGGTCACCACGTACGCATCCACGGGGTCGATCGGTGCACGTCACCCGGCTGCATCCGCGGCCGACGATTTCCGACTAGGTGTACTCGATGACGAAAGCAGCCGAGGTGTTGGGAGCCAGGGCTTCGAAGACGTGGGGGGCATCGCCCGGGTAGGAGATGTAGTCGCCGGGTCCGAGTTCGACGGGTGCGTCGATCGGGCCGGTGCGGGCGCGGCCGCTGGCCAGCAGTACGTGCTCGATTACACCTGGACTGTGCGGGTCGGATCTGCGGGCGTGGCCGGGTTCGGCGGTGATCCGGAAGAAGTCACGGCGGGTATTGGCCGGTCCGGCCGCCAGCAGGGTGGCGCGGTAGTCGGATTCCGCGGCGACCAATACCGGCCCCTCCCCCGCGCGAATCACCTGAACGGTCGGGCGTGGCGGGTCGAGCAGCCGCGATAGGGGCATATCCAGGGCAACGCACAGTGCCCACATGGTCTCCAGGCTCGGATTTCCGGTACCCGATTCCAGTTGGGACAGTGTGGATTTCGCGACGCCTGCACGGTTGGCGACCTCGGTGAGCGACAGCCCGGCGCGTGCGCGCTCCCGGCGCAGCGCAGCGGCGATCACTGCCTGCGGCGTCGTCTGATCCTGGTCCATGCGCGCTCCCGTCGACTAGGGGGATGGCAAGCCGGCGAAGCCGGCCGGGGTGGGTCGATACAGTCGACCGCCCAACAGAGAATCATATTGACGAATCGCCCCGCCATGTTCACTATAAGCTACATGCGTTCGATATGGCGAACACTCGATCGGGACACACTCGCCGGCATCGCGGCGGTACTGCTGGCGGTCGGTCTGATCGCTGTTTCCTATGGCGCTACCGCCGTCACCTCGGGTTTTCCAATGTGGGTTCCGATTGTGCTCGGGGTCGTCGTGCTCGCGGGCGGTGCGGAGTTCCTCTTCATCGGGATCATGGCGGCGGGCGGCAGCCCGATCGCGGCCGTATTGGCCGGGCTGTTGGTCAACGCCCGGCATCTGCCGTATGGGCTTTCGGTACCCGATGTGGTCGGCACCGGATGGCGGCGGCGGATCGGCGTCCACGTGATGAACGACGAATCCGTCGCGCTGGCCCTGGCCCAGCCGGATATTGCGCGTAGGCGGGCCGCGTACTGGGTGAGCGGGTTGGGTGTGCTCATCGCCTGGCCCGGCGGTGCGGCGATCGGCGCGCTGATCGGCACGATAGTGCCCGACACCGGTGCGATCGGGTTGGACGCAGTGTTCCCCGCGGTGCTGTTATCGCTGATCATGCCCGCGCTGCGGGCGCGGGACACCTTGCGGGCGGCGCTGATCGGAGCGATCGCGGCCGTGGCGAGCGCGCCGTTCCTGCCCGCCGGAATGCCTGTGCTGGTTGCGCTTTCGGGGTTGTTCTTCGCGATCTCGCGGAACGGCGACGGCAAGGCCGAGTCCGGAGAGGCGCAGGCGGCATGAGCGAGCGATTCATCGGCGGAGCTCCGGCCGAGCAGAGGACCGTGGAGGCACAGGCGTGAGTACCCCGATCTTGCTGATGGCCATGTCCGCACTCTCCGCCGGAACCTATGCCTTCCGCTCATCGGGCCCCGCGCTGCGCAACCGCATCCGCTTCCCGGAGCGAGCAACGAAACTGCTGGAGATCGGCGCGGTCGTCCTGCTCGCGGCGATGGTCGCCATCACCACAGTGCCCACCGGCTCCGGCCACCTCGGATTCGCCTTGCCCGCAGGGGTTTTGGTCGGTGGCCTGCTGGCCTGGCGTAGCCAACCCATGCTCGTCGTCATCCTCGCGGCGGCCGCAACCACCGCCCTCCTGCGCCTGCTCGGCCTCTCCTGACCCGCCGGTTCCGCATCACCAAATCCATTCAGCCGCACCCGCTCTCGGGATCCGTGCTGCGCGACGGATGCGAATCCCGACCGGAGGTGCGGGAGTTCGCGCGACAGGCACCGGCGGCAGGGAGTTCGGATCAGCTGGGGGTCAGCGGAATGCCGCCGCCTCGACGGCGGGCGACGGAGCCGTAGCGGGCATCGAGGCGGAGCCAGGTTCTGGTGGCACGGACCCGGACGATTTCGGCGGCCGGGATGCGGCGGGGGTCGGCCCTGTCACCGGAGTGGGGGATGAAATCCATTGCAGTGAGCGCGAATACGACGCGCATCGGGACCTGGACCTGGTCGAGCGCCGCGGAGACGGTGAGCACGGTCTGGTCGAGCAGGGAGGCGGGCGGGCCATGGCTGCTGCCGTGTTCTTTTGCCAGTGCCGCACCCTGTTCGGCGAGTTCGACGAGGGTGCGGGCGGGCACATCGTCGACATGTTCGAAGCCGACATCCGGCGGGAGCGCACCACGCCAGGCCGAATCCATCGAATAGCCGAGATCGATCGGAATTCCGGACGACAAACCGGCCAGCACCAGATCGGCACCGACGGTGACATCGTCGGTACCGAGCTCGGCGACCACGGTGCGGACCGCGAGCGCTTCGAAACCCGTTGCCACCCACGCGGATACGTATCGTTCGCCACGACGGCGCATACGCACCACCACCGCGGGATCCAGCCGAACGGCCCGGCTCAGAAATGTCGCCAGATTCTCCCGCTCGGCCGGATCGGAAACCTCCAGGACGCGCTGTCCCGACATCAGTGCTCCCACATCACCACATCGCGGCCGCCACCGTACGACGACCACAGTCCGCCACCACCGCTATGCCAGCGGATTCAGCCGCCACCGTACGGCCGCCGATACCGACGACCACTGCCCGACGGCCGAAACCAGCCATTACTGCCCAACGATTCCGCCGCCCGAACGCGGCGGGCAATCGCTCATTCTTTCCACTCGGCGAGGTAGTCACGTTCGGTATCGGTGAGCCGACGCAGGCGCTGCGTCCGCATATCGAAGGCCGCGATCTGGGTGGAGGCGAGCACCGCGGGCGGCGAGTCCGGGGCCGCGCCGTTGGCGCGGACCTCGTAACCGATGGTGAAATCAACCGCCCGCAGCTGCTCGATCCACATCGCGATATCCAGCGGGGTGTCCTCGTGCCGCAGCTGACCGCGGTAGCGGACCCGAAGGTCCGCCAGCACACAGCCGGTACGCAGCGAGGCGGTCGGACGCCCGTCCTCGAACAGCCACGGAATCCGCGCCTCCTCCAGCAACGTCACCATGCGGGCATGGTTGACGTGCTGGAACACGTCCATATCCGACCACCTGACGTCTACCTTGGCGTGGAAGCGCTTGGGCAGTAATAGGCTGCCGCCCTGCGACTTTCCGCTGCTGCTCAACGGACTCGTCAACGTGGTACCTCCGATTGGGCGCCCACCCCGCTCACCATGCTTCGCACTTGCCGCGCCGCAACCGACAGCGTGGCGAGATCGTGGGTTCCGGACTCGAACAACTCCGACAGCGCTGCCCGAGCGCGTCCGAGCCGGGACTGGTTTTTCGACTCCCAGTATGCAATCTTTTCGTCCGCTGTCTCCTCCGGGTCACCGCCGGAGAGCACGTCGAGGGTCAGCGAGCGCAGCGAACCGTACATATCGTCGCGCAGTGCGAGCCGGGCCAGCGCGTGCCAGCGATCGCCGCGTTCCAGGTGGCTGACCGCCTGCAACAGCCAATCGATCTTGAGGTGATCGTTGAGCGCGTAGTACAGCGAGCCGACCTCATCGCCGTCGCGATCGGTGATATCTGCGATATCCAACACATCGAGCAGCGGGAACAGATTCAGCAGCCCGAAGACCTCGGTGGCGAGGTCGGTCGGCGCGCCGCGCGCGATCAATTCGGCGGACTGATCGGTCAGTATCGAGACGTGATGTCCGCGCAGCCAGCCGGGCACCTGCGGCGCCAGCTCCCGCACGCCCCTGCTGTACCGGTTGATCTCCGCGCCGACCGCGATCGGCTGTGGACGGTTGCTCAGCAACCAGCGCGAGGCGCGGTCCAGCGTCCGCTTGGTCTCCAGCTCCAGTTCGTCGCGCACCGACACCGATGCGTCGGTGGCCCGGATCCGCACCCACATATCGTGCAGGTCGAAGATCTCGCTGGCCGCCGCGAACGCGCGCACCGCATCCGTCGTGCTGGCTCCGATTTCCTCGTTCAGCCGATGGGCGTAGGTGATGCCGCCGTAGTCGACCATTTCGTTGACCACCATCGTGGTGGTGATCTCCCGACGCAGCCGGTGCCGCTTGATGGCGGTGCCGAACCGAGCCCGCAAAGGTGTCGGGAAGTACTGCGGCAGCCTGCTGGCGAAGTACGAGATATCCGGCAGATCGGTCTCGAGCAGATCGGCCTTGAGCGAAAGCTTCACGTGCGCCATGAGATTGGACAGCTCGGGCGAGGCCAGACCGGTGCCCTCCTCGAGTCTGCGCTTGATCTCCACCTGCGATGGCAGCGCCTCAAGCTCGCGGTCCACCCCGCGACGCGCCTCCAGATCCTCGATGAGCCGCTCGTGCACATTCAGCATCCGGGGCGCCTCGGCCCGCGAGATGCCCATCAGGAAATTCTGAGAGACGTTGTCCTGCAACACCAGCTGGGTGACCTCATCGGTCATCGAGGCGAGCAGCGGATTGCGTTCGGCCTCGGGCAGTCCGCCCGCGCTGACCACACCGTCGAGCAGCACCTTGATATTGACCTCGTGGTCGGAGCAGTCCACACCGGCCGAGTTGTCCAGCGCGTCGGTATTCATCTTGCCGCCGTTGCGGCAGAACTCGATGCGGCCGAGCGCGGTCGCGCCCAGATTGCCGCCCTCGCCGATCACCTTGACCCGCAACTGTTTTCCATTGACCCGCACCGCATCATTGGACTTGTCGCCGACCTCGGCATTGGTCTCGGTGCTCGCCTTGATGTAGGTGCCGATACCACCGTTCCACAGCAGCTGCACCGGTGAGAGCAGGATCGCGCGCACCAGTTCCGGCGGCGAGAGCGCGACCACATCATCGGCCAGCCCCAACGCCCTTCGCGCCTGCGGGCTGATCGGCACCGACTTCACGGTGCGATCCCAGACGCCACCGCCGGTACTGATCAGCGAGGTGTCATAGTCCGCCCAGGACGAGCGCGGCAGCGCGAACATCCGCTGCCGCTCCTGGAACGAGGTGGCCGCATCGGGATCGGGATCCAGGAAGATATGCCGGTGGTCGAATGCCGCGACCAACCGGATGTGCTCGGAGAGCAGCATGCCGTTGCCGAAGACGTCACCGCTCATATCGCCGACCCCGACCACAGTGAAATCCTCGGTCTGGGTATCGATGTTCATCTCCTGGAAGTGGCGCTTCACGCTCTCCCAGGCACCCTTGGCGGTAATGCCCATCGCCTTGTGGTCGTAACCCGCCGAACCACCCGAGGCGAATGCGTCACCGAGCCAGAATCCATAGCGCTGCGCCACATCGTTGGCGATATCGGAGAAGGTCGCGGTGCCCTTATCGGCGGCAACGACCAGGTAGGTGTCATCGCCGTCGCGGCGGATCACCCGCGCGGGCGGCAGCACGGCACCGGTTGCCCGGTCCACATTATCGGTGACATCGAGCAGACCGGAGATGAAGGTCCGGTAGCACTCGACGCCCTCTGCGCCGAGCGCCTGCCGATCCGCGGTCGGATCACCGGTGGCCGCTGGCGGCTGTTTGACCACGAACCCGCCCTTGGCGCCGACCGGGACGATGACCGCGTTCTTCACCGCCTGCGCCTTCACCAGACCCAGGATCTCGGTCCGGAAATCCTCCAGCCGGTCCGACCAGCGCAATCCGCCGCGCGCCACCGGACCGAAGCGCAGATGTACGCCCTCGACCCGCGGCGAGTACACAAAGATCTCGAATTGCGGCCTCGGCTTGGGCAATTCGGCGATCTCGCGCGGCTCGACCTTCACCGAGACGTACCCGCGCGAATTGCCCTCGGCGTCGGTCACATAGTAGTTGGTCCGCAATGTCGCCTTGATCAGCGACAGGATCGCGCGCAGGATGCGGTCGGCATCCAGGCTGACGACGTCGTCGATGCGGCCGCGCACCCGGGTCTCCAACTCGGCGGCGTGCTCGGCGGATTCGGTATCCGGATCGAACCGCGCCGTGAACAGATCAGCGAACAGCTTCGCGATATCCGGATACGCGAGCAGGACCCTGGCGATATTCGCCTGGCTGTACGGAAAATCGGCCTGCTGCAGGTACTTCGCGTACATCCGCAGGATCGACACCGCACGCCACGGCAGCCGGGCGCGCAGCACGAGTTCATTGAGCGCATCCGCCTCGGCTCGGTCGTACCACATCGCCTCGAAGGCCGCGGTGAACCGATCGTGCAGCCCTTGCTCCGCCGAGGCCAGCGCATCGGCTCGGGCCGAGGACTCCAGCAGTTCGGCGTCCAGATCCTTATCCAGCGAACTGCGCAGCAATTCCGGCCGGGCCAGCAGACCGAAGTCGTAGATCCAGCGTTCCCCGCCCTCATCGCCGGGCACCGGATCCAACAGGATCTGGTACGGCCGTTCGTCGACCACTTCGACACCGAGACTCTGCAGCACCGGCAGCACCTGGCTCAGTGAGATGCCGGTGCCGCCGATGTAGAGGGTGAACCGCCACGAGCCCGGAACCGAATCCGCATGGCGGTACAGGTATTGGTCGATCGAACCCTCGGTCAGCCGCTCCAACCGGACGACGTCGGCCAGTGCACGGTCGGAGGCGAAATCCTGTTTGTACGCCTCTGGAAACGCCTCGGCGTAGCGCTGCACAACCCCGGGATCCAGCACGGTAGAGGTGCTCACCGCATCGTTGAGACGGTCATCCCAGGTGTGCGTCGCCTCGGCGAGCAGATTCTGGATGCGCAGCCGGTTGGCATCGGAGGTATCGGCACCAGCAACTGCCTCGCGCGGCGCCCCCAACCCCGTCTCCGGCATGCGCACCGTGAAATACACACTGGCCAGTTCGCTTTCGCTGACCCGCGCCGAATAGTCGATGGAGACGCCACCCAGTTCGCGGACCAGGATTTCCTGCATCTCCAGCCGCACCCGGGTGGTGTAGCGATCGCGAGGCAGATAGACCAGGCATGCGACGAATCGGCCGAAACCGTCCGAACGCAGGAACAGCCGAACCTGCCTGCGCAGACCGACATTCAGGACCGCGGTGGCCGTGCGGCGCATGGTCTCGGCATCAGAGGAGAACAGTTCGGTGCGCGGGAACGACTGGATGACCTCGAGCATGGCCTGACCGGAGAACGAATCCAGGTCGAAGCCGCTCTGCTCGATCACCGCGCGCACCCGGCGCTCGATGACCGGAATGTCGAGGACGTTCTCGTGCACCGCCGTCACGGTGAATACACCGATGAACAGGTGCTCGCCGACGATCGTGCCGGACTCGTCGAAGTCCGCGACACCGATGAAATAGGGGTACACCGAGCGGTGCACGGTTGCGGGCACCAG
Source organism: Nocardia sp. NPDC005998 (assembly GCF_040614395.1). Lineage (NCBI taxonomy): Bacteria > Bacillati > Actinomycetota > Actinomycetes > Mycobacteriales > Nocardiaceae > Nocardia > Nocardia sp. NPDC005998. Next base: position 185,512 of record NZ_JBEXUI010000009.1, on the reverse strand, counting down.
GCCTTGGGTGAGCATCAGCAGCGGGCGGTCGCCCGCGTTGACCGGCACTCGGAAATCGGTGCCGACATCCGGGCGCAGCACGCCGAGGCAGGTGCCGGGCAACGGATTCGAGATCGTCTGCCTCTCCTCGCCGCCGAATCGGTAGCGGGCGTAGCCGAGCACGGTGAAATTGCCACTGTCCAACCAGCGCAACAGATTCGCGGTATCGACCAGATCGGTATCGGAGAACGGCGCGTGGCCGGATTTGGCGGCCAGCTCGAGCTCATCGGCCAGATTGCTCTGCACCTGTTTGATGGCCTCGGTATCGCCGATGACCTGACGCACGTCGGCGACCACATCCGGCATCGACTGTTCGATCCGGTCCAGTAGGGCGCGACTGGTCGAGGGATGCAATTGCAGGTGCATCCAGGATTCGCGCAGACCGGTGCTGCCGTTGCTATCGACCTCGTGCGGCGCGGCGCTGGTCAGCCGTCCGTCCGCATCGCGCGTCACCTCGAAGATCGGGTGGATCACCTCGCTCACGCTGACGCCCATCCTGCTCAGCGACGAGGTGATCGACTCCACTAGCAGCGCCATATCGTCGGTGACCAGCTGCACCGCGGCGCCGAGCCCGGAGGCGTCGTCCGGGTGGTACACCCGGACTAGCGCCCGCCCGGCCGTGCGGGTCATCGCGAGCTCCATATGCCGCCGGAAGATCTGGGTGATCCCGGTGATCGCGCAGTCCACATCGCCCGCGTCGACGTGGCGGAAATACGCCTCCTCGAGCGTCGCGAGTTCGCCGCGCAGCGACTGCGGCAATCCCGCGGCCCACGCCGCGCTGGACAATTCGGACGAGACAGTCATTTTTTTCGCCAACTCCTCGGATTCGGTTCCGCAACAAAGTGACGCCGGTCCGAGAGTAGCTGTGCCTTGCAGACGCGGGGGTGAATTCCCTTCTAAATGCAGGGTGTTCACCGATACCACAGCGTTCGCCGCTTGGTTGCCGAGGTCGATGATCCCGGCACAGCACCCGATCGGACCGGCAACGTCAGGTAGACGCGATCGCGGTGGTAGCGACCCAAAGCCCGGACTGCGCCTGCGCATGCACGTTTCCAACCATAGTCAGATCTGTGGCCGGATGTGCATCGACCGTATTTCCTTCGATGCAGACGCCGCCGGGTGCGTGTTCTCCGCAATTCCTTCGGCAGAACGACCGTTCGATGGCGTCATGCGCGGATGCTACCGCTCGGCGGCCTGCGACCAGCCGCCGAACCGGATCGATTCCGAATGCCGTTCGGCGGTGCCCACCGTGGATTGCTCGGACTGCGCCCACTGGTGCACGCCGTCACCCCTGTCGAGCTCGGGTTCCGCTGTGATTCATGCGCACGCCACATCGTGACGCCGGACCTCACGCTTCGTTCATGACGGGATCCACCGGCATATCGAGAGGCAGTGAACGCGATGCCACACATCAGCGAACGAGAGGCGCCGGTCCAGATCGCCAGTGCCGCCTATTTCGCGCCGCCCGGACACCCACCGATCGTCACCTCCAGCACCGAGATCGTGGAGTTCAGCCCAACGGGCGCAGTTGCGGCAAGTGACGGCCGTGCGGGAGCAATATGTACGCGAGTCGGGCACATCACGTGATGTCGACTTCTTGTTGACGACCACGTCGCTACGGCACGTCGCGCTGGCGAGCGACCGGCGCGACGGTGCGCGCGACGGAATCGAGCTGCTGGCACCGTATTCCGGCCGCGGCATCGTCAATGCAGGCGCCGTGACCTTCCACGGTGTGGTCACCGATGTGCGGTACCGGGCCGCGGAGCGGCACGGGGACGGTCGACCCCCCGGACTGGTTGTGCACCGCCCGCGATACCTATATCCGACCGGTTGCGGCCGAGCCGACCGGTTGCGGCCGAGCCGACCGGTTGCGGCGGCGAGTTGTTCCAGGAGTGCGTCGCGTTCGAGTTGTCGGCGCGTCGCGCGGGCTTCATCGGACCACGAAGCGGCCTCGGCGATTTCGTCCTCCAGATCGCGCAGCGGCGAAAGGCCACCCGGCGAGGCGGTACACCGACCGCCCCGCCGAGTGCGGAACTCAGTCGCGGGTGAGCTTGCGGTGCGTCACCCGGTGCGGCCGGGCAGCTTCGATGCCGAGACGCTCGATCTTATTGGCCTCATATGCCTCGAAGTTGCCCTCGAACCAGAACCACTTGGCGTCGTTATCGCTATCGCCCTCCCACGCCAGGATGTGGGTGCAGGTCCGGTCGAGGAACCAGCGGTCGTGGGAGATGACGACGGCGCAGCCCGGGAACTGTTCGAGCGCATTCTCCAGCGAACTCAGCGTCTCCACGTCGAGGTCGTTGGTCGGCTCGTCGAGCAGGATCAGGTTGCCACCCTGCTTGAGGGTGAGCGCGAGATTCAACCGGTTGCGCTCACCACCGGAGAGCACCCCGGCGGGCTTCTGCTGGTCCGGGCCCTTGAAGCCGAAGGCGCTGACATAAGCGCGCGATGGCATCTCCTGGTTGCCGACCTCGATGAAGTCCAGACCGTCGGAGACGACCTGCCAGACGTTCTTCTTCGGGTCGATACCCGCGCGATTCTGGTCGACGTAGCTCAGCTTGACCGTCTCGCCGACCTTCACCTCACCGCTATCGGGCGACTCGAGCCCGACGATCGTCTTGAACAGCGTGGTCTTACCGACACCATTCGGGCCGATGACGCCGACAATGCCGTTGCGCGGCAGGGTGAACGACAGATCCTTGATGAGCTGACGGTCGCCGAAACCCTTGTCCAGATGTTCGACCTCGACGACCACACTGCCCAGGCGCGGACCCGCCGGGATCTGGATCTCCTCGAAGTCCAACTTCCGGTGCCGCTCGGCCTCGGCCGCCATCTCCTCGTACCGCCCCAGGCGGGCCTTGTTCTTGGCCTGGCGAGCCTTGGCGCCGGACCGCACCCAGGCCAACTCCTCCTTGAGGCGCTTCTGCAGCTTCTGGTCCTTCTTGCCCTGGACCTCGAGACGCTGGGCCTTCTTCTCCAGGTAGGTGGAGTAGTTGCCCTCGTAGGGGTAGGCGCGGCCGCGGTCGAGTTCGAGAATCCACTCGGCGACATTGTCGAGGAAGTACCGGTCGTGGGTGACGGCCAGCACGGCACCGGCGTACGAGGCCAGGTGCTGCTCGAGCCAGAGCACGCTCTCGGCATCGAGGTGGTTGGTCGGTTCGTCGAGCAGCAGCAGATCGGGCTTGCTCAGCAGCAGCTTGCACAGTGCGACGCGACGGCGCTCACCACCGGAGAGGTTGGTGACCGACTCGTCCGGCGGCGGGCAGCGCAACGCGTCCATGGCCTGCTCGAGCTGGGAATCGATATCCCAGGCATCGGCGTGGTCCAGGTACTCCTGCAGTTTGCCCATTTCGTCCATGAGCTCGTCGGAGTAGTCGGTGGCCATGAGTTCGGCGATCTCGTTGAAGCGATCCAGCTTCACCTTGACCTCGCCGAGGCCCTCCTCGACATTGCCGCGAACCGTCTTCTCCTCGTTCAGCGGCGGCTCCTGCTGCAGGATGCCGACGGTGGCACCCGGGGCGAGGAACGCCTCGCCGTTATTCGGCTGGTCCAGTGCGGCCATGATCTTCAGCACGCTGGATTTACCCGCGCCGTTGGGGCCGACGACGCCGATTTTCGCGCCGGGAAGGAAGTTCAAGGTGACATCGTCGAGCACGACCTTATCGCCGTGCGCCTTGCGAACCTTCTTCATTTGGTAGATGAACTCAGCCATACGGGAAAGCCTATCGGTGTGGGTATCGATGGAATGCAACAGAGCCACCACTGTCGCCGGGAATATCCGGCCGTGCGGTCAAGCGTCGACGGGCTCGGGATCAGCGAGCTGGGGCGGTGCGGAAGACAGGGACGTCGCGCCCTCCCCCAGCTCCTGGCCGTCGACGCGTGCACGATCATCAGCGCTGGATCGGTCACAACTATTCCGTGCCAGGGTACTGGGTCCGGACGCTACGCCCGAAACCGCGCGCCGGACCACCTGCGCGGTGCAGCGGGACAGGTCAGGGCCGATCGCGGTGGCACGCATTTCGACATCGCGGCGTTCCGCGCCGTCCCTGCCCCGGTATTCGTGTGAACGCAGTTGGCCGTGCGCGATGATCGGATCGCCGCGGCGCAGGGACGCATCGACGCCGAGCACCAGTCTGCGCCAGCAGCTGACCGTGAGATAGAGCGTTCCGTTGTCCACCCACTCCCCGGTCTCGGGATTGAACCGCCGGGAATTGCTCGCCATCCGAAAGGTCACCACCTGCTCCCCATTGGTCAGATCGCGCTTGATCGGATGGGTCACGACCGTGCCGATCACAGTCACCATCGCTTCGTACATCGTTGCGCCCCTTTACGTTTCGATCCGTCACGGATCGCTTCAGGTGTTCCGTCCTCGACATCGAAGACCCCTTCAGCCTGACGGCTCGTTACCCCATCCGGCCGCCCCGATTCCCGAATGTGGACAACTTCGAAACATGTGGACAGTCGCCACTTCATACATCTCGATCGACAGCAGACCGGCGGACTCGACCGGGCCCTGACCACCCGATGGCGATATCGACGAGCGATGGCGTCGAAACCCGCGCGAGTTAGAAGACCGCCAAGTCGGTATTGGCACCACACAGCACGATCACGGGCCGCTCTCCTTCGGCGGGCACATATGCGCCGCTCTGCACGGCGGCCAGCGCCGTCGCCCCCGTCAATTCCACGACGATCCGAAACTCCCGCCACAGATATTCGCGGGCCGTCGCAATCGCGTCATCGGTCACCAATAGTGACCGCACGTCATAGCGACGCGCGATATCCAACGCGATATCCCCGATCCGATTGGCGCCCAATGACTCCGTTGCGATGCGGGCGACATTCACCTCCACGGGCCGCTGTGCGTGCAATGCGGCGTTGAGCGTGGCAATGCCCTCCGGTTCGACCCCGACCACCTGCTGCCGCCGCCCGAGCGCCGCCGCGATCCCGGCCACCAGCCCGCCGCCACCGACCGCGACCAGCACCGGTGGTCGCCCGCGCACCTGCTCCTCCAGCTCCAGCCCGACCACCCCCGCACCGGCAACCACTGAGGGCAGGTCGTAGGCGTGCAATTGCAGGGCGCCCCGCTCGTTCGCGAGCTCGGTCGCGTAACGGTAGGCCTCGGCGTAAGTCGTTCCGTGCCAAAGCACTTCGGCACCGTAGGACCACATCGCGGCTACCTTGGTATGCGGCGCCGATTCCGGGACCACTACGGTGCACAGCTTGCCGAGGCGAGCGGAGGCCAACGCGGCCGCGATCCCGGCGTTGCCACCCGAGGCGATGACCACCTGATCGACCGGTCCGGCCGACTCCAGCAGCGCGTTGAAGCTGCCGCGTACCTTGAATGTCCCACCGTGCTGCAGGTATTCGAGCTTCAGCGTGACCGGGACGGGCCCGTTCGGTCCCGCGATCGACGTATGGAATACCGGCGTCTTGCGCACCTGTCCGGCCAGTCGTCTGCGCGCGGCACGGACATCGGATCGATACACCCGTCGGGCATGCCTGTTCTCCACCATCGTGGCACCCCGCTCACTCACTGCTTGTACCTCGATGGAACTCAATGACGCATTCCTCGGTCCCGCTTGGCCAATTCGGCGAACATGGCATTGTGGGCGGCCAACTCCGCGTCATGGTCCCGGTCGGCTGCCCGATCGGTCCGCTTCGCGAGTTTGGCATCGCTGCGCGACCACTGGATGAGCAGTGCCAGCATCACCACCACCAACGGCACCTCCCCGCTCGCCCACGCGAGGCTACCGCCGGTGCGCTGGTCGCCGAGCAGGTCGTTGTTCCAGCCCAGGGCGAGGCTGCGGAAGAACCACCCACCCATCACCGTGGTCATGCTCATCAGCGCGATACCGAAGAAAGCATGGAAGGGCAGCGAGCCGAATACCATGCCGAGCTTGGTCAGCGGCTGCACCTGACGCGGCTTCGGGTCGATGCCGATCACCACCCAATAGAACAGATAGCCGCTGAGCAGGAAGTGCAGGTTCATCATCAGATGCGCCGCATGGGAATCGACGAACGAATCGTAGATACCGCCCATGTAAAGCGCGTAGAACCCGCCGACGAAGATCACCGACGCGACGATCGGATGGGTCAGAAAGCGCGAGACCGGGTTGTGCACCGCCGCCAGAATCCATTCCCGAGGCCCGGGCACGCCATTGCGCCCGGCCGCTGGCAAGGCCCGCAGCGCCAAGGTGACCGCACCACCGAGCGCGAACAGGATCGGTGCCAGCATCGACAGCGCCATGTGCTGTCCCATGTGCACGCTGAACGCCGCAGGGGCATACCGCCCGACCCCCGACGAGGTGGCGAAAAGCAGGATCGCACAGGCCGATAGCCAGGCAATGGTCCGCCCGACCGGCCAGGCGTCCCCGCGCGCACGCAACCGCCGCACCCCCATCAGGTACAGGACCGCAAGCACGACGGACAGCGTGCCGAAGATCAAGTCGAAGCGCCAGTCGAACAGCAGTCGCGATGCCGACGGCGGGCCGTCCAGGTTGTAGCCGAGTTCGACCTCGGTAGGGGTCGGCACGCTGGTCGGCGGTGGCGGCGGCGTTCGACCCAACCCGACGGCCAGACCCATGGTGGCCGCGAAGATCAGCGCTTCCACACCACCGAATCGGATGAGCGCGGCGCGGTCGCGCGGGTTCGCGGCGAGTGCGGGCAGACTGGCGCGACGCTGCAGATATCCGACCCCGCCGAGCACCGCGAGCGCGCACGCCTTGGCGATCACCAGTCGGCCGTAGGTGGTGGTGAACAGATCGCTCCACGGCACCCGCACCCAGGAGTTGATCACACCGCTGACGCCGATCACGACGAAGGCGATGGTGGCGGTCAGCGAGAATCGCCGGGCCGCGATATCGGTGTGCCCGCCGCCGCGCATCGCGTACGCGAGCACCGCGAACAATCCACCGACCCACACCGCGGCGGAAACCAGGTGCAGGATCAGGCTGTTGGTCGCCAGGTCGTGCGCACCGCCCGCGGACGAATGCCCGGTCAGTGCCAGCGGCATCATCGTGACGACCGCACCGCCGAACAGCACCGGGGTCCACCCCCAGCGCAGCGCGAGTCGGCAACCCACTGCGACGATCAGCGCGAAAACCACCGTCGTGCGCCACGCCTGGGCCAGATCCACCTGACCGATCGCGCGCCACAACTGCTCCGGCCGCCAGATCTGACTCACCGGCTGCCCGGTGGTATCCGACACCGTCAGCGGTATCAGCAGCGCCGCACAGCAGGCCCAGCTCACGGCGAAGTTCGAGGCGCGCCGGACCGCGCGATACCCGCCGACATCGAGCAGGCCGTTCGCCTGCGGGGGTATCAGGAACGCGGCGAACAGCAGCGAGCCGACAGTCAATGCGGCGGACAGATCGGCGAGCGCCCGCAGCGCGGGCAGGCCATAGGTGGTCAGCGGTCCGGGATCCGGAATGCCGAGCAAGGTCAACGCCTGCGCCGCCGACAGTCCGACGATCATCGCAGCGACCACTGCCGCGATCGCACCGGCCAGCACCGTGATGGTCGCGAAGGTCGCCGCGGAGCCCGATTTACCCGTTTCGAGATCGGGTGCGACGGACGGGTCCTGCGGTGACGACATGGGACTGAGCGTAGTCGGCCGTTAATGCGTGGCCCGGTGGGGATTGGGCCGATATGGTGGCTAACGGATCGGAGGTGCGATGTCGATCATCCCGCGACTCGCTCGGCCCATGCGCCGCAGGTGGCTGAAATGTTGCTAACGCTAAGAACCTAGCCATCTGGACGGTCGCTATACTTGCCCTGCTGGACAGCACGGCCAATGTCGGCCATCGTGGAACCCACTGCCTCCGTAGCTCAGTTGGATAGAGCAAGGGCCTTCTAATCCCTAGGTCGCAGGTTCGATTCCTGCCGGGGGCACCACCCAGTACTGCGACCCGCTGACCAGCGGGGGCGCAGTTCCGTGGTGTGAGTATCCACACGATTGGCTCCGTAAACGCCAGATTCGAGATCTGGTTCGTCTCTCGGGCCCGATGGGCCAACGTGTGAAGTTGCCCAGAATGTTGCCGTGCCGCCCAGAGTTCTGCCCCGGCCGTCGCGATCGTCGATTCACACCGCCGCACCAACCGACGACAGCGCTCAGCTCCCCAGAGTTTCAGGCCCGCAGACCACCACCCCCGCACCGGGCTACCGAGGCGTCGCCTCGACTGCGACCGCCGCGCTGCGGGGCGAAGAGGATGTACGCGATCGCGCCGCCCGGGTTCGCTGGCGTACACCGCCAGCGCCCGGACCGTGCGACCGCCTGCGCACCGATGCTGGCCGAATTCCGCGCGGTGGAAACCGGACTCCGAATCCACACGCTGACAGCGCAGTCAATGCAGCCCGTTGGACTGCCATGACGACGGCTCGGTGTGGCCGAGTCTTGCCGCGAGCCGGGTGAGCCGTATTCGTGCGACCGAGCGGTAGGCCGGGGCAAGCACTGCGGCGAGCGGACCTTCCTGACCGAATGCGTGCTCGACTTCTGTTGCGGCACCGGCGGGTTGGATGCGCCAACTGCCCAGTTCGGTGAATCCCGGCACGCTCCAGCGGGTATCGATTCGGCCGGGTTCGATGCTCACGTAGTCGAAGGTTCCGGACAGTCCGGGGCGAACGATCAACCGATAGGGCTCCCCGATCACTGCCTCCGGTCGGCCGTGTATTCGAAGAAAAGCCGGGTTCCATTCGGGCAGTGACAACGGGTCGAGGAGCACGGCTCGCACCTGTTCCGGTGTCGCTGCGACACGTATCCGTGCGGATTGTTCGCTGATCATGATGTCGCCTGCGTCCGGATGGAGGCTGGCGGGTTCGACAAAGCGCGCGCCAGTCGTGCGCTCGCACCCGGATCATGGGCGGGCAGGATGACGAGTCCGGGCAGCGCCGCGCGGAGTTCGTTGACCAGGTGTGCCGAAGTTCGCATCTGTCGTTTATCGCCGACACCCGGCAGATGCCCCTCGGCGAGCAGGCGGTCGTCGTAGGTGAGGTCACCGACCATCAGCAGCGGGTGCTGTCCGGGGCGGCGCACCAGCATCGACAGCGATCCCGGGGTGTGGCCGGGAGTGCGCAGCAGCACCAGGCTGCCGTCACCGAACAGATCGTGTCCGCGCTCGAAGGGGCGGATGGCGGGATCGGCCAGACCTTCCGGTTCCACCTGCTTCCAGCGCAGGCCGGGCAGGTCGATGTGGGTCGGCATCAGTCCTCGGGCCTCGGGAAGAGGTTTGTGCAGCGAGTCCCATTCGATCCGGTCGATGACGATGTCCGAGCGATCGAGTTCGGGAAGCCCGCCGATGTGGTCCTGGTGCAGATGCGACAGCACCGCGGTATGGACGTCCCCGAGCGTGTGCCCGAGCCGGCGGATTCCGGCCGAAAGCGTCTGCGCCGGTTCGATGTCGAACTTGGCGAGCCGGGAGTAGACCAGCCCGTTCAGCCCACCGGGGAAGTAATCGGGGTCGGTGACCGACGCTCGGTCCTGGCCGGTGTCGAACAGGACCAGGCCGTCTCGATGCTCGATGACGAAGACATTGATCGGCCTCGGGTCGGTCCATCGGCGCGAGGTGAACAGCCAAACATAGGTGTTCTTCCGCGTCGGCCCGACATGTTCGGGGCGGATGGCGACCGTGCCGGTGCTGATGACCGACACGCTCGAGATGGGGTCCAAGGCAGTGCTCATGGCGTTACTCCTTCAGTAGATGTCGTGTAACTAGATTACACGACATCTACTGTTGAGCAATAGGTGTCGTGTAATGTTTATGTGGCGGTCCTACGTGGGAGCAGGAGCAATGGTGCGGATGAGGCGAGTGCGATGAGAACCGCGGAAGAGTTGCGGTACCTGATTCTGGCGATCCAGCGAGAAGGCAACCGACAGCTGGCAGCGCAGTTGCGGCCGCTGGGGGTGACTCCGTCTCAGGCGGAAGTGCTGCGCGTACTCGACGACTTCGGACCGCTGACCCTGGTCGGCCTCGGGGAGCTACTCGTATGTGAAACCACGACGAGCCCGAGCAGGCTCGTCGATCGACTGACGGGCCAGGGACTGGTAGAGCGCGAGGTGAGCCCCGGCGACCGGAGATTCGTCTCGCTGACCCTGACTCCGGATGGACGCCGGGTCGCACGCCAGATCGCCGCCGTCGAGAGTGCGCTGTACGAGCAGCTGGATCAGCTGACCGCCGGGCAGCCGATAGAACCGGCCCTGCGCGTATTGCGCGGGCTTGCCGACGGGTCATCCGCAGGCGAAGCGCTCGCCCGACGCCGCGAGGCAGCCATACCGAAATGAGCCTCCGAGGCTCCGATCCCGAGGAACACGTGGCCGCGGCCAAGATCGCTGGGCCGAATCGGAAGAACGCGGCGTCAATGAAGCCGTGGCCTCCTACGGGTCCGCGATGCTGAGCGCCGAGGCGGACCGACCTGCCGCCGAATGAATTGGCGCGATGTTCGCCCTCGGCACGTATGGCAGCCGACAGGACCTCGTCGTGTGGTATCGAACTCGTCGCCCTCGCCGCCCGCGACGCGCGGGCCCGAGAACGCCTGCGCGAGTTGTGGACTCAATGGTGGCTACCCGATCGGCAACACCAGCTCTGCGCCGAGTACTCGGCGGCACCGCCGGAGCGCGTCGCCCAGGCCTGGCGTGCCTGATCGAAGCGCACTGAGCCTTCCACCTACAGGACATCAATAAGCCCGAACGCGAACAGCAGGTCGGCTCCGCGGCCGAAGCGCTCCTCGCCACCCTCGAGCCCGCCACCACCGGGTCCCGAAAACGGCCAGTATGTTCAGCGGGCCGTCAACTCCGACCTGATCCCGGACGCACACTTTGCGTGATCCCAATATGCGATGGTTCGGAGTGGCGATCACGGCACTTTCCGCACCGGTCTGGGGGCAATTCCCGGGTCGGCCGACGTGCACCGGAAACCTTTGCGCCAATACCGCATCGATTCCCCGAGCCCGCTCAGCGGCCACACACAGCCGAGCAAATAGCCGGGCCGATACGCGAGTCGAAAGAATCTCTCGACCATTGCGACGTGTTCAGCCATAGCGAACTGGCTTGAATGGGATTCGGCGGCATAGACTATCCGAATTGGCATTCGAAAGAAATATCCGCATCTACCCTAAGGATGGCTCATGGCCAAGAAAGTAACCGTCACGGTGGTCGACGATTACGACGGCACATCGAAGGCGGACGAGACCATTCGCTTTTCCCTCGACAACGTGATCTACGAGATCGATCTGTCGACCAAGAACGCGGGCAAGTTGCGCGCGACCCTCGAACCGTGGACGGAAAGCGCTCGTCGCACCGGTCGCCTGACCAAGCCGCGTGGCGTCGGCAAAGGCTTCGGTTCGACGGTCGACCGGGACCAATCGCTGGTGATCCGTGAATGGGCCCGCAAGAACGGCCACAAGGTATCGGCCCGCGGCCGAATCTCCGCCGACGTGGTCGCCGCCTACCACAGCGCACAGAAGTAGAAAACTCAACATCATTGGTCGATACCGAGGACGCCGAGCCCGGGCCGACAAAGGTGTTGACGCCCGCCCTCATATATCGATGGCTTCTCAGAGCGACGAATGAACGCCGCTCCAAGAAGCCGATCTGATGCACACCGCTCACACCGGCACGGGTATCGCTGGCAGCTCCATGTTCGGTCCGCCCGTCGATCTTGGTCGACTGATATTCGCATTCACGAGGTGTAGCGGATTGCGCCGAATCTATCGCGTTCGATGGTTCCGATTTGTGTGCGGCAATCCCTATTCCGGTGGCAACGAATGGACCCGGCCGACCTGCTGCGCTTCATCGACGATGGCATTGGTGATGTCGGTTTCACGGAGCAGATCCAGCCGGTCTGTTACCCGAGGTGGAATCGGGCGGTGTCCGGTGGGCCGATCAGACGGACGTGGTCGGCACTGCCGATTTCCGGGGTGTGCCGAACCAGCAGGACAGTGCCTCGCGGAGCGCGAGCGCGGCGGCATCAGCGGGTTCATCGATCGTTGCGGCCCAGGCGATTTGGGCATCCGGGCGGATCAGCAGGGCATCGGCCGGCCGGTCTTCGGTTTTTGCGGTGTGGATATCTATCCGATGCTGCCAGTCTCGGGCGATCTCACGGAGGTCCGGGCGGTCGGCGAGGTCGAGGAGGACGGGCCGTGCGGTGCGCACGAGTTCCGCGACGCTGGTTGTGCCCTGGTCGGTGTGCAGGGTGAGGTCGGGTGCGAAGGTGCCGGTCAGAGCGTGCTGGTCGGAGTTCGGTAGTGGGTAGCGGATGTCGGTGCCCGCGATAAGGGCTCCCATGCGGCGCAATGGCTGCTCGTCGACGAGCAATTCCTGGATAACCGCCCGAAGTGCTTCGGCGGCTGGGTCGTGTCCGCGCCGCAGTGCCACCTGGGCTCGGGTCTGTAGCAGTGCGCGGGCACCGGCGAAGTGGCGTTCATCGTGATATGTGTCCAGCAGGCCGGTCGGCGCCCAGCCGTTGATATCGGCGGCCAGCTTCCAGGCAAGGTTGACCGCGTCGAGCATGCCGACATTCATCGCCGAGCCGGTGGCGGGCAGCAGGTGGGCCGCATCGCCAGCGAGCAGGATCCGCCCGTCACGGTACCGTTCGGCCTGACGAGCTTGAAATTGGTAGCGCGACAGCCGAATCGGGTCTCCCAGGGGGAGATTGCCGCCGAGTACGCGCCGGATGCTCCCCTGGAGCTCGGTCATGGTCATCGGCACGTCATCGTCGACTTCGGTGAGCTCGTCCTCCGTGGTTTGCAGGAACAGAACCCCGGGGGTGAGTGACCCGACCGCGAACACACCGCGGTCTGTTCGGGTGAAACCCGTACGGATCCGGCCCAGTTCGGGAACATCGAGATCGCCGTTGTCGAGCATGGTCACCGAATCGGGCATGCTGACCTGCGCGAGCCGGTTGACCTCTGGATAAGTGGTGCCGGGGAACGGGATGCCCGCCAGGCCGCGGACCCGGCTGCGCGCCCCGTCGCAGCCCACCAGATATCGGGCGGTCACCCGATACGGTCCGTCCGGCCCGCGCACATCCGCGGTCACCGTGGCGTCGTCCTGGCTCACCCCGACTACCTCGTGTCCGCGGCGGATGTCGGCGCCCAGTTCACGAGCGTGCTCGTCGAGCAGGCGCTCGAGTCGCCGCTGCGGGAGCGGCAAACCTTCCAGTGGGGGATCTGCCAGGTGCGTAAAGTCCAGATGCACTCCCCCGAACGGGAATATCGGAGCCGGAGTGGGGTCGGTCACGGCCGCGCGGATCCGTTCCAGGAGGCCCCGGTAGTGCAGCAGTTGCAGGATCTGCCCGCCGAGACCGTGGGCCTTCGGGGTGTCCCGGAGCTGTGGGTGGCGCTCCAGTATCAGCGGCCGCACTCCGGCCAGGCACAGCTCAGCGGCCAGCATCAGGCCGGTCGGGCCGGCGCCCACGATGATCACGTCGGTGTCGGTCACGCGCCGTTCCTCTCGAACTGTCTCGTCGCGTCCCGGCTCGTCGACAACACGCATTCGGTACTCCATTTCCGCAGGTTCTGAACTCGGCCTGCGATTCTGCAGCATGCCCCGGGTCTTGCCGCAAGCCCCCGGGTGCGCTATATGTTGAGAGTGGGAAGGGAGTGTTTCCCTTTGACCATTTCGGGAACCGTGATCTCCGGCGTGCTCACCGTGCGCAGGGCCTGGCGGAACTGAGCGAACTTGTCCAGCACCGTCTCGCCGACCGTTGAGTGACCCCAGATACTGATGCCCCGATAGGTTGTTGGCTCCCAGGTGGATTCGAGTTCCGGACCGATCACGATCGGGTTCCAGCCGACCTCGAGCTCGAATCCGGACGGCGTCACGCAGTAGTACGACAGTTCGCGGTCGTTGGTGTGCTGTCCGACCGACCACGCCATGCGGAAACCCAGATCCTTGACGCGCTGGAAGGATGCGAGCATGTCATCCAAGGTCGCGGACTGAATATTGATGTGCTGCACCCGAGTTCGAATCGGATCGATCTTCACCCCGCGCAGGTTGGCGATCGCGATCGAGTGGTGGCGCTCGTTGACCCGCAGGAATCGGATCTTCATCTTCAGCCCGGAGACGTTCTCGTCTATGTAGTCGCTCAGTCGGGAGTCGAAAACGGTGTGGTAGTAGCCGCGCATCGACTCCGGTTCGCGGGAAACGATCGCGACGTGCCCCATTCCCCCGTCCCCCGTCACCCAGCCCGAGCTGAGCATCCGCAGCGGTTCCGGGGTGGTCACCGCAACCGTGAAGATCTCCTGCACCAAACCTTTCGGGCCAGCGAAGCGCCACAGTCGCTCCACCCCGCGCAGGGCCGCCTCCGCCGATGTGCCCTCGGTGATCGGGACACCACGATCGGCCACCCGGGCGACGATGCGGTCGAAGGTCTCGTGATCATCGACCTGCCAGCCCAAGGCCATGACATCCTCGGCGGGGCCGCGCTGGACCAGGAATCGGCAGGCGCGATCGTCCAGACGGAAGCGCAGCGCGTCCGCGCCGGTCTCGTCCACGTGCATCCCGATCGCGTCGGCAGCGAACCGCCGCCAGTCGGGCAGCCGATTCGATTGCACGACTACATAACCCAGATGGACGGCACCGAAAACCGAACCGTCGATATTCGGGCGCAGAAAGCCGCTCATGACCGCGTCTCCCGACTCGACACCGACGGGCCGGATCCGGCCGCACCGTAGATTTCGTGTCCGCCAAACCGCACCGTCCATCCGATGCCGACACCTTTGTCGATGCTCGTCACAGCTACCTCCACAGCCTCTAATGATCGAATCATCAGTTGCGAGGCAACACTCCGTCAAGTAAATCTGATGATTTTGTCAGAAAGTGCGGAAACATGCCGACCGCGCGGGATCAAACCGTGCGACGACGCCGGGGTTTCGGCAGGTCAGCTACTGACCCTCTCCACACTTCTGATGATCCATTGACGTTCTGATGAAATCATCATACTGTAAGGACCACTACCGGAACAATCCCCGGATGTGGTCCTTCGGGTCGAAAGCCCCCCAATGACGAGAGGTCTCGACGTGACCGTCCAGCGCTCCTACGATGTCGCGATCGTCGGCTACGGCCCGTCCGGTGTGACTGCCGCGAACTTCCTCGGCCGACTCGGCCTCGAGGTCGTCGTCATCGAACGAGACGAGTCCATCTACAGCCGGGCCAGGGCGATCGCGACCGACGAGGAGGTCATCCGCATCTGGCAGCGGCTCGACCTGGCCGAACGACTCGAACAGGACATGCTGGCGGATAAGCCGCTCGAGTTCGTCGACGATGCGGGCCGCTCGTTCCTGAACTTCGTTCCGGCACCGCGCGGCAATGGCCATCCCACGCAGGTGTTCATTTACCAGCCCGCGCTAGAGCAGGTGCTCCGCGACGGTGTGGACCGGTATCCGAATGTGAAAGTCCTTCTGCAGCACGAATGTATGCGCACCCGTCAAGACGACGACGGCGTCGAATTGCTGGTCGCCGATCTGCGCGCGGACACCTTCGAGCGCATACGCGCGTCCTATGTGATCGCCGCCGACGGCGGCTCCAGCCCGACCCGCGGGCTGCTCGGGGTGGGTTTCGAGGGGCGAACCTACGAGGACCGCTGGGTAGTCATCGATACCGAGGTCATCAATGAATGGCCGACCCACGATCGGCTGCGGTTCCATTGCAACCCGGCCCGACCCGCCGTGGACTGCCCCACCCCACTCGGTCATCACCGCTGGGAGTTCCCCGTACTGCCCGGTGAAGACGAAAAGGAACTCGTCACCGATGCCGCCGTGTGGCGTCTGCTCAATGCCCAGGGCATTACCGACAGTGAGGTCAAAATTCTTCGTGCGGTCGTCTACAGCCATCATGTCCGGTTCGCCGATCGGTGGCGGGTCGGCCGCATCTTTCTGGCCGGTGATGCCGCACATGTCATGCCGCCGTGGATCGGACAGGGCATGGCCGCCGGGGTCCGCGATGTGGCGAATCTGTGCTGGAAGCTCGCCGCGGTGGTCACCGGATCGCTGCCCGAGAGCGTGCTCGACAGCTACGAGGTGGAACGCCAACCACATGTCCGCGAGGTGACCAAGGCGGCAGTGTTTTTCGGTCGCGTCATCACCGAGCGGCGGCCGCCGCTGACCGCCGCGCGAAATATCGCCTTCCGCACAGCCCTGCGACTTCCGTTCGTCGGCGATTACCTGCGCAGCGCCAAATGGTTTCCGGCGGCCCACTATCCGAAGGGTTTGCTTTCCCCGTCGAAGCACGCGGCGGTGGGACATCTACCACCACAGCCCTGGGTGCTCGACGAGGTCGGCGACCGCGAGCGACTCGACGATGTGATCGGGGCCGGGTGGCGGCTGATCCATCTCGGACCGGCACGCGCCTGGCCCGAGTGGACGGCCGCCGGGGTGCCCCTGATGCGGCTCCAACCAGC
Organism: Nocardia sp. NPDC005998; assembly: GCF_040614395.1. NCBI lineage: Bacteria > Bacillati > Actinomycetota > Actinomycetes > Mycobacteriales > Nocardiaceae > Nocardia > Nocardia sp. NPDC005998. The sequence continues at coordinate 169,082 of NZ_JBEXUI010000009.1, read as the reverse complement.
GGGGACGGCGATATCGCGAGGGGCTGCCGTCGATATCGACAACACCCTCATCGACTGGATGCGCCGGCACGACGCGACGGTGCTGGCGCTGCGGCCCGATGGGTTCGTCTACGCCGCCGCCGATGCGAACGAGACATTGCCGTCTCCGCCGAACGGACTCACGGTGGCAGCCGAAATATCCAGCCCAACAGAACGATTCACCGATAAGGGATAGGAAAATGAGCACACCGACGATGATCGAGCAGACCGTCGATGTAGGCGGCAAAACGATCTTCTACGCCGAGACCGGCGCAGGCCCGGCCGTATTGCTGCTGCACGGGGGCGGCCCCGGCGCCTCCGGGGTCTCCAACTTCTCCCGCAATATCGCCGAATTGGCAAAGAGCTTCCGGGTGATCGTGCCGGATCTGCCGGGCTATGGAAGATCCAGTAAGGGTGTCGACCAGAACGACCCGTTCGGCTATCTGGCCGACTCCATTCGCGGCCTGCTCGACCGACTCGACATTCGCAAGGCGCATTTGGTCGGCAACTCCTACGGCGGCGCGTGTGCGCTGCGACTGGCGCTGGACACCCCCGATCGTGTCGACCGCATGGTCCTGATGGGCCCCGGCGGAATCGGCACCACCCGCGCGCTACCGACCACCGGGCTGCAACATCTCCTCGCGTACTACGGCGGCGCCGGCCCCTCCCGCGAGAAGCTGGAAACCTTCATCCGCGAAGACCTCGTCTTCGACGGCAGTGCGGTGCCTGCCGAGGTCATCGACACCCGCTACCAGTCGAGCATCGACCCCGAGGTCATCGCGAATCCGCCACTGCGTCGCCCGTCCGGCCTGCGCACCCTGTGGCGGATGGATTTCACCCGCGACAGCCGGCTGGCCGAGTTGGCCACTCCGACCCTGGTGATCTGGGGCAGCGCCGACAAGGTCAACCGCCCCAGCGGGGGAAAGATGTTGGCGGACATCATGCCCAACTGCGATCTGCTACTCGCCGCGAACGCCGGGCACTGGGTGCAGTGGGAACGCGCCGACTATTTCAACCAGGTCACCCATACCTTCCTGACGGTCTGAGTCCGGACAACTCATTGGCTGCCCTGGCCGGTCGGGTGGGTGATCTGGCGCCACTCGCGATCCCAGTGGATGTGGCGCTGGCGGTCGAGGGCCCAGGCGGTGGCGCAGAGGAAGGCCGCCGCGCCGAGCCAGATTTCGAGCAGCACGGCCGCGCCGACACTGATGCCGTGCACGGCGGCGAGGCTGGATCGCAGCGGGGCGCTGGTCGGGAGTCCGTCCGGGCCGAGCCAGACCGGGGTCGGCTGACCCGCTTTTGCGTTATCGGGGACGCCGATTATCGCGGTCGCGGACTTTCCGTCGCGGGTCCAGGACACCTGCGCCTGGTAGTGCTCGACCATCGAGCCGTTTCGGTCCGCGACCGGTGCCGTGGCCCGCACGGGATTGCCGGTGATGGTGGCAGTCACAGCGACTTTCGATGCATTCTCGGCGCGGATCCGCGCCGAGGCCGTGCCGTAAGCGGCAGTCCCTGCTGCCGCCGCGATCGGCACTGCGATCAGCACGATCAGGACGGCCAGAATCCGCATGATCCCCTGGCAGCGATCCGACATCCGCATCAGTGGGCTGGGATTCCAGGGCTGCACACGCCAGAGGCGCACCGGCAGCGTTGGCGACTCCGACACGTTCATCACCTCCTACGGCGGAGCCACGGCCCCCGCGCAACCGCGACCCCTACTACGAGCATTCCCCTACACCACCAGTTGATGCACCCCCGAAAGCCGATAAACCGGGTGCGAAATTGGATGAACTCCCCTCGATGCGGGGGTTCATCAGGTATCTCGCACCTATCGAGACGGATTCGGCGCCTGGTAGCCCCGTAGGCCGAAAATCCGAACAACGCCCAGCGCGACCATGCCGGCACCGAGACCGAAGTGCAGCCAGTTGTCGGCGGTGTTCGCCGGGCTGAAGTTCGCTTCGCTGGTCGGTGACCAGGCCCGTTTACGAGCGGTCACCTGCGCCGACCCGCGCTCGATGAACGAGCCGACGGCACGGGACAAACCCGCAGGTCCGACCAGGTCTGCCGAGAGCATCGACCGCCGAAACGCCACGCCATCGCCAGCGCTGGGCAACGGTTGAACGCGCAGTAGGGTCGACACCCCTGGGGCCGCGATTTCGAGAGGTATCAGTTGTCGATACGGGTAGCGCTGATCATCGTGCTGCTGGCCGGAGTCGCCGAGTGCACCAGCGCCCGGCGACTGGATCCGAGCGCCCATCCGGTGATCGATATCGGACTGGCGCGCCGGTGACTATCCGCAGATGACCTCGACCGCACCGGCGAGCAGTGCCAGTCCACGGTTCAGCTCATCCTCGGTAATGGTCAACGGCGGCAACAGCTTTACCACTTCGTCGGTGGAGCCCGAGGTTTCGACCAGCAGCCCGCGTTCGAAGGCAAGTTGAGATACTTTGCCCGCACGCGAGGCGTCCTCGAAGACGAGTCCGTGCACCAGCCCACGCCCACGGGTCGACACACCCGGGAACGCCGCCGCGATATCGGCGAGGGCGGCCGCCACGAGCTCGCCCTTGGCCAGCGTCGCGAACTCCAGCGCGGTATCGGACCAGTAGTGCTCGAGCGCCACCCGCGCGGTGACGAATGCCGCATTGTTGCCGCGGAAGGTGCCATTGTGCTCACCGGGCGCCCACTGATCGAGTTCGGGCTTGAAGAGCACCAGCGCCATGGGCAATCCGTAGCCGCCGATCGATTTGGACAGCGTCACGATATCGGGCGTGATACCGGCCAGCTCGAACGAGAAGAACCCGCCGGTCCGCCCGCAACCCATCTGCACATCGTCGACGATCAGCAAAATGCCACGCGCCGAGCACAACTCGGCCAACTGCCGCAGCCATTGCGCGCGTGCGACATTCACCCCGCCCTCCCCCTGCACCGTCTCCACTATCACCGCGGCGGGCTTGTCCAGGCCGGAGGACGAATCGTCTAGCGCGCGCCGCAGCCACCGCAGATCGTCGTGCTCGTCGAGGAATCCGTCGTAGGGCATGGGCGTCACATGCGGCAGCGGCACACCGGCTCCGGCGCGTTTGGCGGCATTACCCGTCACCGCCAACGCGCCGAGCGACATGCCGTGGAAGGCGTTGGTGAAGCTGACAACGGTCTGGCGGCCGGTGACTTTTCGGGCCAGCTTCAGCGCGGCCTCAACGGCATTCGCGCCGGTCGGGCCGGGAAACTGCACCTTGTAGTCCAGACCGCGCGGCGCGAAGATCCGGTCCCGCAGGGCCTCCAGCAGTCCCCGCTTGGCGACGGTCGACATATCGAGGCTGTGGGTGATCCCGTCACCGACGATGTAGTCGATCAGCGCCCGCTTGAGGATGGGGTTGTTGTGGCCATAGTTGAGTGCGCCGGCACCCGCGAAGAAGTCCAGGTAGTCCTTGCCGTTCTCATCGCGCAGCCAGGCGCCGCTGCCGGTATCGAAGACGGCGGGCCAAGCTCGGCAGTACCCGCGCACGTTGGACTCGAGTGACTCGAAAACGGTCATCGGGACGACAGTCATCGACGATCCTTCCTGTCGTGCGCGAGCGACTCCGCCCACTCGATGCGACGGCGCAAATCTGAAGTGACTGTGTTTCTAACATCGGCGCACCGGCTTTGTAGCACTTTTCCAAAAATCGCGCGCACACCTACCGCGCGTCCGCCCGGTCGCCGTAGAGTTAACCGTTTGTGCGCGGCAGTGTGGAGAGCGACAGATCGCTGCCCTTGGCAGCACCCGCGTTCCGAACCGCACGGTTGTATCTCTATCTCGCCCGGGCCGGATTCCGGCGCCAATCCCAGTACAAACTCGCGATGTTCGCCGGACTCTTCACCAACTGCGTCTTCGGGTTCGTCCGCGCCGCGGTCATGATGGCCGCGGTGCGCGCCTCCGGCGGGTTCGATGGTTACGACGCGGGATCGATCGGCGCCTACGTCTGGCTGTCACAGGCCCTGCTCGGCGCGACCCAATTCATGGGTCCACCACTGGAATTGGTGGACCGGGTCAAGAACGGCGATATCGCGATCGACTTCCTACGTCCGGTCGATGTCCAATTCAGCTATCTCACCATCGATCTCGGCCGCGCCGCCTGCACCATCCTGCCGCGCGGCGCGCCGAGTGTGCTGGTCGGCGTGTTCACCTTCGGGCTCGCCATGCCCGGCACACCGGGCCCCTACCTACTCGGACTGGTCAGTGTGGTTCTGGCCGTTGCGTTGTCGTTTCTATGCCTTTTCGCCGTCGGATTGATCGGATTCTGGGTGGTGGAGACACGCGGAATCCGGGTGCTATACCAGATTTGCGGCACGTTCCTGGCCGGGCTATTTGTTCCGGTGCACATGTTCCCGGCATGGCTGCGCACCGTCGCGCAGGCCACCCCGTTCCCGTCGATCCTGCAGTCGCCGATCGACATCCTGTCGGGTCGGGTCACCGGACTGACCGCCGTGACGGTCGTTGCCACACAGGTCTTCTGGGTGCTCGCGGTCGGTGCGATCGGCCGCGTGCTGTTGGCGGCCGGACGTCGCAGGCTGGAGGTGCAGGGTGGCTGAGCCTCCGTATACGCCCCTACCGGCCGGAACGTGGTTCACCCCGTACGCGGCCGTGTTGCGATCCCGGATACGGGCCCAACGCACCTACCGATTGTCCTTCGCCAGTGAGGTATTCAGCGCCTTCCTGATCGGCGTTGTCGAGTTCGCCGAGGTATGGGTCATCTACCACAACGTCCGGGTGCTCGGCGGGCTCGACCTGAACGGCGCACTATTGCTGTTCGGCCTCAGCAATACCGGATTCGCACTGGCCCAAGTCCTGTTCGGCCACCTCGATTCGCTACCGACGCTCATCCGGCTCGGTACGCTCGACGCCTACCACCTACGCCCCCAACCACTACTGCTGCAGCTGATCACCAGCGATATTTCACTGCGCCGGTTGGCGCGCGCCTCGGTGGCGATCATCGTGCTCGGATCGGGACTGATTCGCAACGATATCGATTGGGGGCCCCGGACTTTCGTACTCTTGACGACCACCCTGATAAGTGGCGTCGCCGTCTTCGGCGGCCTGTTCGTCTGCGCCGCGGGCGCACAGTTCTACCTGATCGACGGTTCGGAACTGACCAACAGCTTCACCTACGGGGGCTCGTTCGCCGCCATGCAACCCGCTTCGGTGTTCCCGACATCGCTGAAGCTGGTGTTCGGCTTCGCCATTCCGGTCGCGTTCACGGCGTACCTACCGACCATCGCACTCCTGCACCTACCCGGCCCGCCGCTGCTGCCATCCTGGCTGGCCTGGTTGACACCGTTGGCGGCGCTGTGGGTGTGGCTGCTCGCGTTGGGCTTGTGGCGACTAGGTACTCGGCACTATCAAGGAGGGGGCGGATAAGCGTGGTAGAGAGCGCGCTACCGGACTCGATCATCGACATCGAGAATCTGACAAGAGAATTCACGCTGCACCGCAAGAACGGGCATCGCTGGCGACGCAGCCGCGAGACGCTCACCGCGGTCGACCGGATGACGTTCCGAATCGAACGCGGCTCGGCGGTGGGCTATATCGGGGCGAACGGGGCGGGCAAATCCACCACGATCAAAATGCTGACCGGCATTCTGGTCCCGACCTCGGGCACGGTGCGCACCTGTGGTCTCGACCCGGTACGCCAGCGGCGCGAACTCGCCGCCCGCATCGGGGTGGTCTTCGGCCAGCGCTCCCAGCTGTGGTGGGATCTGCCACTGCGCGAATCGTTTTCGATCCTGGCCGCCATCCATCGGCTGGAACCCGATGTCGCCCAAAAACGCACCTACGAGCTGGTCGAACAGTTGGAGATGGCCGAGACGCTGGATACCCCGGTGCGCCAGCTCTCGCTGGGTCAGCGCATGCGGGCCGAGGTCGCCGCGGCGCTGCTGCACTCGCCCGAACTGGTCATTCTCGACGAGCCGACCATCGGCCTGGATGTGCTGTCGAAACAGCGACTACGCGAATTCCTCCGCGCCGAACGCACCGAGCGCGGCACCACGCTGCTGCTCACCACCCACGATATGGGCGATATCGAACGGCTCTGTGATCGGGTGCTCGTCGTCGACCGCGGCAGCCTGGTGTACGACGGTTCACTGACCGGGCTCGCGGTGCGGGTGGGCGCCCGGCGGGTGCTGGTCGTCGATCTGGTCGAACCCACCCGCAATCTCGACGATCTGCCGAGTACCGAACTGCTGACCAGCGAGGGCAACGGGATGCGGCAGCGTTTGGCCTTCGATGCCGAAGCAACCACGGCCGCACAGGTTCTCGCCGCCGTATCCGATCGCGCCGAGGTGCGCGATCTGTCCATAGAAGAGCCGGACATCGAGGATGTGGTCCGGCGGATCTATGAATCCGCGTGGTGACCGCGACTCGCTGTCCGGCTCCCGATTCTATTGCTATTCAGTCACTTTCGGGTTCACGCGGGCCCTGGTCGAGCCGGAACGGCGGGTATTCGTCACGCATCAGCGAGGCATAGGCACCGACCCGGATGGACCAGCGATGCACGCCGAGCAGGAAGTCGAACAGGCCCTTGGGATACACCGCGGTGAAAAGCAGTGCCACCACAGCGACCAGCAGCAGCAGATTGGCAAGGGTGAATCCGCCCCAGCCGTTGTCGCCGCCGCCCACACCGGCACTGAAGACCGCGCCGAGGATCAGATAGTGCGGAATGGCCAGCAGCCACCACTTCACCAGCACCAGACCACGACTCAGCTGCTCCGGGTAGTCGATCTCCAGATCCGCCGGATAGTCGGGATCCGATTGCAGACTGAACGGCGGGTACTTATCGGTGCCGAGCACCGAGTAGGCGTAGAAGCCGACCCGCCACCCCCAACGCATGACTCCGACATTGAAGTCGAATAGCGCGCGCGGATACTGCCCGGTGATCAGGATCGCGAAGAATGCAATGACCGAAACGATCACGTACGCGATATATAGGAATATCAGAATGATGGCGTGTGGGATGGCCAGGATCCACTTGACCAGCCACATCCACCGCGATAGCGCGGGATCGAGATCTCCTCGGACACGTACCGGATCGACCGGGCTCGCGGCTTTGGCGGTGTTCTCGGGCTCCATGATCGATGCTCCTTCCAGGTGCTTCGATGCCTCGACAACGAGTGAGGAATGTCCTGATTGTCCCGTACTGGACATTCGCTCACGCCACGTTCAGATACCGACACGCCAACGAAAAGGTGCGCGGTGGGTGCGGTGAATCGCGTTCCCCACAGTGCAGGCCCCGAAGTCCCGGGGACACCAAGCGGCCGACAGGAACCGCTGGGACGCTCCACTATTCAATGATCAGATCACCGGTCACGTCCATGACAACGTGCGTACCAGGGCGTCGAGGGCGGCCGGATAGGCACCGTCGGATGGTGACCCGAAGCCTACGACGATTGCTTGTGGGCGGTTGTGTCGTTGGTCGGGCGAGAGCCACATGTTCGACAGGCCGTCGATGGCCAGGCCGTATTCGGTAGCGCGGGTGAGTACTTCGGCCTCGGTCAGGCTGGCGGGTTCGAGGCGGATCAGGGCATGAAGGCCGGCGGGGATGCCAGCCAACGCAAAACCCGTGAGGGGGCGGCCTGCGCGTGGTTCGAGGCGGTCCGCGAGCAGATCTCGGCGGCGGCGGTAGCGCAGGCGGCTCGATCGGATATGCCGGTCGTAGGCGTGTGAGGTGATCAGTTCGGCGAGGGTCAGTTGGCCCAGGGTTTCGGAATGATGGTCGGCGAGTTGCTTGGCCTCGGTGACCGCGCCGACCCACCGTGATGGCAGCACCATCCACGCCAGGCGAAGGCCGGGACCCAGTGTCTTGGACGCACTGCCGAGATAGACGACATCCTCGGGCGCGATTCCCTGAATCGCGCCGACCGGTTGCCGGTCGTAACGGAACTCGCCGTCGTAATCATCCTCGATGACCAGATGTCCGGCCTGCGCCCACTGCGCCAGATCCTGGCGCCGTGACGGGCTCAGCGTCGATCCGATCGGAAACTGGTGGCTCGGCGTCACTACGGCCGCGCCGACACCATCGAAGGCGTCGGTGGTCAACCGATCCACTTGGGCACCAAAGTCATCGACGGGCAAGGGCACGACAGTCGGCCCGGACATTCGGACGGCGTCGCGAAACAGCGGTATGTAGGGGTCCTCCATGGCTATCGCCGATATGCCAGAGGCCGACAGCACGCTACCGAGCAGCGCCAACGCCTGCTGCACGCCCGTGGTGATGATGATCCGATCCGGCGATGCCAGGACCCCGCGGGTGCGCCCCAAGTACTCGGTCAGCGCCGAGCGCAGCTCGATCCGGCCACGTGGGTCGCCGTATCCGAACGCATCTCGCGGCGCGCGATTGAGGGCGGACCGCGACGCCCGCAGCCAGGCAGCGGTGGGAAATCGACTCAAATCCGGACTGCCCGAACGCAAGTCGTGACGCACCGGCACCGGCGGGATCCGGCCATGATCGGCAATGGTCGAAGCGGCGATCGCACCCGCGGTGTGCGCGACGCGGGTCCCGGATCCTTGCCGTGCCACCAGATGGCCCTCGGCGATCAATTGGTCATAGGCGGCACTGACGGTTCCACGCGACACTCCGAGCTCGGCGGCCAGGGTCCGCGTGGAGGGCAGTCGGGTTCCGGCACTCAAACGCCCATCGCGAATCGCCTCGCGCAGAGCATCTTCCAACCCGTTGCGGCGACCCGCGCCGGAATCGACAGGTAGATGCAGATCAATATCCAAAGTGGACCAATAATCAGGCATCTAATTGGCTCCAAACATAGGGCCATTATGTCGCTACGGTCGAAGCATGACAACGAACACCCACCTCTGAGTACTCATGTCGCCCAGATCAACGGCTGCGTCTACTGCATCGACATGCACCAGCGCGATGCGGTCGCAGGCGGCGACTCCTGGCGTCGGGTCGGCCTGCTCCCGGCCTGGCGAGAGTCGCCTTCTTCACACCCCGCGAGCGCGCCGCCTTCGCCTTGGCCGAGGCAATGACGCGGATCGCCGACAGTGAAGTGAGCCAAGACATCTGGAACCAGCCCGCCGCTCAGCTCGATAAGAAAGAGCTCCCACACCCGGTGTGGGACATCGCCATCATCAACACCTGGACCCGGATCGGCGCAACCACCCGGCCCTGGCCCCTGCCCGGCGACGCGAACTCATAACCCCCACCTTTCCCCTGAACCCAAGGAGTCACTCATGTCCTCTGTCGTCATCACCTACTGCAAGCCCTGCGGATACCTCGGGCGCGCCCAGGCCGCCGCAGACGCACTCGGCACGCAACTCGGCGTCACCCCCGAGTTGGTGCCCGGCAAGGGCGGAGTCTTCCGCGTCACCGTCGACGGCACCATCGTGGCCACCAAATCGCGCCAGGGCTTTCCCGGCCCCGCGGAAATCGTCAAAGCTGTCGCAGAATCCCTCGTCTGAGCTAACCCCGAAAACCGGCCCCCAAGTGATGCTGGGGGCCACTTGGGTCTTCGGGGCGAAACCTTTACGGACGCTTGAACTCTCCGTCGGCTACGCCAGCAGTGAAGGCATCCCATTCACCAGGCGTGAAGACCAGGGCGGGACCGGTCGGGTTCTTCGAGTCCCGCACGCCGATCTGACCGTCATCAAGGAAGGCGACTTCTACACACTCTTGACTGGCCGAACTCCGGCTGCTCTTGAACCAATCCGCTTCCGACATACCGGCACTCACTCAATATGCTCCTTCGCACCGGCAATGAACACGTCCCACTCGCTCGGCGTAAACACGAGCGCCGGGCCAGCGGGGTTCTTGGAGTCCCGCACGCCGACCCGGCCGTCATCGAGGAAGGCCACTTCCACACAGTCCTGGCTGCCTCCGCTGCGAGTGCTCTTGAACCACCGAGCCCCGGAGAGGTCAACGTTCACGCTCGTACTCCCTTGCTGCCCTGCGAAGCAGGTCCCTACTCGACTCTGGACTCAACGCTACGCGACCGATGGTCTCGTGCGCTGCCCTGTATCGGCTGACGCTTTCCTGCCGCTCGAGGTACATGGCACCAGTGAAGTTCTCAACGTAGACAACAGACGGTTCGCGCTTGCCTTTCGCGTCCGAGGCGAAGTCTACGATCGTGAACGGACCGGTCAGGTCCCCCAGCGGAACGCCAGCAACATAGGCCAAGGCCCTTACCGTGATATTGGGTTTAGTACTGAGATCAGCCAGATGGCGCAGCTGCTCGGCCATGATTCGCGGATTTCCGACCATCCGGCGCAGGACTGATTCATCCAAGATGACATCGACAGCAGCGGGGCGACCTTTGCGCGTGATGAGTCTCTGGCGGTGCATCTTCATCTCTACCCTGCGAGTGATCTCAGACGATGGGTCCTCCGGGTACACCGCGCGGATCAGCGTCTCCGCATAACCAGGAGTTTGAAACAGTCCGGGCACGAGTTCCTGGAACGACGTGAGCGTGCTCGCCGCCGATTCCAGGCCGATGTACACATCGAAGTCCTTCGGGATCAGATCCCCGTATTCATGCCACCAGCTCTCGGTGTTCCCCTGCTGCGCGAGTCCCTTCAGCGCATCGGTGGTCGTCTCGTCCGCGCCCAGCACCCGGCACAGCGCCTCGATATCCCACAAGCGGATTCGATCGGCGGTACCGGATTCGAGCCGCTGGAGCGTGGTCGCCCCGCGTTCGATCAGTTTGGCGACCTCGGCGATAGACATTCCGGTCTGTTGGCGCAGCTCCCGTAGATGCCGTCCGAGTTGCCGCCGCGGGACGGTCGAGCCGACTTCCGCACCCGGCTTGGCGGGTCGCCTGGACCTCGCCTTCGGCGCCCGTTCGGATGCTGAGTCGTTTATGGACAACGCGAACCTCCTGGCTGGATGGTGGTGTGCCACTTCGCGAACGATCGTGCCGCACCAGCCGGATCCTCCGCAGCGAATTCTGATGACTTGCAACGGATCATCCAATTTCGAGTGTCTTTCACGACTGCACGGTGTGTGCTCGATGCGCGCCCGACGGGGAGAACGACCCGCTAGCCCCACCAGCAGTCCACTCCCACATCGACATTCAGGAGTTGTTGGGCCGGGCGCGCCAAACATTCGTCGAGGTCCGGGAGGTCGGCAAATGCCGAGCCGAGAGCTTCCACAGCGAGACCCGTTCATCGGGCCGCCCGCAATCTACACCGGCGCTTCCGCCGAGGTAGTCGAACAGTTCGCCGACGCCGTCCGGGAGTGGGCAAACCGGCCTGCACCCGCAGAACCGTCCCGGTGCCGGGGTGTCGAGTCCCCCGGCATCGGGCGCACCAAGGGGAAGGTGTCGTAATGCGCCGAGATCCATTGCGCACCACACAGACTCGAGACGGCCGCAAGACCGTCGTCTGGCAACTCGTCCGCAGTTCCGCACGAATCCTGCGCGTGCAGTTCCCGCACGAAGCGTTCACCGCCCATCGAGTCCCGTCGCGAACGCTGGTCCCCGACGCACAACCCGGCACGATTCTGTTCGACACCTACCCCGACCTGGTCGACGCCCGCCGATTGCTCCCCGAGCACAACGACCTCTGGAACGCACTCCGCAACGACTACTGGACCGCCCTGCTGCGCGCCACCGACCTCCCAAACCCGTTGGGACGTAACGCAGATGACTGAGAACCGACCCCAGCGAAACAACATCGCCCCATCCGTCCGGGCACTGCTCGCCACCTTCCACGAAGACACCCGGCGCAAACTCGAACTGGCCCCCGTCGATAGCAGCCCACTGTGCGAGCGCGCAGACGGTTCACTGTGCGAGATCGGTGCCGACGGCTGGCCCATGGAGTACGACGACCTGGACGAAGCCGAAGCAATCACCGACGAATCGACCGATGTTCACGATAGCGAGGACCCATGAGTCCCTTGATATCTCGACCCGTCAACATACGCTCGACACCATGATCATCTGACTACTTTCGTTCACGGTGAAGATGCACGCTTCGCGTGCGCAAGTTATGGACTTGGCGGGATCTATCAGCTCTGTGTCAGCGGTCGTGTCAGCACGATGTCAGTCCGGCGTCAGGACGGCGGGCGATTGTTGCCTCCGTAATCAGTTCGGCGAGTACGACATACGCCGACCCGGGCAGAACAGATTCAAAGGGAGCAACCACCATGTCCGTCACTCTCACCCTCACCGACCAGGACAAGGCCACCCTGCGGACCGCCGCGTACGGCGCCGTCTCGCTGATCGCCGCCGCTGATGCCACCGGCAAGCCGCACAAGGCCGCCACCAACGGCAGCAACGCGCTGTACGCCGCGACCGGCCTGGTCGGGCACGTGCTCGCCGCGAAGTCCAAGGACATCGAACTGAAGGGCAAGAACGTCGCCGAACTCGCCGACCAGGTGCTGCCGGCACTCACCGCAGCCATGAGCCTTCTCGGGCAGCAGGATCCGGCCGAGGCCGAGAACTTCCGCAGCACCATCCTGGTCGCTATCGACGCCGCGACCCGGACCCACCAGGGCCGGCCCAGCCCCACCGTGGCCGCGATGACCAGCAAGATCACCGGAGCCCTGTACGCCGCGTGAGGGGATGAGCCGGGAGAGGCTGGTGCCTTTGAACGTCGGCGGTATCGCTGAACGTCGGCGGTATCGCTGAACGTCGCCGTGTGGGATGTCGGCTGTACATCCGGCGCCAGGCAGACCCGTCGGCTGAATGACCGCGCCGATAACGCGCGACCTTCGGGGAGCACCGTCGAGGCCATGGGCACCACGCCGGGACGGGTCCCGCAAATCGAACGCTATAAACAAGGAGATTTCTGATGGAACACAACACCAGCGGCTTTACTGAAGCGGGGCTGCGCAGAGTACGCGACGTGCTGGCCCGGCATGTCGATTCCGGAAAGATTCCCGGGGTCGTCGCCCTGGTCAGCCGGGGCGGACAGACACACGTCGAAGCGATCGGGACGATGCGCGCCGACGGGGACGCTCCGATGCGCCGGGACACGATCTTCCGGATGGCGTCCACGTCCAAGCCGGTCACGATGGCGGCGGCGATGATCCTGGTCGACGAATGTCGGTTGCGGCTCGACGACCCGGTAGACCCGTGGCTGCCCGAACTCGCCGACCGTCAGGTGCTGAGGCGGGCCGACGGACCACTGGAGGACACCGTGCCGGCGCAGCGACCGATCACCATACGGGACCTGCTGACCTCCACGTTCGGGCTCGGGGTGGATCTCACGCTGATGGGCTCCCCGATCATGGACGCGGTTCTCGACCGGTCCAACTACAGCGGGGAAGCCGCATCGGCGCCCGAGCCGGACAAGTGGATGCGCCTCCTGGGCGAGCTGCCGCTGTCGTACCAGCCCGGCGAACGGTGGCAGTACGAACTCAGCCACGATGTGCTCGCGGTGCTCGTCGCCCGGGTCGCGGGCCAGTCGTTCGAAAGCTTTCTGCGCGAACGCATCTTCGAACCGCTGGGCATGCAGGACACCGGCTTCCACGTGCCGGCAGGCAAGATCGACCGGCTGCCGCCCAGCTACGCCCCCGACCCGCAGACCGGCGAGTTCATCGTGTGGGACGAGGCCGTCGGCGGGAAGTTCAGCGAACCTCCGGTCTTCCAGCATGGCGGCGGCGGGCTGGTGTCCACCGCCGACGACTATCACGCCTACTTCCAGATGCTGCTCAACCACGGGATGCACGGGACCGAACGGATCCTGTCCCGGCCCGCCGTCGAGCTGATGACCACCAACCGCCTCACGCCCGAACAGAATGCCGCCCGAAATGCGCTGGCCAAGAACAACGTCCATATCTCATTCGGCCAAGGACAGCACGGCGGCTGGGGCTTCGGGATGGCGGTGCGCACCTACCGCGGCGACTACGCCCCCATCGGCCAGTTCGGCTGGGACGGCGGCACCGGCACATCCGCCTACGCCGACCCGAGCAACCAGCTCACCGGAATCCTGTTGACCCAGGTCGGGTTGTCGACCCCCGATCCGGCGTGGCTCATCCACGACTTCTGGACCACGGTCTACCAGGCCCTCGATTCCTAATCGGGGTGTCAAGCTCTGCACGGCTCGGATTCGTCCGTTCTCGGGCTGCGATGGCGGCCGGTTCGGGGGTGTAGCAGCGGTTGTTGCCTCAGGCCGGGTCGCCCGAGGGTGAGATCACCTCAGGCGACCGGACCTGAGCAATCTGAACAACAGATTCATCAGCCGAACGCTGAGCACCTGGGACCTGTACGCCTAGAGGGTGGACTCGTTGTGTCTAGGCGGACGTGCCATTCTTCAAGCAATGGGGCGGCCACACCCTGACGGCGGCCGGCCGCGAGCTCGGCGGCCGGATCTGGAATCAATTCCCGCAGAACAGGAGTGCGTCATACCGTGATTGACAGCTGTACATCTCGACGGCGAGCAGGCCGAAGACCGACCTACAACCAGGAACCGTCGAATCACCCTCTACCAGTGAACATCCCGAACTTCGTTGGATTCTCGGCGACTACGACAGCGGACTGGACAGAGTTGCCGTTCCGCAAAAAGAGGGTCAGCCGGGTGCCTGGCCCTGGGCCGAGTACAGACTCACTTCGCCGTCCTCGCCGAGGAAGGCGTTCACCAGCATGATCTGGCTCGCCTCCAGCTCGTCCCGATCGGGAGCGCTGGTGGTGATCGAAATCTGTGGTATCACCGCCCAGTTCACGACATAGCGTTCGGGCGGTCCGTCGTCGTCGGACAGGCGCGCGAGTCGAAAGACCGACACGGTCTTGCGGAGGATGAGCGTGCGCACGACCTCGGCGATTCGCTCGGGGTCTTCCAGCGCGAACATGAACCCGAATGTCAGCTCGGGCGAAGACACATATGCGGGCACAAACGTCGAGGTTAGTCTATCGAACGACGTCGCGGGGATGGCTCCCCAGAAGTGATTGCTGCCCATGCGCTCGGTGATTCCGTTAGGGCGTGAATGTTGGCACGCATGTGACCGATCCGTAACGGATCATAACGATTTCCAGGCAGCTCATCTGCTTTTACACCATACTATTGCGCCGATTCGACTATCGCGCTTTCCTGAAAAGGTCCCGATTTTCTCGGGCCGTCTTCCTCATCGCATCGTCGCGGATTTCCCGGTTTCTTTGCCGTGCTGGTGGACTGTGTGAGGGGGCGTCCGGGCTGCGGGGCTGCGCCGGAGCCGAGGGGTGCCCCTCCCCGAAATCCTCCTCGGCCCTGGCGCATCCAGACACATCAATCGTTACCGCAGGGGCGTGCATCATGCCTACCGAATATGCCGCAGGTCGAATCGGAGCCGTCGAGTTGCCATCGCCAGTGGCGCTACTGCGCGCATTTCGCGAACCCGACGATCCGAAGCGGCACCGGCATCGTGTGCTCGCCGTGGCACACGAATTGGTCGAATGCCATGAATGCAGGTACAACGCCCTGCTGGCGGCGCATGCTCCGGACGCGCCGAGCGGCTGCGTCGCGCAGAGCCTGCAACTCGTCGACGACACCGACGCGCACCGAACCGAACTTGTGGGCCGCATCGATAATTGGGTCGCCACCCATGTCCAGCACCGCACCGGCGCCTCGCTGCACACCGAGACCCTCGGCGCCGTCATCGATCGGATGGCGGCGAAATGGGTTGCGGCACAACATGCATTGGCTATTTCGACACCCGCCGGCCCGCACCCACTGCAGTTGGACGATGACGCCCAGCTGCAGTGGAGCCGGTTGGCCGAACTGGCCGACGGATACAAGGATCTGATCACCGACGTGGCCGAACACCGGCGCAGGCTGCCGGTGTGGTGATCACCGGGGGTCTTCGAGCCCCCTATCGGTCGTTGTCGGGCTCAACCACCTCGGCCTCGACGAACGATGTGGTCGGCTCGACCTCCGCGTCATAGGACACATCGGCCCGGTCCCGGACCACGGCACCCGCGAAATCGTCGTCGACGAGTTCGTCGCCCCGTTGCGCCGCCGCGTCTTTACGCGCGGCGGCCGCGGCCTCGTTCATCTCGATGGCGTCGGTGATCCACTCACCGATCTCCCTGGTGACCTCCGCGACGGTGCCGGTGATGATGTTGGCGATATTTCCGACATGTCGCGCGCCCGAGGAAGTCAATTCCTGAATTAGATCCTTGTTACTTTCGAATTTTCCGATCATTCACACGCCCACTTCGGTTGTGTTTCGCTGTCGCATCACAATAACACCGGGCGTGGACTCCTTCCTGACCAAGAACGGCGGCAGCGCCAGCTCGAAAATCTTCAGCCAAACCGATCCGACTTGCTTTCCGAGCGCACCGGTGTTGTACGGCAATCCATACTTCGCGCACAGTTCCCGAACTTCGGGCGCCATCTCCGGATAGCGGTTCGCGGGCAGATCCGGGAACAGATGGTGTTCGATTTGATGCGACAAATTACCGGACATGATGTGGAACAGCTTGCCGCCGGTGATGTTGGCCGAGCCGAGCATCTGCCGGACGTACCACTCGCCGCGGGTCTCCTCGGCGGTCTCCGCTTCGGTGAACGTCTGTACGCCCGTTGGGAAGTGGCCGCAGAAGATGATGGAGAAGGCCCACAGGTTGCGCACCAGATTCGCGGCGGCGTTCCCGGCGAGCGTGCTGAGGAACAGCGGACCGGTCAGCGCCGGGAAGACGACATAGTCCTTGAGCACCTGCCGACCGGCCTTGCGCCACTGGCCCTTGAGCAATCGCTTGACCTCCGCCCAGCTCTTCTTGCCGCGCAGGATGTTCTCCACCTCGAGGTCGTGGCCCATTACGCCCCACTCGAATGCCACCATCAGCGCGAAGGCGTACAGCGGCTGACCGAGTCGCAGGATATTCCACTGCTGCGCCTCATCCATGCGCAGGATGCCGTAGCCGATATCGCGGTCCATACCATGGATATTGGTGTAGGTGTGGTGCATGTAGTTGTGCGAATGCTTCCACTGATCCGCCGGGCAGACGTTATCCCATTCGAACTCACGGGAATTCAGGCCGCGTTCACGCATCCAGTCGTACTGGCCGTGCATGACATTGTGGCCGATCTCCATATTGTCCAGGATCTTCGACACACTGAGCGCGGCAACCGCGGCCAGCCAGAACGGCGGCAGGAAGCCCAGATACATCAGGCCGCGACCGGCGATCTCGAAACCGCGCTGCGCCTTGATGATCGAGTAGATGTATTCGCGGTCACGGTCGCCGAGGTCGGCGACGATGCGGGCGCGCAGGTCGTCCAGGGCCTGGCCGAGTTCCTCGACCTGCTCCGGGCTCAGTACCAGCGGGCCGTCTTTCGTTTCGGTCAAAATTGTCATTGGCGTTGGTCCCCTTGTTATTTCAGATATCGATCTCGACGTCGCCGACGGGCGCGTTGATGCAGAGCTGGATGGGCTGATCCGGATCGCTGTCGGTTTCGCCGGTGCGCACATTGCGGGTGCAGCCGGTGCGCCGCACCGCGGTACAGGAAAAGCAGATACCCATCCGGCAGCCGTATTCCGGGGTCAGGCCAGCGGCCTCAGCCTGTTCCAGCAGGACGGCGCCGTTGTTCTCGGCGGTGCTGCCACTGGCCGTGAAGCTGACCGTGCCGAACGCCTCGTCCGCAGCGACGGGGGTGGTGGACAGGGTGAACTCCTCGGCGTGCAGCCGGTGGTCCAACCGTTCGGCCTCGAAGATCTTGCGCACCGCGTCCATCAGGCCCTGCGGTCCGCAGACATAGGTCTCGCCATCGGCGAACCACGGCGCGATGCGTTCGAGCTGGTCGTAGTCGAAGTAGCCGGACCCGTCGCCGGGATGGCGCACCTCGATGCGGAAGTTCCGGTACGCCTGCGCGATCGCCTCCAGCTCCGCACGATGTGGCACCACTTCGGGCGATTTCGCATAGTGCAGGAAGGCGAGTTCACCTGGGTAGCCCTCATCCGCCAGGGTGCGCAGCATGGACAGCACCGGCGTGATGCCGCTGCCGCCGCTGATCAGCAGCACCCGTTCGGGGCGCGGTTCGGGTAGCCGGAAGACGCCGTCGGCGGGTTCGAGGCTGACAACCATGCCCGGGACCGCATTGCGGTACAGATATTGCGAAACCAGGCCGCCCGGATGCGCCTTGACGGTCAGTTCGATGTGCCGGTCGCGCCGGGCCTCCGGATTCACCGGCGAGTAGCACCGGGTGTGCCGGATGCCGTCGATCACGACGCCGATCTGCACATATTGTCCGGCGGCGTGGCCGCGCCACTGCCGGGTGGGACGCAGGGTCAGCGTCACCGAACCCGGCACCGAGCGGCGGACGTGGGTGATCTGCGCCCGCAGCTCGCGAACTGTCAGCGTCGGATGGACGAGCTCCAGGTAGCGATCGAGTGGGTGCGGGGTGGTCAGGGTTTGCACCAGGTCGAGAAGTCCGACCATGCGGTTCTCCGTTCAATGTGCGGCGGACGCTGGGTCCTCCGTGGTCACGCAAGCAGCTGCCAAGCTGTCCCCGAGCTCATGCCGCGGGTGCCTCTACTTGTCGGGCTGCGGCGTGCTCCCGAACTTCTTCGACGAAGATTTCAGTGCACGCCTGTACACTCAACAAGTGTGACTGATGGACCGGGTCCGGTGTCAACCAGCAATTGATGTGACCCGAACTACATCCTCGGAATGGACAAATAGTGAACGGATGTATGCTCACTGTGATGAGCGAGCCCGCAGGTAGCCGAATAGAACGCAAGGAGCGCACCAGGCAGGCCCTGCTCGACGGCACGCTCGCGCTGGCCGCCGAGCGCGGCTTCGGTGCGCTGAGCCTGCGCGAAATCGCCCGATCCGCAGGCATTGTGCCGACCGCCTTCTACCGCCATTTCGCCTCACTCGACGATCTCGGCGCGGCCCTGGTCGACGAGGGCATCCGCGCGCTGCGGCTGGCCCTGCGCCAATTGCGTCGCACGCCCGACGCCCGGCTTTCGGAGACCGTGCGGTTCGTCTTCGAACAGGTCGCCACCAAGCGCGAACTCTTCGGCTTCATCACCCGGGAACGCCGTGGCGGTTCGGCCGCCCTGCAGCACGCCATCGCACTCGAACTGCAATTGATCGTCCGCGAGTTGGTCGTCGACCTCTCCCGCATTCCGGACCTGGACTCCTGGTCCCCGGAAGACCTCGAGCTGGCCGCAGACCTGATCGTCTCGACGGTCGCCGACTGCATCGCCGACTACGTGGCCGCTGCGCCCCGCGACCAACCCGCCATTATCGACCGCACCATCCGCCAGGTCCGCCTCATCGCCCTCGGCATGGCTGCTTGGCGGCCCGCGAAGAACCGTTAGGCCGCGTTCCGCTCCGGCCCGCGCACCGGCAGCAGCGCCGCCAAACCGAGGGCGAGGACCGCCAGGATGCCGACAATGCCCGCGCGATCGGCATCGAAGGCCCAGACGAAGAAGCCGAAAAGGGCTGGGGCGAGGAAGGATACGGCGCGGCCGGTGGTGGTGTAGAGGCCGAACATCTGGCCTTCGCGGCCGGGCGGCGCCAGCCGGGTAAGGAAGGAACGGGCGGCGGATTGGGCGGGGCCGACAAAGATCGTGAGCAGCAGGCCGAATACCCAGAACATGGTCGGGCCGGACACGATCAACAGCGCAATGCCGCAGATCACCATGGCGACCAGCGAGATGACGATCACGATCTTCGGGCCGACCCGGTCATCGAAACGCCCCGCGGTGACCGCACCGAGGGCCGCGACGACATTCGCGGCGATGCCGAAGAGCAGCACATCGGAATCGGCGATGCCATAGACCCGCACGGCCAGGATCGCACCGAAGGTGAACACCCCGGCCAGGCCGTCCCGGAAGATCGCACTGGCGACCAGGAAGCCGACGGTGCGCCGATCGACGGCCCAGAGTTCGCGCAGATCCCGCCACAGCACCCGGTAGGAGCCGAGGAATCCGGCCCTCGCCGCGCCCGGATCGGCATTGGTGCGCGGTAGTTCGGGCACGACCAGCAATACCGGCAGCGCGAAGGCCGCGAACCAGACGGCGGCCAGCATCGCCACCAATCGGATATTCGTCCCGTCATCCACGGGCACGCCCAGCAAGCCACGGTTGTCGCCGTGGCCGGATATGAAGCCGAAATAGCTGATCAGCAGGATGAAGATGCCACCGAAATAGCCCATGGCCCAGCCGAATCCGGAGACCCGTCCGACATCTTCTGGAGTGGAGACCTGGCGCAGCATGGCGTTGTAGGGCACACCCGCCAATTCGAAGAATGCCGAGCCGAAGCCGAGCAGGACCAGACCGAGCCAGAAGTACCGGTAGTCGTCGTGCACGAAGAACATCAGCACCATCGACAGGATGGTCAGCGTGGTCAAGGCCCCAAGAGAGCCTTTGCGTTTCGCGCTCGCGTCGAAGCGCTGCCCACTGATCGGCGCGGTGAGTGCGACCGCGAAACCCGCGAGGCCCAGCGCCCAACCGAGCCAGGCGCTCGGTGACACCCCGCCCGGCAGATCGTCACCGACCTTATCGGTCAGATACACCGAGAAGACGAAGGTCAGGATCACGGCGTTGAACGCCGAGGACCCCCAATCCCACAATCCCCACGCCACAACGTGCCCGCGCCCGGCAGCTTGCCCGACTACCGCTCGCGGGTCCACCTCGGGCTCGCCCGTCACGCGACCACCAACCCATTCGAATCGCCGCGCGATGCCGCCCTCATGGGCGCAGCCTAATGCGGATTTCGTCGACAGGCGGGTCAACGCTCGATACCGACACGCTATGCACTCAGTTGCATAGTACTGCGTGTAACGATAACCTTGCGCTATGGCCCTCGAACATGCGCTGCTGGTATCGCTGACCGAGCGCGCCGGTTCGGGTTATGAACTGGCGCGCCGCTTCGACAAGTCCATCGGCTTCTTCTGGAACGCGACCCATCAGCAGATCTATCGGGTGCTCAAGCGCATGGCGGAATCCGGGTGGCTGAGCAGCGAGGCGGTGGCCCAGGAGGGGCGCCCCGATAAGAAGGTCTACTCGGTGAACGAGGCGGGCCGCGCCGAATTGGCGCGCTGGATCGCCGCGCCGACCGATACCGCTATCCCACGCAACGAACTCGGTGTGAAGATCCGCGCCGCCGAATATGGCGATATCGACGCGCTCTGCGTCGAGGTCGCCCGGCATCGCGATCAGCACCACCAGCGGCTGGAGCTCTTCCGGCTCATCGAAAAGCGTGACTTCCCGGCACCGGATCAGCTCTCCGGTACCCCACTGCACCAGTACCTGGTGCTGCGCGCGGGCATTCGCGTGGAGTCCGGATTCGTCGAATGGTGCGACGAAGTACTGCAAGCCCTGCAACCTCGTGCAACAGCCCCGCACGCGGACCCGAAGAAAGGTGAGACTCAGCGATGAGTTCGTTCCCCCATCTTTTCGAGCCCCTCGATCTCGGCTTCACCACCCTGCGCAATCGCGTGATCATGGGATCGATGCACACCGGCCTGGAGGATCGCGCCTGGGATACCAATCGGCTCGCCGCCTATTTCGCCGAACGTGCCCGCGGCGGTGTCGGTCTCATCATTACCGGCGGCTACGCCCCGAACCGCACCGGCTGGCTGCTGCCGTTCGGCGCCAAGCTCACCAATAAGACCGAGGCGTACCGGCACCGGGTGATCACCAAGGCCGTGCACAAGGAGGGCGGCAAGATCGCCATCCAGATCCTGCACGCGGGCCGCTATTCCTATATGCCGGGCAGTGTTTCGGCGTCCTCGATCAAGGCCCCGATCAACCCGTTCCGCCCACGCAAGCTCTCCGCGCGCGGCGTCGAGCAGACCATCGATGACTACGTCCGCTGTGCGAAACTGGCCCAGTTCGCCGGCTATGACGGCTGCGAAATCATGGGCGGTGAAGGCTACTTCATCAACCAGTTCCTCGCGCCGCGCACCAATAAGCGCACCGACAAATGGGGCGGATCGGCGGAGAACCGGCGCCGGATCGCGGTGGAGATCGTGCGCCGCACCCGGGCCGCGGTGGGGACCGACTTCATCATCGTATTCCGGCTGTCCATGGCCGAGTTGGTCGAGAAGGGCCAGACCTTCGACGAAATCGTAGCGCTGGCAAAGGAACTCGAAGCCGCGGGTGCGAGCATTCTGAATACCGATATCGGCTGGCACGAGGCGCGCGTCCCGACCATCGTTACCTCGGTGCCGCGCGCGGCATTTGTCGAATTCACCGCGAAGATCACCGAGCAGGTGAATATTCCGGTCTGCGCCTCGAACCGGATCAATATGCCCGAGATCGCCGAGGAAATCCTCACTCGCGGTGATGCGCAACTGGTTTCGCTGGCGCGGCCGTTCCTCACCGATCCGGAGTGGGTCAATAAGGCCGCCGCCGACCGGGTCGACGAGATCAACACCTGTATCGCCTGCAACCAGGCCTGCCTGGACCACGCCTTCCAGCACAAAACCGTGTCCTGCCTGCTGAACCCGCGCGCAGGCCATGAGACCGAACTGAAGCTGCTGCCGACCCGGCGCAGCAAGCGCGTCGCGGTCGTCGGCGCCGGACCGGCCGGACTTTCGGCCGCGGTCAATCTCGCCGAACGTGGGCACCGCGTAGACCTTTTCGAAGCCGACGACAAGATCGGCGGGCAATTCGATATCGCGCGCCGCATTCCGGGCAAGGAAGAGTTCAACGAATCGATCCGTTATTACACCAGGATGCTCGAGATCACCGGCGTGAACGTGCACCTGAACAAGCGGATCACCGCGGCGGAACTGATCGAGGCGCGCTACGACGAAATCGTGCTGGCCACCGGTGTGCGCCCGCGCATTCCGAATATTCCGGGCATCGACCACCCGATGGTGCTGTCCTATGCCGAACTGGTGCGCGCGGAGCGGCCCGTCGGCAAGCGCGTCGCGGTCATCGGCGCGGGCGGTATCGGCTACGACGTGAGCGAATTCCTCACTGTCGAAGGACATCCCGCGCTCAAGCTGGACGAGTGGAAGGAGGAATGGGGCGTCGACTCCACCGACGAGCAGGTCCCCGGCCAGCTCACCAAGCCCAAACCCGCCCCCGCCGCCCGCGAAGTCGTACTGCTGCAACGCAAATCGACCCCCTTCGGCAAGGACCTCGGCAAAACCTCCGGCTGGGTGCACCGCGCCGCACTCAAAGCCAAGGGCGTCGAACACGTCGGCGGCGTCAACTACGAGCGCATCGATGACAACGGCCTGCACATCAGCTTCGGCGAAAAACGCCAACGCCCCCAACTGATCCCGGTCGACAACGTCATCATCTGCGCAGGCCAGGAATCCGTACGCGAACTCGAAGAACCCCTGCGCGCAGCCGGAGCCACTATCCACCTCATCGGCGGCGCCGACCTGGCAGCCGAACTCGACGCCAAGCGCGCAATCGACCAGGGCACGCGCCTGGCCGCCCGGCTCTAGCAGCTCACCGGCCGGGTACCCGGTGTCGAGGCGCGACCTATCAGAGTGGGTTGAGGCGGGCCTTGAGCAGGCAGAACTCATTACCTTCCGGGTCGGCCAGGACATGCCACTGCTCCTGCCCGGTCTGGCCGATGTCGGCCGGGCGCGCACCGAGCTTCAGCAGGCGTTCGAGCTCGGCGTCCTGATCGCGGTCGGTGGGGTTGACGTCGATGTGCAGCCGGGATTTCCCCGGCTCCGGCTCATCCCTGCGACTGAGGATGATCGTCGGCTGCGGACCGCCGAACCCTTCGCGCGGCCCGATCTCCAGCGTGCCGTCGTCCTCCCGATCGAGCACGACGAAGTCCAGTACCTCGCACCAGAACCGCGCCAGCACCTCAGGGTCGCGGCAACCGAGCACGAGCTCACTGATACGACATGCCATTAGCGAAACCTGCTCTCAGCCTGGGGAACTGCCGGGAGACCAGGTGAACCCCATGGGCTCCCCGCAGTGAAAACAGTCCCGCGATCGTACCGGACGAGGCGAACTCGGGCGAGGCGATTTCAGAGCCGCCCCTGTCCGGGCAGCCGGGATGGCATTTCTTCAGCTCGAGCCCGGTCGTCGAAGCGCGTGCGGGCGCGCTCGACGTCGGGCAGTGTGGTTGTGGCCCAGTGCAGCAGTGCGTCGATGAGGTCTTGCAACGACCGTCCGAGGGACGTGAGGCGGTACTCGACGGCGACCGGTCGCGTACTTGTGATGACGCGCTCGACCATCCCGTTGCGCTCCAGGCGCCGGAGTGCGGCGGTGAGTGACTTCTGCGTCACGGCGGGGATCGTTCGACGGAGCTCGTTGAAGCGCAGCGGGCCTCGTTCGCACAGTGCGTCGAGGATCTGGAGTGACCACTTGTCGAGCACGTGGTCGAGCAGCTCGCGGTGTTGCTCGGTGAGCTGAGGGCTGTCCGAATGTGGTGGAGCGGTTTCCGGCATGACACCTAGTCTCGTTGAAGTTCCCTTGGAGTACCAGGTAGACATCGGATACCTACTCCGATAGCGAAAGGGACACCCATGGCAGTACAGCTGCTGACCCCGAAGGGCATGTTCACTCCTGTTCCGTACCACCATGTTTCGATCAGCACGGGTACTCGCCACGTGCACGTGGCCGGCCAGATCGCGCGCGACGCCGTCGGCAACCCTGTCGCGACAGGTGACCTCACCGGTCAGGTCGCGCACGCACTGCGCAACACCGCACGGGGCCTCGCCGGGGCCGGGGCAAGCTTCGCCGACGTGGTGCGTCTGCGGTTCTTCGTCACGCACTGGAGCCCGGACAAGTACCACGACTTCGTCGCAGGAATCGAGTGCGTCGCAGACGAACTCGGAATACCGCAGCCGTTGCCGCCCCTGTCGGCGATCGGCGTCGACTACCTGTTCGAGCCCGATGTGCTCGTCGAGGTCGAGGCGTTCGCCGTGCTCGACTGAGATCCTGGCCCCCTGGTCATGGACAGTGGTGAGGCTTCGTTCGAATCCCGGGCGATCCTCACCACTGTGTCGGTAGTCGAACCTGCCCGGTGCTCTCGGGCTGACTGCCGGGTTCTGAATCCTGTGGGGCTTGCCGATCCGGGGCAGGGATGGGCGCTGAGATCATCTTCTGGTCCTATCCCCTAGGCTCCACTCGTGAGCTTGCCCTCTCCTACCTCTGAGAATCGCGCGGTCGTTACCGGCGCCTCGTCCGGCATCGGTACGGCGCTGGCCGCTGAACTTGCTGCTCGCGGGTATTCGTTGATCCTGGTTGCGCGGCGTGGGGAGGTATTGAACGAGCTGGCACAGCGGCTGACGCTGGCGCACGGCATTACCGCTGAGGTGCGCGCGATTGATTTATCCGACCGCAGCGCACGGGCGCCGCTGGTCGAGGAGTTGGCCGCTCGCAATATCTCGATCCTCTGCAATAACGCCGGTATTGCCACATTCGGCGCGGTTGCCGAACTCGATCCGGCCTATGAGCGCGACCAGATGGAGCTCAACGCCGTCGCGGTGCACGATCTCACCTTGGCCGTGCTGCCCGGGATGATCGCAAGGGGTGGTGGCGGGATCCTGATCAGTGGGTCGGCGGCGGGCAATATGCCGATTCCGAACAATGCGACCTATGCGGCAAGCAAGGCCTTCGCCAATACCTTCTCCGAATCGCTGCGCGGCGAATTGAAGGGCTCGGGCGTACACGTCACCCTGCTCGCCCCCGGCCCGGTCCGCACCGAAACCCCGGATCCGACCGAGGCCTCCATCGTCGACAAAATGGTCCCCGACTTCATGTGGGTCACCTCGGAATACACCGCCAAGATTTCCATCGACGCCCTGGCCCGCAACAAGATGCGTGTGGTCCCGGGCCTGATCAGCAAGGGCATGAGCGTCGCAGGCCAATACGGCCCCCGCTCCCTCACCGCCCCGATCGCCGGTGCGTTCTACAAGAAGCTCGGCGGCTGAAGACCCCGAGCCGCTGCGAACGCTTGGCGGTCACCACCCGATGAGGCCGCAGGCATGACCTCGCACACGGCCCAAGTTCGAAGATCCGGTCGGCGGAGACGTCGCGCACCCACTGTTCCTGTGCTGCGCCGACCACAGCCGGTGCGTCTTGGTTGTCCTGACCCGCCGACCGCACGCGTCAACCGTGACGGGAACGGCAGCCCGGCCGTGGGCAGCATCGGCTTGGGTGCCGACAGGGTCAGCGGACGTAACCGCGTGCCCTGACCGACCAGAACCACTCCCGACCCGGACCGCACGCCCCGCGGTCCGAGTTCCAGCGTCGTTGCGACGAGATGCGCCGCGTCCCGTAGAACGCGCTGTAGGCGGCAGCCAGCAAACTCACTTTTGACCCGAAGTGGTGACAGACGCCGCCGGTTGACACCCTCGCGCCGAGCCACCACGAGGTCAGGTCCACTGTGGCCGGTTCCGCGATCAGTTCCGCGCGCAGGATGTCCAGCAGCACTGTCGGGCGGCAGGAAGCCGAGCCATGCACCGGCGGTAACGTCGGATCAGGCCCGGCCCAGCGCGAGCGCGGGCCAGGCAACAGCGCACTGCCGCATCGGTCAGCAACCCGTCAGGAACCAACTCGGGTGCGTCAAGGAACTGTCAGCATTTCCCATGGTCAATAGGAAGCGGCGTAGTCCTGAAGTCGGCCCCGCATGGAGAGAAAGCGGGGGCACACCGAGGAGAGAATCCACGTGACGCTGCTCGAAATCTTCCCGTCGCTACGGTCGGGAATGCCTTCGCGCCTCGACTCCGCGGTCTGGCCGCGGGATACCCACTACGACGGCGACGGCAGAATCACCCTCGGCGGGGTCGCCCTCGCCGACATCGCCGACCAGTACGGCACCGCCACCTACGTACTCGACGAGCAGGAGGTGCGTGCCCGCTGCCGCGCCTACAAGAAGGCCTTCCCGGAGGCCGAGATCATCTATGCGGGCAAGGCGTTGATGATTCGGGCGGTCGCGGAATGGGTTACCCAAGAAGGACTTTCGGTGGATGTATGCTCGGCGGGCGAGCTGGCCATCGCTCTCGCGGCCGGTGTCGATCCGAAGCGGATCGTCCTGCACGGCAATGGAAAATCCTATGATGAGCTGGATGCCGCCGTTCGCAGCGGCGTCGGCCGGATCGTGGTCGACTCGCTGACCGAGATCACCCTGCTCTCCGCGCTGGCCACCCGGCCACAGCAGGTACTGCTCCGACTATCTCCCGGCATCGATGTGCACGGGCATCCGGCGGTGAAAACCGGTGTGCTGGATCAGAAATTCGGTTTCCCGATCGGCGGCGAGATGGCTACCGAAGCGATCGAACGCGTTATGCGCATGCCGAACCTCGAGCTGATCGGTTTCCACTGCCACCTCGGCTCCCAGATCTACGATCCGGACCACTACGGCGAGGCGGTGCGGCGGATGATCGGCGAAATGGCAAGGGTCCGCCAGGATTACGGTCGCATCCTCACCGACCTCGACCTGGGCGGCGGACATGCGGTCGCCTACCGCAGCGGCGACGCCGAGATGAATCTGGCCGAACTCGCCGACATCATCGACGACGCCCTCGACGCAGGCTGCGCGCGACACCACTTCCCGCGCCCGAATATCGCCATGGAACCGGGCCGCGCCATCGTGGCGCGCGCCGGGGTCACGCTGTATCGGGTGCTGTCGGTCAAGCACATCGACGGCGGACGGACCTACGTCACCGTCGACGGCGGCATGGGCGATAACGCCCGCGTGGCGCTCTATGGCGCGAATTACGAAGTGGTCGTTGCCAATCGGCATACCTGCGGTCCACAGATGACCGCGACGGTGGCCGGTCGCTACTGCGAGGCGGGCGATGTGCTGGCCACCGATATCCGTCTGCCCGCCGACCTACGTCCCGGCGAGGTGCTGGCAGTGCCGTGTACCGGCGCATACCACCACAGCCTCGCCTCGTCCTACAACAGCGTCGGCCGTCCACCGATCATCGCGGTGCACAAAGGGCGCGCCCGCCAACTGGTCCGCCGCGAAACCATTGCCGATCTACTCCTCCGCGATATCGGCAACTGACCGCGCCGCCGGTCCAATCAGAAAACGAACCGCACCAGGCAGGGACGCGGCAGTCAGCGGGACGGCGACGCAATCCGGCCTCGCGCACCGCGGCAGCGCGGCCCGGCGATGCGGCGCGCGAGCTGGACCGCGCCACGAGTTCACGAGCCCATCTCGATTACGGTTTCGACATGGTGGAACGCTCCCTGCGCAGCGTGACCTGACGCTCAGTTCGGCCCACGCAGCTTCTTCGCCGTCTGCACCGCGGTGAGCGCATTGAGACGACCGAAGCCGTACTTGGCGCTGTGCCCGTCCGCGCCGTACCCGCCGTGCTGCGGATCGATCATGTCGCATGACTGCTTCAACAGGTCCTTGACCTCCTGTGACGCGAGATCCGGGTGCATCGACAGCACCAACGCCACGACACCGGCCGCCCCGGGGCATGCGCTCGACGTACCACCGAAGCTATTGGTGAAGTTTCCGGCGGCATCGCCGTCATCGGTGGTGCCGACGTTGTACCCGGCGGCACCGTGCCGGTCGACGGTCCAGATACCGGGTGTCAAAGCGTCGGGATGATGGAACGGCGGATGCCCGAAGTCGCTGCTCGGGAACGCGCACCAGACCGCCTTGCCGAAATCGCTGTAGACACTGCGTTTTCCGGTGTCGTTGCAGGCCGCGACGGCGATCACCTTCGGGAAACTCGCGTAACCGTCATTGTCGACGGACTCGTTGCCATTGCCCGCGGCGAACAGCACGACGCATCCCTTGCCATTGCGGCCATTGGTCACCGCATGCTCGATCGCCAATCGCGTGCTGGCCGGTAGCGGCACCACCTGATTGTGGGCCGGGTCGTTCGGTCGGAACCAGACGCCGTCGGCGGGGCCCCAACTGCACGAGATGACATCGGCGCCGTGGTCGGCCGCCCACACGAAGGCGCGCGCCTCCGCCTGGGATCCGAGTTCGGAGGCGAGCCGAATCGGCATCAGCCGGGCGGCGGGTGCCACGCCGGAGGCACCGATCGTGCCATCGGCGCAGGCGACACCCGCGCAGGCGGTGCCGTGATTATCGCCGTCCCGAGGTCCGGTCCCGTTCGAATCGCGCGGGCGCGGATTGCTGGTCTGCAGGGTCGCGTCGCGCGGTGCGACCACCTTGCCCGCCCCACCGAATTCCGGGTGGTCGATATCGACACCGTCGTCGATGAGCGCGATCGTGATGCCATTGCCGCGCGTAATCGCATGGGCCGCTTCCACATTCGCGTGCGCGTTCACCGCCACGCCGCCGATGGTGGTCGGCTTCAGATGCCATTGCTGCGGAAAGATCGTCTTGCGGGAGCGACGCCGGATCAGCTCGGGATGGCAGTAGACGACATCGTCACGGCTCAGCAGCCCGTTCGCGATATCGAACACCTGCTGCCCGGTCCCCTCGGCCGCGCTGGTGAAATACGCGTTGGTCGCATAGGTCACCGTTTCCTTGATCCGCAGACCCGCCTCGTCGAGCACCCTGCGACACTGCTCGGGCTTCGCGTCGTCGGTGAACTTCACGAAGATGTTCTCGGTGTAGAGCACCGGCTCCTTGCTCACCGGATCCACGAGCACGTGACCGGCGAAACGCACCTCCGGCGCGGCGGCCAGCACCGATTTGCGCGCGGCGATCGACCGCGAATCGGGCGGCACCCGATAGACCTGCACGCCCGCCTCGGGATAGGACACCACCAGTGCCGCGTCATCGAGTTCACCGCTCAGCGGTGTGCGGACCGATCCGATGGAGCGAGGAATCGGGCGCTTGTTCTGGGTTCGGACCGCGATCAGGTCCGGACTTTCTTGCAATGGGAAACCGGGATCGTTTTTGGTCCCGAAGTTTGCGGTAGGCATGACGACTCCTTAACTGTCTCCGCCCCGAACACCACCGCGAAAATAGCGCTGACCAGCGACGATGTATCGAGTACCGGCTACTCGAAAATGACTGGACCCGCCGACGGCAAACAACGAGTCCGGATTTCCACCCGGGTGGCGCCCCTCAGCGCTTACGGGTGCCGAAAATGCTGCGGCTGATCTCGCGCCCGGCGGCGGTGGCCGCCGAACGCAGGAAGCTCTTCACCGCCGGATTCCGCATGATTCGCTCGGCCGCCGACTCCTCCTCTTTCGGGGCACGGCCGGGTGCCGGAACTGGCTCCGTTTCCTGTTGTGCCGCAGCGACTTTTGCGGCGAGTATCTCGTAGGCCGACTCTCGATCGATGGTCTGGCCGTACTTGGCGGATAGCGCACTGGACAGCGCTCGCGACTTGATCTGCTCATCGCCGATGGTGTCCATGAGCGAGCGCGGTGGCGCAATCCTGGTCCACGCCACGGGAGTTGGGGCGCCCTGCTCCGAGAGCACCGTCACGATCGCCTCACCGGTGCCCAGCGAGGTGAGCGCCTTCTCCAGGTCGTAGGCCCCGGTCTTCGGATACGTGCGCACCGTCTTTGACAGCGCCTTCTGATCGTCCGGGGTGAAGGCGCGCAGTGCGTGCTGAATGCGCGCGCCCAATTGGGAGAGCACCGGATTCGGGATATCGGTAGGCAGTTGAGTGCAGAAGAAAACGCCCACCCCCTTGGATCGGATCAGCTTGACCGTCTGCTCCACCTGCTCCAGGAATGCCTTCGAGGCATCGGCGAACAACAGGTGTGCCTCATCGAAAATGAAGACCAGCTTGGGCTTTTCGACATCGCCGACCTCCGGCAGGGTCTGGAACAGATCGGCGAGCACCCACATCAGGAAGGTGGAGAACATTACCGGCCGGGCCGCCTGGGCGCCGAGTTCGAACAGCGTGATCACACCCTGGCCGCCCGCGGTGCGCAGCAGATCCGTCGGATCCAGTTCGGGCTCACCGAAGAATGTATCGCCGCCGTCGGCCTCCAGATTCACCAGCGCACGCAGGATGACACCCGCGGTCGCCACCGAAACGCCGCCGATGCCCTTGAGATCTTCCTTACCCTCCGGGCTGGTGAGATGGGTGATGACCGCACGCAGATCCTTCAGATCCAGCAGGCCGAGCCCCGCCTTGTCCGCCCAGTGGAAGATCAGCCCGAGCGTGGATTCCTGAGTCTCGTTGAGGCCGAGCACCTTACTGAGCAACACCGGTCCGAATGCGGTGATGGTCGCGCGGATCGGCACCCCGACTCCGCCGGTCCCGAGCGAGACGAATTCGGTCGGAAATGCGGACGGCGCCCAGCCCGCCGCGCCGGTTTCGGTCGCTCTGGCGCTGAGCTTGTCATTCGCCTTACCCGCCTGCGCGAGCCCCGAAAGATCACCCTTGATATCGGCGAGCACCACGGGCACACCGGCCCGGGAGAGCTGTTCGGCAATGCCCTGCAACGTCTTCGTCTTACCGGTACCCGTCGCACCGGCAACCAGACCGTGTCGGTTCATGGTGCGCATCGGAATCCGTACGCGCGCAGTCGAATCGACGGCGCCGTCGACGACAATGGTGCCCAGCTCCAGCGCGACTCCGTCGAACGCGTACCCGGCGGCGATCTGCTGAGCCACGGATTGCTCTGCGGCCCTGGCGGTTTCGTCTGCCGCCGCCTTCGCGGTTTCGGCCGCCGCGGCACTGGCGGCCGCCGTCTCGGCCGTCGCGGCGGCTCTCGACTGCGCGGCACCGGCCTGCGCCGCATTCGGATCGGTGGTCGCGGTCGACGCCTCCTGCTCTGCCAACTCGCGCTCAGCGGCTTCGGCCGCCGCGGCCGCCTCCGCTGCGATGCGCGCCGCCTCCTCGGCTGCCTTCCTGGCCGCGGCCGCCTTCTCCTGAGGGGTCGGCCCACCCGGCTCCCGACCACCCCCGATCGAATCGCTCCGCGATCCTGTATTCATCGCGCGTCCTCCGTCTGGTCTGACTCCGCACTGCTTCCGCAGTGTTAGCTGTCATGCCGAAAACGCCTACGCCGATCTCATACAAACTCTATCGCCGCCCCCGCGGTCGAGCCGGCCCAACCCGCTGGTGACGTGCACTTATTACGCAGAAAGCACCGGCATAGCCGCCGGTTTCGAGCAATGCGAGGGCGAGCATCCGCCGATGCCGAAGGCATCGCCGATAAACACAGCTAAGGTTGCTCTGGTGTCCGATAAATACGTGGTGTGGATGGATTGCGAGATGACCGGCCTGCGCCTGGACAGCGACAAGCTGATCGAGGTGGCCGCGCTCGTGACCGACAGCGACCTCAATATTCTCGGTGAGGGCGTGGATATCGTCATTCACGCCGATGACGAGGCCCTGGCCGCCATGCCGCAGGTGGTCGCCGATATGCATGCGCGCTCCGGCCTCACCGACGAGGTGCGCCGCTCCACCGTGACCCTCGCCGACGCCGAGAAGCAGGTGCTCGACTACATCCGCGAATACGCCCCGACCGCGGGCACGGTCCCGCTGGCGGGCAATTCGATCGCGACCGACCGTGGCTTTATTGCCCGCGATATGCCCGCGCTCGATTCGCATCTGCACTACCGGATGATCGATGTGAGCTCGATCAAAGAGCTGTGCCGCCGCTGGTACCCGCGCATCTACTTCGGCCAGCCGGAGAAGGGGCTCACCCACCGCGCCCTCAGCGATATCAAGGAGTCCATCCGCGAGTTGGAGTACTACCGACGCACCGCCTTCGTCCCCACCCCCGGCCCGTCGACAGCAGAGATCGCCGCCATTGCGAACGAACTGAGCGGAACCGCGAAGGACGCCGAGCAGGGCGGACAAAACGGCACGTCAGAAACCGATTAGGGACTCGAGGGGTTGACACGCTAATATCGAGCGCGCTGGTAATTCACCGGCGATGGTGAGTGTAGTTCAGTTGGTAGAGCACCAGGTTGTGATCCTGGCTGTCGCGGGTTCGAGTCCCGTCACTCACCCCTATAAGAAGGTGTGAACCGATTCCCGATGGAGGCGGTTCACACCTTCTTCATTTCCGCAGGTAGAACGGCAGGACCGCCCGGTTCGCACAGCGGGACACGAGCGCCCTCGAACGGGGCGTAGGAACCCGTTGGGGACAAACCGGCAGCCCGTCGTCGGACACCGCAGCCGACGTAAATTCCACTGGGACACAGCTCGCTGTGACGACAGAGGCGGTAGCGACGTGAGGGCGCGCCAGGTGACGCAGGTCGTGGGTAGCGAGGACGGCTGTGTCACCTAGGTGGCAGAGCGTTGGGTTGGGCCGCGGCTTATGTTGGGTCCACGCGCTCGAGCTTGGTCCAGCCGGTCCAGCCTCGCTTCGTCAACAGTTCGATCAGCCGACCTACCTGCGGCGTGGTATCGAGCGCCAGTGTGTCCAGCAGCTTGGCGAGCGGTGGGTCGATGCCGCCGCCGACATAGTCTTCGCCCTGCTCGTCGACCATCTGCGTGATGTAGGCGGCCGTCCTGTCGGCCAGCTCGACCAGCCTCGGGTCGTCGTCGGTGCAGTCGAGAGCCTGGCCGAGGGTGAGATAGAAGTCGATGAACCGCGGGTCGGCGATCTGCTTGCCCTTGCGTGCCATCAGCTCCGGGACTTGTTCGGGTGAGTGTGCGGCCAGCGGGATCCAGCCGTCGCGTTCGACCTGGACGATCCGCTCGTCGACCCCGAGTGCCCGCAGTCGGTCGAGAAACTCGACGACTTCTGGTGGCAGCGCTAGGTTGTCGCCGGCGGCGAGACGGGCGATCCGCTCGCGGTGCCGCTGCCGCTCTCGGATCTCCGCCTGTAGCCGGTCGTCGATGTTTGCGACCGCCGCTGCGAACCCCTCCGGGTCGGCCTGCAGCAGCTCCCGCACGCGCGCCAGCGGGACTCCGGCCTGGGCGAGGATCCGAATCTTGATCAATTCGACCACGGCGCCGGCGTCGTACCGCCGATAACCGGAGTGGTCCCGCTCTGGCTCCGGCAGCAGCCCCTTGGCGTGATAGTGCCGCACCGCCCGCACCGTCACTCCGGCGTAGGACGCCAACTCGCCGATCGTCAGCATCGGATCAGTCTCCTGGGCCTGAGAGCTGTTTACGAGGCCGCTTGGCCCGCCGGGCCTTGTGCGCTTCGGATGATCCGGGCGATTTCCGGGGCGTGGGTAATAACGAGCCCGTGACCGGCGTCGATCCAGCAGGTGGAGATATGCGGCCGCTCGCGGACGAGCCGCTCGATACCAGCGCGCCAGTTCTGGTTGCGCCACGGTGCCCGCCCTTCGCCGCTGTCGCCGGCCATCGAGCTCGACATGATCATGGTGACCGGACAGTCGATCCGCCGGTACCGGTCGAGGATTCCGGACCGAACCACTTCGATCTCGACATCCAGGTCGAGGAATGCCTGTGCGGTAAGCAACACCTGACGCGCGGTGCCCCGGTCGGCCTCGAGTTGCGTCGCCAGGTTCTCCCGCATTGCGCGGAACTCCGGCAGGTCGGCCTCGGTGACGAAGGGTTCGGGCACCGGGTTCGCCCCGTCGATGAGAACGAGCTCGGCGACGATGTCAGGACATTCGGCGGCATAGTGCACGATCAGGTCCGCGCCCAGTGAGTGGCCCACGAGCACGGGCGCCGAGGGCAGGTCGAGGCGTCGAATCTCCGCCATCACGGCGGCGAGATCACCGAGGAACGCCTGGAAGGAGTACCGGTCGGCGGCCGAGGAAAGACCATGGCCGCGGAGATCGAAGGTCACCACGTCGTGGTCGTGCCGTAGCAGCTCGATGAGTTCGTGCAGTTCGGCCTGTGTCGAAGTAAGCCCAGGGCACAGGACCAGCGGTCGTCCCTCGCCGCCGCGCGACACCGGGATCGTGACACCGTCGTGGTGAACCGTGAAGTGCCGCATCGCAATGGTTTCCGTAGTCATGCCAACCATGCTGAGAGGTTGACCCTGCGTCAGGGTCAACCGTCGGACGACCTGTCCGCTGCACACCCCCCGGCAATCGACAAAACGATCAGCCTGAGTCGGCAGAAAGCCCGCTTGCGCACGGTCGGAAGCCACAGCAGGCGGCACGCGGTATCGACCGCGGCATCGGCGGCTCGTTCGAACGACACTGATCGTGATCACCCGGCCCGGCTGATCTCGTTCGCGATCGCCATCATCGCCTCTAGCCGGTCGGCGCGGTCGCTGATGCACTCGCATCGCAATTGCGTTGCAGGGAACCGGAATAGGACCGCCTCGTGTGCGGCGCGCGCTCAGTTAATGACGGTCGCCATCGCCGCCGGGTGGGCCTGGAAGCCGACGCGGAAGTGTTCTTCACCAGCCGATTCGAGGATGGGACGGCACTTGTCGGTGCCGTCACCTATCTTGGGCGCATCGTGATCGACCGGGAGGGAGAACGATGGCCTCGAATCCGAGTGCCACGCCGGATGAACCGGCTTGGGAAAGCGCTTCTGTCGTGCGGGTTTTGCCCGCCGTCGCGCCGCGCAAACTGAACAAGGTGCCGTTCGTGGAGCTGGCCGACGGACGCCTCCAGGGCGTGGTGTCGAGTGGCTCCGATATTTCACGCGTGTACGTGGCGTCGGTGACCGCGGGGACGCATGGGCTGAGCTGTAGCACCAATAACAACCGGCCGTGCGGCGGGTTGAACCAGGGGTGGGTCTGCAAGCATCTGGACGCACTCATCGAAGAAGCTGTGCTCCAGTACGGGGAGGACCGGGTGGCGCGGTTCCTGCGTGTCGAGGTCCCCGAGGGCACCCGACTCGCGCACTGCCTCAATGGAACTCGCGACCCCGCTCCGGCCGCCGCGGTGTTCAGCCGGTTCCTGCGGCATCTGACCTACCTGGAACTGCCGGGTAGCGCGACGCCGATCCCGGAACTGCACTGGTTCCCGGCGGGGGTGGGTCGCTGATGCAGGCTGTACAACTGGCCGCGCTGGCGGCTACGCCCGACGGCGTCGCGGCGGCCCTGGACGCGGTGGGCGGCTTCGATACCGCGTTGGTCAACGGCTTCGCCCGGGTTTCCGAACCGCAGAGCGCGGCACTGGCGGCGCTGGCCGCGGCCGTGGCGGGTTCGCCACTGGCCGAGGCGGTTACGGCGGCGGTGTCGAAGGTGAGCACGGGGGCAATCGGCACGGACGAGCTGTCAGCGCTGGCCGCCGCCCGGGCCGCCCTGCTGGGCGCGGTGCACGACGCACTGGTCGACCAAGCCGATACGGCCATGGGCCGCAATCGATCCGAGTGGTCAATTGAACCGGATCAAGCCACCCCGAGCCCACTCGTGACGGGTTCCCGCGCCTGGCTGGGCGAACTGGCCATCGCCGGATGGCGCGGCGTGGACCACGACCTGGTGGCAGCCGCGGATCAAACCGTAGAGTCGCTGCTGGCCGAACCCGCGCTGCGACGGCTGGCGATGCTGCTGGACGGCTTCACCGCCGAACTGGGCGCTTGCGCGCCGATCGCCACCATGGACCGGGTGCCCGCGCGACGCTGGGCCGATCTCTGGACGCGCGCCCTGCTGCTGTCCTGGCGCGGCGCGGAATCCGCGACGAGCGAGCCGGTTTCGGGTCGCCTGCTGCCACTGGGCGTGGACGTGCACGAACACGGGACCGCGGTGCAGGTACAGGTGCACGGCGTGCTGGAGGTCGCGGGCACACCGGCCCGCCGGGTAGTGGTGTCGGTGACGGCGGCCAAGGTGGATACCATTGTGGGCCCCGCGGTTTGGCAGTTGCTGGGCGCGCATCGACAGTTGCTCACCGCGCTGGCCGAGCAGCGCGCGCTGGAGCTCACCGAGATGCCGCTGACCGCGACCGGTGACCTGCTGTGGAATGACGATCAGGCCAAGGCCGGAGATGCCGCCGATCCGTTCGTCACCGCCACTGTGCAGCTGCCGCAGGCGCAGGCCCCGGCCGTCGCGCCGCTGAATCGCGATCCGGTGCACATCGCCGAACCGGTTCTGCTCGAGGGGTATCGGTTCCGCGACGGTGCGCTGGAGTTGGGTGAGCAGCGGATTCGGGTGGAACTGGACGCGCTGCCGTCCGCCGGTCCGCTCACTCCGGCCGGGGTGACCGGCTCCAGCACCATGATCGGATTGCTGCGCTGGGATGCCGGCGGCTGGTCGGTGCGACCGCTGGCCGTGCGGCGCAAGGTCAAGAGCGCACTCACCGCCTTCCACAACGGTGATTGGGCGCTCGGCCCGACCGATCCGAAAGTCGCCAAGGCACAGGCCAAGTCGGGCGATGCCGTGGCGGTGTTGCGTGAACGTGCGGGACGGTTGCTGCGGAAATGACTACAGCATCGCGAAGCGATTCCATGGGAGGTGGCGGTCGGGTGACGGGTGGGCCGAATCATGAGACGCGACGCCAGATCCTGTACTGGCGTCTACTGGCCGGCGTCTTCAATGCGGATCAGCAACCGACGCTGGAACAGGCGAGCGCGGGCATCGTCGACGATCTGGGGTTGCCGCTGGCCGTGCTCGATCCGGGCATTTCCATCGACAATGTGGTGCAACGCTATCCGGAGATGAAGGCGGAGTTCGAAGGCCTCGACTTCTCCGAGACAGTTGACTCCACAGCCGAGACCGTGGACTCCACAGCCGAGGACGAGGCGGAAGCCGCTTCGCCCCGGCCCGTCGGCGCGGCCGATATCCGCACCGCCGCACTGGTTTCCAAGCTGCTGCTGAACGTCTTCGCCACCGGCTCCGGTCAGGTCAGCGCCACCCAGCTGGCGGGCTGGCAGTCCGATGCCACTTGGCTGCGCCGCTGCCTGGGTGAGGAGCAGGCCGGCGCCGTACAAGGCGTGCTCACCGGTCTGGAAGGCGAACTGGTGTCCCGCATGCGGCTGCGCGAAGTGCTGGCCGATCCGCACCTGGCCGCCCAGCTCACCCCGAGCATGTCGCTCATCGAACAACTGCTGCGCGACAAACACAATCTGTCCGGCGTGGCCCTGGTCAATGCCAAACGCCTCATCCGCCGCTACATCGACGAGGTCGCCGAAGTCCTGCGCACCCAGGTGCAGCAGACCAGCGTCGGCACCGTCGACCGCTCGGTCCCACCCAAGCGGATCCTGCGCAACCTGGACGTGGACCGGACCATCTGGAAGAACCTGCCCAACTGGAACCCCCAGGACGAGCGCCTGTACGTCGACCGGCTCTACTACCGCCAGACCGCCAAGCGCACCGTCCCCGCCCGCATGATCGTGGTGGTGGACCAGTCCGGTTCCATGGTCGACTCCATGGTGAACTGCACCATTCTGGCGTCGATCTTCGCGGGCCTGCCCAAGGTGGATGTACATCTCATCGCCTACGACACCCGCGCCCTGGATCTCACCCCGTGGGTGCACGACCCGTTCGAGGTGCTGTTGCGCACCAATCTCGGCGGCGGCAACGACGGCCCGGTCGCCATGGCCATGGCCCAGCCCAAGATAACCGACCCGAAAAACACTGTGCTGGTGTGGATTTCAGACTTCTACGAGTTCGACCGCTCCCAGCCGCTGTTCGAGGCCATGGAGGCGGTGCACCGCTCCGGGGTGAAGCTCATCCCGGTCGGCTCGGTGAACAGCTCCGGCCACCAGAGCGTCAACCCGTGGTTCCGTGAACGGTTCAAAAACCTTGGCACCCCGGTGATTTCCGGACGCATCCAGAAGCTCGTGCACGAACTCAAGAACTTTCTCGACTAGGAGACAGCCATCATGAACGACGTTTTGCGCGCCCCCGCCGAGGTCAAGTACGCCGAAGAACTGGATTGGCTGGAGTCCATCGACGACGGCCCCAAGCCGTTCGCGTGGCGGCTGAGCCCGAAGATGGTGCGGCTGTTCATTCTCGGCTCCGAACGCGCGGACGGACTGGACCGCGAGGTGGAACAGAAGTGGTTCGGCGACCGCAGCTTCGTCGAGCGCAGCATTGTCACCCTGGCCTCGGACCGGGGTCTGCTGCTCATCGGTGATCCGGGTACCGGCAAGAGCTGGCTGGCCGAGCTGCTTGCCGCGGCCATCAGCCGCAATTCCACACTGGTGGTGCAGGGCACCGCCGGCACCACCGAGGACCACATCAAGTACTCGTGGAACATCTCCATGGTCATCGCCAAGGGGCAGTCGAGGGAGTCGATGATCCCGTCCCCGATCATGACCGCCATGGAGCAGGGCGTGATCGGCCGCTTCGAGGAGCTCACCCGCTCCACCAGCGACGTGCAGGACGCGCTGATCTCCATCCTGTCGGAGAAGTACGTCTCCATCCCCGAGCTCGACGACGACAATGTGGTGTTCGCGCAGCCGGGCTTCTCCATCATCGCCACCGCCAACAGCCGCGACCGGGGTGTGAACGACCTGTCCTCGGCGCTCAAGCGGCGCTTCAACTTCGTGCGCATTCCGGTGGTGTCCAACAAGAAGAGCGAGGCGGAGATCGTGCGTTTCCGCACCGCGGAACTGCTGCGCCGCCATTCCCTCGAACTGGAACTGCCACCCACGCTGCTGGACATCCTGCTGGAGAGCTTCGCCGATCTGCGCGCCGCCGCGGCCGCCGCCACCAGCGACGACGATAAGCTGGAGTCGGCGCTGTCCACCGCCGAGCAGATCGGTGTGCTCGAGGACGCCATCCTGCACAGCCAGTTCTTCGGTGCGAAGGAATTGCGCGCCGAGACCCTCGCCGGTTCGCTGGTCGGGTCCCTGGCCCGGCGCACGCCCGAGGACCTGGCCATTCTCAACAAGTACCTGCACGGCGTGGTCGAGCCACGCAACAAGGACAAGAAGGGCAATGCCGCCTGGGGTGAATTCCTGGAGGGCGGCCGGGCGGCCATCGCGAGGCTGTCGTGATCGTCTCCGATACCCGGTCCACGCCGAATACCTTTGCCGCGCTGCGGGATCAATTGGCGGACGCCGCCGTCGCGTTCGCCGGAATGGGGGCGGCGGGCGACATCCTGACGGGCATGGTCGACGATGTCGACCGGGCGCTATCGGAGCGGCTGGAGATCTTCCCGGTCTGTCACCACTCACCCGCCTCCGGTCTGGCGATGGTGCGGCGGCTGCGCGAAAAGCAGCCGAGCGTCATCTACCTGGAACTGTGCGAAGACATGCGGCCGCTGCTGGACGAACTGCGCAACTGCCGGTTGCCGGTCGCCTTGCAGGCCTTCGCCACCGATGTCGAGGGTTTCCCGGCGGAATGGGCACCGCTGTCGGTGGTCGCGCCGATCACCGAATCGTCGGCCGAGTACCAGGCCATCGCCTATGCGCTCGATACGCCGGGTGTCGAACTGGTGCTGGTGGATCGGTCCACCGATCACATCTTCCAGTGGGCTCCCCAAAAGGCGGAGTCGGAAACACCTGCCGACGACGAGCCGCCCGAGGACGAGGGCCTGCACGGCGCCGCGGTCGGCATCGAAATCGGTGATCTGCGACCGCGTTTCGCCGAACTGGAAGAACACCTGCTGCACCACGGCAAGGTCCGGCACTGGTCGGAATGGTGGGACCAGTACGTGGAGCAGCCCCTCGTGGACGCCGATTACGACACCTACCGCCAGGTCATGGTGATGATCGGCAGCCTGTTCCGGCGGCTGCGGCGCGGCAGCACCGTCGAGGACGAGGACCGTGAGAGGTACATGTGGACCCGCATGCGGGAACACTTGGCCGCCACTGACATCGATCCGGCACAGGTGTTGTATGTGTGCGGCGCGGCCCATGCGGCCAGCCCGGTCGAACAGTTCGGGCTGGAGTCGGACGCGGCGTTCGAGATCTCGTCGCGCTCGGCCACCAAGTGGCACTACGGGCTGATCCCGTCCAGCCATTCCGCCATCGAGGCGCAGTTCGGGCTGGCCGGCGGCGCGGTGTCGATCGCGGCGGCCACCTGGGCAAAGGGATTGCGGCGCGGCAGATTGCAGTCGTTCCAGCTGGAGGGCCAACAGGGCACGAAGAAGCGCGCCAAGAAACCGTCGCTGCTGCCGGCGGAACCGGAAGCCAAGGTGACGGACCAGCTTTCGGGTTTTCTGTCCCGGCCGCCGGTGCTGGACCCACTCGATGAGGCCGAACTGCTGGAATGGTCGGTGGATATCGTCCGGCTGGCCCG
This sequence comes from Nocardia sp. NPDC005998, assembly GCF_040614395.1. Classification (NCBI taxonomy): domain Bacteria; kingdom Bacillati; phylum Actinomycetota; class Actinomycetes; order Mycobacteriales; family Nocardiaceae; genus Nocardia; species Nocardia sp. NPDC005998. Next base: position 128,316 of record NZ_JBEXUI010000009.1, on the reverse strand, counting down.
GCGCAACGGGTACCTGGCCAGCACCGCCGACGCCATCGCCATCTTCGAGACCTCGATCCTGCTGGCGGGCTTGCGCAATCGCGCCCGTCCGACGCCGTACGACTTCCAGGACGCGGCCGTCACCTGCGTCGAGAAGGACCGGGTGCCGGGACGGCGTGATGTGCGGCGGCTGTGCGAAATCCTGCTCGGCGGCGACCGCATCGGCCAGGTCGGATACGCCGCGCTGCCACCGCTGGCGCGCGATGTGCTCGACCGGCTGGAACCACTGGGACTGGATCTGTCCAAGCGGACACTGCAACGCGCGCTGCTGGACCTGAAGGCGAATCCGGACCTGCGGCCGTGCTCGGATCTGCTGTGGCTGCTGCGCAGATTGCTGCCACAGGACGCGCTGCGGCCCATCATGGGTTCACGCGGACTGGGTGCGATCTCGATCCAGGAGAGCTGGGATATCGGGCTCGGCAAATACCAGCGCTCGCTGGTGGAGCTCGGCTACGAGGGCGTGTCGGTGGAGCAGGTGCTGGAGCAGCGCCTGCGGCGTGCGGTCGCCGCACCGGACGCGACAGCGGCGGTGGCGCTGGGCGCGGTCGAGGACGCGCTGGTGTATCTGGGATCGGTCCGGCTCGCCGACGAGCTGGGCAATCGCGCGGTCGACCTCCTCGCCGCCGAGCGAACGGTCGACGATGCGCCCGTCGTGCTTCGGCGTATCCGGTTGCTGCTCAACTACTTCCGCTCCACCGAAGCCGGCCTGCCGGCGTGGTGCGAACGGTTCGTGACGGCCGGGTACGCGCACTACTGCACCCTGCTGCCCACCGCCTTCGCCGCCGAGGAGACCGGACCGGCGCAGGTGGCGGCCATGCTGGGCTTCCTGTTCGGGATGGAGAACCTTGCGCTGTCGCTGGGCTGCGATCACACCCAGCTGGAATTGGCGGTGTTGCAATCGCATCCGGAGGCGCCGGCCAAGGTGGCCCTGCTGTGGGCGGCGCGGTTCCAACTCGGCCTGCTGACCATGGCCGAGCTGCGCGAGCGGTGCGACGGGATGCTGGCCAATCCCCTGGTACTGCCGACGGTTCCGCAGTACGTGAGCGGTTTCGTGCAGGCCATCGACCCGGCTCCGGCATTGAAACCCTTTGTAGTGGAGCTATTGTCGAAAGCCTTCGGCACGCTGCCGGACACGGTTCTGCTGCCGTGGCTGCCGAAGCTCATCACCACCCTGAAGGATCAGGCAGCCGGCCTGATCCCGGGACTGGTCCGCGAAGCGGGCCGCACCTTCCCCGGCGCACTCCCCGCCGTGGACGCCTTCGTTCCGCCCTGGTCGGTCGAATTCACCACGGCCGCAAAGCCGGTGGCGGCGGCACCGCGCGGGCCGGTCACCGAACTACTGGCCGCCCACCCCGCCGCCTGCGACGCGCTCGCCGGACTGCTCGGCCTCGAGGCCGGCTGGCAGGAGGTCGGACCGGCCGGAAACAGCGAGGCAACCGGCTTGCTCGACCGGTTCCCCGCAACCGCCGCCGCACTGGCGGCGCAGCTCGCAGTGTCAGCCGCGCGAACCTGACGCGGGCCCGGGGGGGGTACGGGCCGCCACTCGTGGTTCTACACGGCACCCTGGTCACACCGGACATGTACCAGGACCTGGTCGATATGCTCGCCTTGCGGTACCAGGATCGTCGGGCACTGTTCTCCCAGCGGCGGGCAATTCGATTCGTTTCTTGGGGTCAGGCGTAGACGATCTCGCCGGTGCCGACGAGGACAACCAACTCGTCGGTATTGGACACCAGCGGGCCGCAACCTACCGCCACTAGCATCCCCCCATGCTCACCACGTGCGGAGGATTCCTCCTGGCCATCCTCTGGATGGATTTGATCTTCGACACCCAAGTCCTGCGCCACCGCGCGGAGCCCGAATTACCCACCGAAGTACTGGATTCCATCACCGCCTACTACCACCGGGCCACCACCACGTCCCGCCCGATGAGCACCCTGATCGCCCTGGTCATGCTGATCCTCTTGGCTGGCTTGGTATTCGAACTACTCCGCGGCCACCATCCCCTCTGGCTCCCCCTTCTCGCACTCGTACTGGCCCTCGCGGCAATTGCCCCGGCTGCCCTCCGCACCGTCCCCAACGCGGTCCGACTCGGCTCTCGCATAGACCCACTCCCCGAGCAGTCCCGCCTGGCCCGCCTCATCCTTCGCGACCACATCACCAGCGCGACCTGCATGCTCGCGTTCGTCATCCTGTGGTCGGCTCACCCCACATTCACCTGATCCAGCAACAATGAAGGCCCCTCACCCGGGTGGGTGAGGGGCCTTCATGTCAGTGGACACGCTCATACAGCCCGACCGTTGCGCGCTTCGACCGCCCGGACCAGCGCCTGCACCCCGGCATCGCGGGCAAGTCGGTTGTCCAGCACCACATTCACCGCGCCGCGCAGCAGGGCGTACGGCTCCCAGCCGGTGGGGGCGATGGTCCGCGCGGCCCGCCGACCGATGCCGTCGGCAATGGTCTCGGCGGCCTCGGCAGCGGTGATCCGCACATTGAGCGGCCACGGCAGCATGTCCCCGAGTGCGCGCCCCAACTCGTCTTCGTCGAGGGTGTCATGCGTCATGGCCGTCTGCACAACGCCGAAGTAGGCCACACCCGCCGTGGCACCGACCGCGGCCAGTTCGACCCGCAGTGCACGCCCGAGTTGCTCGACGCCCGCCTTGCTGATCATGTACGGCGCACCGCCCATACCGGGCGCGAAGGCGGCCGCCGACGAAACCACCACCACATGACCTTTCGCGGCGATGACATGGTCGAGAGCCGGATGCACCGTATTGAACACACCGGTGAGATTGATACCGATGACACGGTCGAAATCGCTGCCGTCGATGGTCCGCAATGTCGCCGGACGCGGGACCACACCCGCATTCGCGACCACCACGTCGAGGCGGCCGAAACTGGCCACCGTCGCCGCGATGGCCTCGTCCATCGACTCGCGATTCGCGACATCGGCGGCGATCGCATACGCCCGAGCACCGAGTGCTTGCACCGCGGCGCGGGCGGCCCTCGCATCGATGTCCACCAACGCGACCGAGGCCCCGCGGGCGTACAGGTTCTTCGCCAGTTCCAGGCCGATGCCCTGTCCGGCACCCGTGATCAGCACCGCCTTGCCGCGCACGTCATATGCTGGGCCGCCGATCCAGCGCAGCGGGTTGAGCTGTCCGATATCCATCAGGCACTCACCTCATAGGCATCGGCGTCGAATCGGCTTGTGCGGCTGCGGTATTCGAAACTCCAGTTCGGGTAGAGGCCCGCATTGCGGCCGTCCGGTGTCTGGTAGTAGCTGCGACATCCGCCGGTGAGCCACACCGTCGAGTGACTTCGTTCTGCCATCTCGTCGAGGAACGCCTCCTGCGCCTGCGGCCGCACCTCGACGCGGCGAGCACCTGCGGCCCGCATTGTCTGCAAAGCGTCCACGATGTAGGCGATCTGCGACTCGATCATGTAGATCGCCGATTGGTTCCCGGCCGCTCCGAAGGGCCCGAGCGTGAAGAAGAAGTTCGGGAAGCCCGACAGGGCACTGCCGAGATAGCTTTGCGGGCGCTCCTCGTACAGTTCGGCGATGGTAAGGCCATCGCGTCCGGTGAATCGTCCGAAAGCCGCGGAGACGGGCTCGAATCCGGTGCCATAGATGATGGTGTCGACCGGAATCTCGACACCGCCCCGCGTCACGATCGAGTGCGCGCGCACTTCGGCAATGCCGTCGGTGACGACCTCGACATTGTCGCGATCGAGTGCGGGCAGGTACGCGTCGGAGAAGATCGCCCGCTTACAGCCGATCATGTAGTCCGGGGTCAGCACCTTGCGCAGCCGCGGGTCGCGGACCTGACGGCGCAGCTGCCACTTGCCGAGTAGTTCGTACGGGTGCCGGAATCGATTGTCCACGAACCCGATCAGCCCGAAGCCCTCGATCAACGTATAAAAACCGCCTCTAATCGCCTTGCCCGCCAGGGGCAGTCGGCGCAGCAGCTGCCGTTCCAAGCCGAGCGTCCTGCGGTCCATGCGCGGCACGATCCACGGCGCCGAGCGCTGGAACAGGGTGAGCGCACCGACCTCGGGCTGGATCTCCGGCACGAACTGCACGGCCGAGGCACCCGTGCCGATCACCGCGACCCGCTCCCCCGTCAGATCGTGCGCATGATCCCAGTGCAATGAATGAAATGCCTTGCCCTGGAACGTCTCCAACCCCGGCAGCGACGGGTATTTCGCCTCACTGAAAACCCCGGTCGCGGAGATCACGAAGTCCGCGGTGAAGTCTCCGCTTACGGTGCTGACGCGCCACAGCGATTCGGCATCGTCCCACCGGGCATCGAGCATCTCCGCGTTGTAGCGGATGTGGCGCACCACGTCGTGTCGTTGCGCCACCGAACGGAGGTACGCCAGGATCTCTTCCTGTCGACCATAGGTGCGCGACCAGTTCGGATTCGGGGCGAAGGAGTAGCTGTACAAGTGCGATGGCACGTCGCACGCACAGCCCGGATAGGTGTTCGCGCGCCACGTGCCGCCGAGGTCATCGGCACGTTCCAGAACTGTGAAATCGTCGAATCCGGCTTCGCGCAGCTTTATCGCCAGACCGATTCCGGCGAAACCGGCCCCGACGATCACGATATGCCGGTGTTCAGTATCGGTGGCCATGCTCAGCGGGTCTCCTTTTCGCGCCACGATCAGAGGTCGAGGACGAGTCGATCGCCCGCGGCGCGTGATACGCAGCTGAGCATGTGGTTGTCGCGCTCACCCGCGGTCAGCGTTCGGTCGCGGTGGTCCACGTCGCCCGCGAGCACCGCGACCTTGCAGGTGCCGCAGAAACCTTGCTGGCAGGAGTAGACGGCGCCGGGAAGCTCGCGCCGGATCGCGGCGAGTGCGGTCTCCTCGGCTCGCACCCGAATGGTTGTGCCGGTGCGTGCCAACTCGATATCGAATTCCCTGCCGTCCATGACCGGGATCGCCGAGAAACGTTCCGTGTGCAGCGAACCCGTCGGATTGACGGTGAACATCGTCTGCTGCGCGACGGCCAGCACCGGCGGCGGACCGCACACGTACACCGCCGCACCGGCCTGCGCCCGAGTGATCAGTTCGGCGACATCGGGGATGCCGAATTCGCTGTCGGGCCTGACGTCGAGCTCGCCGCGCCGCAGCCGCGCCAACTCGCCGAGGAATGGCATCGTCGCCCGCGATCGACCGAGGTACACCATCTTCCAGTGGGCTCCGGCGGCATCGGCCGCCTTGACCATCGGCAGGATCGGCGTGATCCCGATACCGCCCGCCACAAAGAAATAGGACGGCGCGTCGATGAACGTGAATGCATTTCGCGGTCCGCGCACCCGCACCGCGTCGCCAGGACGCAACACATCATGCACCTCGCGGGATCCGCCGCCACCGTTGGCAATGCGCCGGACGGCGATCCGATAGCGGAAGCGATCGCTCGGGTTGCCGCAGAGCGAGTACTGCCGCTGACGGCCCGAGGGCAGGAACACATCGAGGTGCGATCCCGGCTTCCAAGCAGGCAGCGGCCCGCCATCCGCTGCCTCGAACGTCAGACTCACGACATCCTCGGCCTCGATGTACACCCGTTCGACGACGAGATCCAGTTCGAATCCGCTGCGGCGCACGGGATTCGGACGCGACAGCACGGATGCGGCGGAACCGGCGACGAAGACCCGCAGATAGGCATCCATCATCGCGCCGAGGACACGCAGGCTCGCGGGCGGCGTGAATTCCGGTGCCACCGTATCGGTTCCCATCAGTGGCCCGCGGCGCGCGCCGCGGGAGATTGTGCGAGGTAGCGCAGCGCGGTGTCCATCGGGCCGAGCTGCGACGGATGGAAGCCCGGACGCAGATAGCGCGGCAGTTCGGTGAAGAACACCGTGAAGCTCGGGATCACACCGCGGACCGTGGCTTTCACGAACTGCAGCGGCCACAGCCGCCCCTTGTTCGGCTCGGGGTCCTTCCGGTACAGATACGCCGTCGAAATGATGAACAGCGGCAACAGCGTCGCACTGGCGAGGACCGCGGTGCGCGCCTTCCGGGCATAGCCACCGTCCACGTACATGTAGGCGTCATAGACGACGCTGCGGTGCTCGACCTCTTCGGCGCCATGCCAGCGGACCAGATCCAACATCGTCGGATGCATGCCCTTCTGCTCGAGGACCTCGGCCTCGAGCAGCCATTCACCCAGGACGGCGGTGTAGTGCTCCATACCGGCGAACAGGCCGAGACGCTCCTCGAGCCACTCCCGCTTCGCGCGTCCGGTCAAACCGTGATCGCCGAGGATCCGGTCGACCAGCCACGCGATCTTTCGCACATACGACTCGACGTCGAGTCCGATCGATTGCAGATGGCGGCGGGCACCTTCATGACTGCTGGCATGCATCGACTCCTGGCCGATGAACCCGGCAACCTCTTCCCGCAGCCGCTCGTCCCGGATCAGCGGCAATGCCTCGGCCAGACAGTTGGCCATCGCACGCTCACCCTCGGGCAGCACAAGGTGCATGACATTGACGATGTGCGTGGCCAGCACCTCGCCCGGGATGTAGTGCATCGGAACGGATTCGAAGTCGAAGTGGACGTCCCGAGCATTGATCGCGTGCGCTTCATCGCGGTAGTGGTGCTTCGCTACACCGGCGGTCTCGGCCATGCATCGACAGTACATTGCAACATTTTCTATGGCAATGTAACAGCAACAAATAGTTTGAGAATGTTGCACAACGTCCATTTGTTGCTACCCTCATTGACGTGAGCCCCCCGACTGCGACCTCGACGAACAAGCCCGAGATCGACGATTCGGTGGCGGCTCGCATCTTGGATGCCGCCCTCATCCAGTTCGAAAAGGTGGGCGTCAAGAAGACGACGATCGAGGACATCGCACGACAGGCCGACGTCGATCGGGTCACCGTCTATCGACGGATCGGCTCCCGCGACGATGTGGTGCGGGCGGTGATGACCCGCGAAGTGGAGTCGTTGCTCGCCGAACTCGACGCGATATCCGCGCGCAACGACAATGTCGACACCCTCGTCGCCGACATCTTCGTCACGGTGATCACCCGGTGGCGCACGCATCCGCTCGTCAACCGGATGCTGGCACTGGAACCGGAACGCGTCCTGCCCCAACTCACCACCGATGGCGGACCCATCTTCACGATGTCGGTGGCGGCAACGGCCACCACACTTCGCAGTGCTGTCGAAAACGGGCTCCTACCCGATGCCGCCGACCTGGATACCCGCGCCGAAATCGTCTGCCGCATCGTGCACTCGTTCATCCTGCAGCCACACGGAACGATCACACTCGAATCCGAGGAAGACCTCGAGACCTTCGCGCGAAAATATCTGGTGCCGATCATCACCGGATAACGGGGGCGCACGCCTTGTGCTACTCCATATTGGGCATCGCCCTACGACCTATCATGGCGTGCCCGTCTGTGACGCAACCGAATTGGCGGTGAGGCTACGATCGTCGGCGTGACTGCACCGAAACTTCGAGCAATGGATGCGAGCGGACGCACGCTGGACGATCCAACCGACACCGAGGTGCACGATCTATTCGCGAGCCTGAACGCACGCTGGATGTTCGCGATCGTCGAAAGACTCGATCGCGAGCCGACGAACCAGTTCTACTTCCAGATCCACCTCGACCACGTCGGTGACCAGGATCCCGACGCCGACGCGGAAGTCGACGTCGATTACGACGTCGAGTTCCGCGACGGCGGCCCGGACAAGCACTACCGCGCCAGGATCACCGGAATGTACGGCTTCACCGGAATGGATCTCGTGCACAAGGTATTTCGCGCCTGGCGAGCCGAAGACCCCGCGCTGAAAGACCTGCTGCAGTGGGAACTGTTGGAACTCGACGGCTGAGCTGAGCCCCCGACCGAACGAAGCGCCCGGACACTTCCCGGCTGAGCTTCAGGCGTTGGGGGCGCCCAGAGCTTCGGCGCATCGGGTGCGCCGTTTGATGAATTGCATTCACGCTGATTTCCATATCGTGAAATCCGTATTGCGCCAAGCGGTTCCGCCGCCACATTATTGACACACCATCGGGACGACGCCTTTGCGCACGGCAAAGGCATACGGAGATGTCAACCATGAAGCTCTTCACTCGGCGGCGCACGGTCGACCTGATGCGCTCGCCGCACGGAATCTGTCACCGCTGATCCGGCTCCGGCGCAGTTCGAAGCGCCATCGGGCCCGCGAACTGCCTATTTGCGGGGCGGCATCGCACATACCCACCGCACTGCCCAGAACCTGAAATCCGTTCCGGTTCGAACATCTTCATTCGCCGTGCCCGAAATATGCCGGCGAATCATCAAAAGAAAGGTCGGATCATGACCAACGTCATCAGCGATTCCGTTCAGGAGAATGCGGCCGACGCGGAGTCGAGCACGCCGGAAATCTCCGTACGACCCCTCGCCGGGCATATCGGCGCGGAAATCCGTGGTGTCGACCTGTCGCAACCACTCGATGACGCCGTCGTCGCCAAGATCCGCCGAAAGCTGCTGAAGCACAAGGTCGTGTTCTTCCGCGACCAACAGATCGGCCACGCCGAGCAGATCGCCTTCGCGCGACGGTTCGGCGAGCTGACCCACGCGCACCCGCACGAGGACGCGCCGCCAGCGGAATTTCCGGAGATCCTGACGATCGATCCGAAACGCTACGAGCAGAAGTACGGCAAGAAGTTCCGCGACGAGTACGCGAAGCGTCAGTACACCTATTACGCGGGCTGGCACACCGATGTCACCGCCGCGGTGAACCCGCCCGCCGCCTCGCTGCTGCGCGCGGAGACGGTGCCGGACTTCGGGGGCGACACGACCTGGACCAACCAGGTCGCCGCCTACGCGGGACTTTCCGAACCGCTGCGCAACCTGGTCGACGGGCTGCGCGCCGAGCACCGGTTCCTGGCCGGTCAGGAGCGCGGCGACGAGAACGATGAACTGTCGCGCCGGATCAAGGCGAACCTGCTCGTCTCCCACCACCCGGTCGTGCGGGTGCATCCCGAAACGGGCGAGAGGGCGCTGTTCGTCAATCCCGGTTTCACGACCCGGATCCTCGATCTGTCCGCGGTCGAGAGCCGCAAACTGCTGGAACTGCTGTACGAGCACCTCACCCGTCCGGAATACACCGTCCGATTCAAGTGGGAGCCGGGCAGTGTGGCGTTCTGGGACAACCGTGCCACCGCCCACCTGGGTCCGCAGGACCTCGGCCACCTCGATGTCGAGCGAGTGCTGCACCGGGTGACCCTGATCGGTGACCGGCCGGTCGGCCCCACCGGATACATCTCGGAGATCGTCGAAGGCGAAGAATTCCGTGCAACCGCCAACGTCAAGGTTGCCTGACCGGAAACGAGTGCCGCGCAGCCGATTTCGCGGGTGTCAAGCCCCTGCATCCCGGGCTCCGACCAACTCGGCGGATTATGTGACAGATCTCCTTTTCACTCCGTAGACTGCGGGCACGAGGGAGGTGTCGCAAGGACGCCACTCCGGTTGATCAGAAAGACACCAAGTTCGTGATGCGTTCCGCGGTAATCGCAGCTTTCGTCGGCGCAACCCTGCTCGCAGGCGCCACCGGTACCGCAACCGCGGATATCGCGGTCGAGCCGGGCACCGGATCCAGTTCCGGCTCGGGCACACTCACCACCGGATCGGCGGGCGGAGCCACCACCACCGGCTCCTCGGGGACCGGATCGGCCGGGGCCGCCATGAAAGGCTTCGAGAGCCTGCTCTTCGGCGGGCCGCTATTGTGCGCCGCCCTCGGCAGCGCGGTCGGCGGGACGCTCAGTTGCGCGGGCACAGCGGGCCCGGTCATTCCCTAATCCGACCTGCGAAAAGGCCCCCGGCAACAGCGTGAACCCAAGCTGTCGCCGGGGGCCTTTTCACTATCCGAGGAGGTCAGCGATTGTCGGCGTTACCCGCTTTCCATTCCGGCCACGGAATGTTCCAGTCACCGAGACCGTCCACGCCCGACAAAGTGCCGCCCACCGTGTTCTTGACGATGGTGATGTCACCACGCTTGGCGTTCTGCAGCACCCACTGCGCATTCGCCGGACTGAGGTTCAGGCAGCCATGGCTGGTGTTCGAATAGCCCTGCGCGCCAACCGACCACGGCGCGGAGTGGAAGAAGATGCCCGAGTAGGACAGCCGGGTCGCATAGTCGACCGGCGTCTTGTAGCCGTTCGGCGAACTCACCGCGACGCCGTAGGTCGAGGAGTCCATGATGATGCGATCGAAACGGTCGCCGACGATGTAGATGCCGTTATCGGTGGGCGTGCTGTCCTTGCCCATCGAGGTCGGCATGGTCCGCACCACCTGACCGTTCATCTCCACCGTCACCTGCTTGGTGTTGTCGTCGGCGGTGAAGATCGTCGGATCGCCGATGGTAAAGAAGGAGTGGATGTTGTCCTGGCCGAACAGCCCATTGCCGAGATTGCGGCCGTAGACGTTCACATCAATGGTGACCTTGGTACCCGGCGCCCAGAAGTGCTCCGGCCGCCACCGGACCTCACGGTTGTTCACCCAGTAGAAGGCGCCCTCTACCGGTGGCTCAGTGGTGACCTTGATCGCATTCTGCGCGGCCTTGCGGTCCGGGATGTTCTCGTCGAACTGCACGGCGACCGGCTGGCCGATGCCGACCACCTCGCCCTCGCCGGGCAGCAGAAACGGCTTGGTCTGACTGTTCGGCGAGCTGGTGGTGAAACTCAACATGGTGGAGTTCGCGCCACCGAGACCGATCGCGTCGGCCTTCAGCTTGTAGGTCTTGCCGTAGCCGAGCACCTCGGTGGTCTCCCAGCTCCGCCCGTCGGCGGCCAGCTTGCCGCCGACCGGAGCCCCCTGCGGATTGATCAATGTCACCGTGGTGAACTTGCCGTCATCGACCTTGAACGTCATCGGCATGCCGGGAGAAACCCCAATCTCACCGTCCTTGACCGGGGACAACAGCTTGGGCTTCATCAGTTCGGTGATCGGATTGCGGTCGATGGCGACCGATGCGGTTTCCGCGGCGTTGGATGACGAGCATGCCGTCAAGGCCAGCGCGAACACCGCGAAAACGACTGCAGGTCCGGTGATCTTTCGCATCAACCGATGCCGACCCCGACCAACGCTCATATTCAACTTCAACCCCGTTTCAAGTCTCGATGCCGCGTCAGCGCACCGATGGCTTCGGATCCAACCGACACAGCTCCTCCCGCAACGCCGATGGAGTCCGGTCAAGATCACGCCCCCGCCATTCTGTCAGGTCGGAAGGCATGATCCAACGTGAAACCACTCCGCCGCTGGCAGGTTCACCGGTTAGATCACTTCCATCCCGCGCCGTGTTAACACCGGCCGCGGGCTCCCCATCTGCCCCGGTCAGAAACCGATTTCACTTATGGGCACTCCGCCTGTTAATCTTTGTCCCGCACCGGAACACGGAGCACAGCAAGATCCGCGCCATTAGCTCAATTGGCAGAGCAGCTGACTCTTAATCAGCGGGTTCGGGGTTCGAGTCCCTGATGGCGCACTTAAATTAGCAAGTCAGGCCCGACACTACGGTTGGGCTTGTTCCGCTCTACCGGACCGTCACCAAAAGAACACCAAAAAGTCACCACCATTGGTTCAGCAGCTGGCCGTGCCCAACCCCGGCTCCAGGACGGCCGATGAGTCCGGCGCCTGCTCCGGCGAGACGATATAGCGCCGCTCCGTGACGCCCTCACAAGAATGCCCCAACTGCTTCGCGGCCGTTTTCGAATCCGACGCCTCAGCGATCTCGCAGCGAGGGTGTGCTCGATCTGGCGGCGGGTTGCGCCGGTCCAAGGCCCGCCGACCACCGTCGCTCATGCCGGCCTGCCGAACCACCGGTCGGCGGCCTGCTCGAACGCTCCAGGATCTGGGTCGTCCCGATCGCTCGCCCAAGCGACGATGCCGTCAGGCCGGACCAGCACGGCACTCAGTCCGAGCGCGTTTCTCGCGGGCTCGGCCGCATAGCGTACCGTCACATCGCTGCCGGACACTCGGCGCAGCACCGCCTGGAGGTGCTCGCGTGTCGGGGGCTGCATGGGCCCCACCGGCCTGACCTTCGACACCGTCGCGGCCATCGCCGCCTTCTTCGGCCTGCCCGTCGGCGAGTTGGCGTCCTGCTAGGCCGGTTCGGAGGCGAGGGCTTTGTCCAGGAGTGCTCCGAGTTCGTCGAGTTCGGCCTGGGAGAGCCCCTGGAAGGATTCCTCGGCGATGGCATCCATGATCGCTTGCCCCTCGGCGCGCAGCCGTTCGCCCACCTCGGTGAGCCGGTGGCGGACGGCGCGTCCCGGGCCGGAGAGGCGTTCGATCAGTCCGCGGTCGGCCATTCGGGTGGCCAGTGAGCCGAACGATTGGTCGGTCTGGAAAGTCAGCACGGCCAGATCGTGCAGTGAGGCGTCCGGATTGCGGTGCAGGTGACGGAGTGTGTCCCACTGCACGAGGGAGATTCCCAGCGGCGTCAGGGCGCGGTTCAGCGCGCGGTGGTGGCGGTACTGCAGCCGTTTGACGGACAGGCCCACCTCGGCCGGGCGATAGCTCATGGCACTCATCCTAACTGCTCAAATAAAGGTTGCTTACATAAGGTTGCTGATATAAGGTTCCTTACATAACTGATAGCGCAAAGGATCACGACAATGAGCACTTCCGTTCCGGCCGGCAGCCTGCGACCTACCCGCACCGACATCCACACTCTCGCAACCGATTCGGTCGACACCGTCGAGATCGCCGTCGACGAGCGTGACCGCACGCGGCCATTCCTGCTCCTGCACGGCGGCGGCGGGGTGCAGACCATGGCCGACTTTGCCGACCTGCTGGCCGAGCGCACGCACTCGCGAGTGCTGCTGCCCACCCACCCCGGCTTCTCCGGCACACCGAAGGCCGACGGGCTGACCGATGTCACCGCCTTGGCCCGGGCGTACGTCGCGCTGCTCGACCAACTCGACCTCAGCGACGTGACCGTGATCGGCAACTCCTTCGGCGGCTGGCTGGCCGCCGAGATCGCCATGCAGGCCAGCCCGCGGGTCAGCGGCGCGGTGATCATCGACGCGATCGGCATCGAGGTCGAAGGCCACCCAATGACCGATGTGCGCGGCAAGTCGATCGAGGAGATCCGCTCGTTTTCCTGGCATGACCCGAGCAAGGCGCCGACCGCGCCCGGTGGCGGCACCGGTCCGAGCCCGGATGTGCGGGCGCTGATCGGCTACACCGGCCCGACCATGACCGACCCGACACTGGCCACGCGCTTGGCCGCCATCGATCTGCCGGTCCATGTGCTGTGGGGTGAGGGCGACCGCATGGTCGACCCCGAATACGGCAAGGCGTACGCCGCCGCGATCCCCGGCGCGGCCTTCACGCTGCTGCCCCGCACCGGTCATCTGCCCCAGGTCGAGACGCCCGAGGAACTCCTCGGCGCCATCCTCGACCTCGACCTCCTGAAGTGAGGACCACGACTAGGCGCACCTCTCTCACCGTGACCCGGCTCGGGCACGCCTGCCAGCTGATCGAGATCGGCGGCAAGCTCGAATTCCTTCGCACCACCTCAGGCCGATTCGGCGCTGCCCCTGTCGAGGTTGTCGTTGAGCCGGATCAGCAGCTCCTCGAGGGTTCGGATCTCCGCGGACGTGAATCCGGCGACGGCCCGCGCGTTGAGGTCGGCCAGCTGCCGGCGCGCGGCGTTCAGGTGCGGTGCGGTCTCGGTGGCCAGCGTGATCGTCTGACTGCGCGCATCGCGGGGGTTGGGCGTGCGGCGGATCAGCCCGTCGCGTTCCATCCGGGTGAGCAGCTGGGCCATGGAGGGCTGCTCGATGCCGGTGGCGTCGGCCAGCTCCTTCTGCGTCAGCTCGGCGCCGTCGCGCAGCAGCGCGAGCACGGGGACCTGGGCGTAACGCAGCCCGAGCGGTTTGAGCGCGGCGTCTCCGTCGCGCGCCAGCGCGCGTGCGGCGCGATTGATCAGCTGGGCCAAGCTTGGCATCGATGTGGTTTCCACATCCCTCCTTTACATAGGATCCTATTTAGAGTTACATAGGATCCTATGAACAATAGCGTTTCCGTACCAGCAGCCCAAGTAGTCATCGCGGGCGCGGGCCCGACCGGCCTCATGCTGGCTTGCGAGCTGCGGCTCGGCGGCATCGACGTCGTCGTGCTGGAGCGCCGCCCGGTCGGCACGGTCGGCGAGTCGCGCGCACCGGGCATCAATGCCCGCAGCATGGAGATATTCACCCAGCGCGGATTGGCCGAGAAGTTCCTCAGCAGCGGCAAGGTCCTGCCCGGGGTCCTGTTCTCCGGTCTACCGATGGCCCCGCACCGACTCGATCCGGCCTGGCCCTCCGCGCTGATCCTGCCGCAGCACGAAACCGAGCGGATCCTGGCCGCCCGCGCCGCCGACCTCGGCGTCCGTTTCCTATGGTCCACGACCGTGGTGAACCTGCACCAGGACGACACCGGCATCGAGGTGTTTCTCGAAAGGCCGCAAGGCCCGGCCTCGATCCGCGCCGACTATCTCATCGGCTGCGACGGCGGCCACAGCTCTGTGCGGAAGATCAGCGGCTTTCCCTTCCCTGGCGACGAGCCGGTCGCGTTCTGGGTGGTCGGCGACGTGTACCTGGACTCCCCGCCCGACGGCAACGGTGTATTCGGCCGCAACGAACGCATCGGCACCTACCAGATCTCCCGGGCCGAATCGGGGCTGTTCCGCCTGAGCCTGATGCGGGCCACGCCCCCGGCCGACCGCACCGCACCGGTCACCCTTGACGAATTGCGCGAGGTCATGCGCGACGGCCTGGGCACCGATTACGGTCTACGGGACGCGCGCTGGATGTCGCGCTTCTCCGACGGCTTCCGCCACGTCACCCACTATCGCCAGGGCCGGGTCTTCCTCGCCGGGGACGCAGCCCACACCCACTCGCCCATCGGCGGACAGGGATTGAACCTCGGCATTCAGGACGCGGTGAACCTGGGCTGGAAACTCGCCGCCGTACTCGACGGCACTGCGGCCGACGCCCTGCTGGACACCTACCACCAGGAGCGGCACCCGATCGCGGCCACCGTGCTGCAGCTGACCAAGGCCCAAACCGCGTTGATCAAACCCGGACGGCAGAACGACGCTCTGCGCGAGGTCGTCGCCGACATCCTCACCGTGCCCGAGGTTTGCCTGCGTCTGAGCGGAATCCTGAGCGGACTCGATCTGCGCTACCCACTCGGCGACACCCACCCCCTGCTCGGGCGGCGCATGCCAAATCTGCCTCTGACGACCGACCAGGGCCGCACAGACGTGTTCAGCCTGCTCCACCGAGCCCGTCCGGTGCTGATCGATCTCCGTGCCAACGGATCGACGGGCATTCCCACCCCGTGGACCGACCACGTGGACCGTGTCGACGCACGGCTCGCGCCCACCCGGTCCAGCAGCCCGTGGCACCTGCCCGTCTTCGGCGACGTCCCCGCCATCGACGCGGCCCTCGTCCGCCCCGACGGTTACGTCGCCTGGGTCAACCCCGCCACCCAACCCATCGACCACCACACTCTGACCGCCGCACTCAGCCAATGGGTGGGCGCAGCCGACAGCAAGCTACCAACTCCCTGATGGCGCGCTTGGATGAGGCAGGTTCGGCGCCAACATGATTCGGTGGAGTGACCAGCGCACGGCAGCGTAGAACAATGCCTGACATGATCGAGAGCATCCATACCGACGACGCCCCGTTCGTGCGATTCCCCGACGGCACAGAGCCACCGCTGTCGCAGGCCATCAGAGTCGGCGATCTGGTCTTCACCTCCGGCCAAGGTCCGCTCGACCCTGTCACCTACGAGATACCTGACGACTTCGGTGCCCAGGTGCGGCAGGTCCTGCACAATCTCGTCGCAGTCGCTGTCGCTTCGGGCAGCAGAAAAGACCTGATTATCAAGTGCACCTGCTATCTCGCTGACAAGCAGGACTTCGCGACCTTCAACCGCGTGTATCGAGAGTTCTTCGCCGACTGCTCCGCGATGCCGGCCCGGACGACGGTCGTCGCGCAGCTGGTACGCGAGGGAGTGCGCGTCGAGATCGACGGGGTTGCGGCCCTCGACCGCGACAGTTCGCTACCGCGCATCTGACGCCCGCACGCCGGGACGATGCATCCACACCGTCCCGGCCATGCGAGTCCAGCGCGACCGGTCCTCCTCGACCGCGCCGACCCCGCCGATCTGCGTGACACCGCGCGAAACTGGCGGCACGTTCGTTGTCTCGGGGCGACTGCTCGTTGCACGGGGCCAGGCCGACGAAACGTTTCTCCGGGCCGAGAACGGTGGTTCACAGGCCCAGCAGTTTCGGTGAAATCCGTGCGCGAATCTCCGTTGTGAGCGGAACCCTGGCGTCGAACAGCCGCAGTCCAGTGCCACCACCCGCCCCGGCGATCAGGCACAAGGGCGCACTAATGCGCGCTCCTCAAGGTGTGCTTTCCCAATGCTTGGCAAGGGGTGTGCCGGCGAACCGCTCGAGCATCAAGCGGGACAACAGCAGCAGGGAGCTGCGTGGCCGGTGGTTCACCACGAGGCGCTGAGCCTTTCCGGCGGCGTTGAAGGTAACCAGGACGATGACATGAATCGGCACGCCGCGGACTGATGAGGTGTAGTCCTCGAGGAAGCTGTTCTCGCCGCAGGGGCCTACGTAGTGGAAGTCTTGGAACTCGTATATTTCGCGGGCGGCGACCACGACTTCATGGACGGCCTGCGCGCCCTGGATGGCGCCGTCCCACGCCGCGCCCTCCCCGGTTACATCGTCGGCCAGGTTGTCCAGCCACGCTGGATAGTACGGCTTCCCCATATATGTCGACGTCATGCCGCGCCTCCCGTGGAATCCGGCAGCGAGCCGGCTCGCCGACGCGCGCCCACGATGTGTGACCTATGACCCGTGCAACTATATCGACCGGCAGCCGGGCTGCGGGGAATCCAATTGGGCAATGCGGTACGGCGCGCCCGCAGCGCCGACACCCACGACACCCGTATAGGCCCCATGGCGCCAGAGCGGCCCGTCGGTGGAGGACCCGCGAACTGGCTCTGCTTGCTCCGCCGTCCGCGCATGTCCTGATCGGAGGCCTTTCCGGCCCGCGAGGAGGGGCGGCATTCGCGGTCTGCAGCCGAAAATGGGCGAGGCGCCGGCAGCGATCAGAACCGAACGCTTCCGGCCGAGTGGAGGCTGACCTGTGAATTCGGAACCTGTTGCCGGCGAACGGCATCACGCCGATGCGGGCCCTGTGGGGCGCCCGAGCCGTTCGCCCACAACTTCGGCTACGCGCACGACACAGTCGCGCACTGTGCGTCGGCCCTGCTCACCATGATCACGACCCCGGCCGGACACTGGCCCCGATTCGATGCCGGAGCGGTCATCAGCCCGCCCAGGGGGCATGCATGAGACAGCATTTGATCGACGCCGGCCGGCTGATCGTGCCCGGACCTGGGCATACGCACGGCCCACTGCCGCCAATGCTGCTCGCACTAACCGTGGTCACCGGTCTGGTCGATGCGTTCAGCTACCTCGAACTGGGGCACGTCCTGGTCGCGAACATGACCGGAAACGTCGTCTTCGCCGGCTTCGCCGCTGCAGCCGCGCCCGGCTTCGTCTGGTGGGCCCTGCTGCTGGCGGTGGCGACCTTCCTGATCGGCGCGCTGACCGGCGGGCGCCTGCACAGCCGCCTCGGTGTCCACCGGGGCCGCCACCTCTACGGTGCCGCAGTGACCGAGCTGGTGCTGATCACCGCGGCGTGGATCACGACGTTGATGGTCGGTCAGCCCTACCACGGCTGGTCGCTGGCTGTACTCATCGCATTCCTGGGCGCGGGTTTGGGTCTGCAGAATGCGACCGCCCGCGCCCTGGCCGTCCCCGACCTGACCACCACGGTCCTCACGCTCACGCTCACCGGCATCGCGGCCGACAGCGTCGCTGCGGGCGGTACCAACAGCAAGCTCGGCCGACGTCTGATTCCGATCGGCGCCATGTTCGCCGGCGCGGCGATCGGCTCCGCACTTGTCGTCCACGGCCACGGTCCGGCCACGCTCGCAGTCGCGGTGTTCCTTCTGGCCACGATCGTCGTCTTCGGACGCTTCGCCGCCCGCTCCACCCGAAGCTGGACCGCCAAGTCGTGACTCCGATCTACCTCGGAACAAGTGATGCTGCGCACGCACCGCGACGTCAGGTCATGTCGAAGTGGCGCAGTCTCGGCCAGGTGTCCGGCGCAGTCGGGCGGCGGCTGTTCGAGTCCCCCGCTGACCAATTCACGGTGTCCCGTTTTCAGGGATTCACGGCCCGTGAAGCGGGGTGATCACCTGCCCGCGCCGTACAGACTGGAATGCGTGCTCGCCGCTGCTCGCACGCCGCCGCGACGAACGGCAGGAACGACCATGGCAGGTAACCCGCAAGGCATTCGTCGGTACCACATCCTGCCTGGCCGCCACCGCAACGCAGCCCGAGTACGCACACCGAGACACAGCACTCCCGAACCAGTGAGACTCAGCCGACCAGTGCCTACTCCAGGGCGCCTCGGCATCGTCCGCCTGGCGATCTCGAGAGAGAAGACGATGGCCAAGCTCAATCCTGAGCCGATCCGTGACCCGCAAACCGATCACCTTCTGACACCGCAGAACTGTGCCATCGTGTTGATAGATTTCCAACCCGGCCAATACGCCACCGTCGGGTCCGCTACCCGTGCCGAGATCGACCTCGGCGCCATCACACTGGCCAAGCTGGCCCACGCCTACCGGGTACCGACTGTGGTATCCACGGTGGCGGTCGGGATGGGTGTCAACCAGCCCACTGTGCCCGAGTTGATGAACGAGCTGCCGGGCGTAATCGAAATCGATCGGACCGGCGTGAATTCCTGGGAGGACGCCGACTTCCGCGCCGCCGTCGAGGCCACCGGCCGTAAGAAGATGATCATGGCCGGCCTCTGGACCGAGGTCTGCTTGGCATTCCCCGCCCTTGACATGCTGAATGAAGGCTACGAGGTTTACCCCGTCGTCGACGCCGTCGGAGGGGTCTCCCCCGTCACGCACCAGACCGCAATCACCCGCATGGTCCAGGCCGGCGCCCACCCCATCACCTCGTTGGCCCTCGGCTGCGAACTAATGCGCAACTGGGCCCGCTCCGACGCAGACCTCTACCGGGTCATCATCAACGACTACTTCCACCGCAAGCGCCGAATCGGCGATACCACCGGCGACCTCTTCCGTCAGTAGATCGGGTTCTCCACCATTGGGAATCAGGGATGTGACTTTCTCGGGTTCAACATCCGCCGGGACCACGGCTGGGTCCCGCTGATCAAACCCAGTGAAGACGACCGCTACCGCCGGGCGGGCTGGTTGCGCGCGTTGGATCGGCACGCGCAGCCACCGCTGCCCCGACGATCCCCGCGGTGTTCTGCAAGACGGCGGCCACCACCGGCGTGCGATTCTTCAGCAACGGAATCCATTTGTCGCCTTTGCGGCTGACCCCGCCACCGGCGATGAACAGGTCGGGCGAGATCGCGTTTTCGATGGCGACCAGCACCTTCGTCACCTCCGGGGCCCAACGCTTGTAGCTCCAGGCGTGCCTTTCCTTGACCGACGCGGCGCCCCGACGCTCGGCCTCCATTCCGCCGACCTCGATGTGACCGAATTCAGTGTTGGGCAACAAAACCCCGTTATGGATCACCGCCGAACCGATGCCGGTGCCGAACGTCAGCAGCACAATGACGCCGTCGTTGTCCTTGCCGGCGCCGAACTCGACTTCGGCCAGTCCCGCCGCGTCGGCGTCATTGAGCAGGGTCACCGGCTGTCCGCCGAGTTCGGCGCTGATCACCTCCTGGGCGTTCACTCCGATCCAAGACTTGTCGAGGTGCGCGGCGGTACGGGCTACGCCGCCACTGACCACACCCGGATAGGTGACGCCGAGCGGCGCGTCCCACTGGAAGTGCTGCACCACCTCGCGGATCGTGTCGGCGAGAGCCTCCGGAGTAGCTGGCTGCGGGGTCGGGAGTCTGAAGCGGTCGCCGATCAGCTGCCCGGTGCCGAGATCGACGACGCCGCCCTTCACGCCGGTACCGCCCACGTCGATGCCGAAGCCCCAGCGATGCGGCTCAGCCTGGCTCGGCTTTTCGGTGACCGAAGCGGTGGAATCGGTCATGGACACTCCAGTACGCGACGGCGGCCCGAGGTCGGCTCGCTCCACAGATTCCGGGCTGGTCGTTACCGTGGGTTTCATCGAGTCCGCCTGGTCACGAATCGGAAATCGAGGCAGAGATTTTGGGAGGCTGCCCGTTATTCCAACAAAAAGGGCGCAAAAGCTTCGTTCACAACGGCACTGCCCGCTTCGGGCGCCCCGCTGAACGGACACGGCGCATGTCAGGGACATACTCCGCTACTGATGGTGCACATAACATCAAGCATCTATTCTCTCCCCCGGACCGGTATTCCTGCTACCGGCAAAAGCCGGCGGTCCCATTGCAGTTCGGCAGCGTATGTCAACACTGCAATACCCGCGGAACTGCGGGTGATTCACAGTTACCGGACTCGGGTGCCACGAGCGCCAGCGCAGACATTCCCGCTTCCACTGCGATGACCGCCAGATCTACGAATCTCCTTTCCAGAGGTGAATGCAGTCAGTTGGATGCGGCGTTGACCGGGACGGCGTCGTCAGCGGTGAGGGTGTGTTCGCTCCGCCAGATGTCGGACTCGCCAGAGAAGCGCGGAATTGCGGGTCTGGGCTGCTGCTGTGCGCGTTCGAACCGATCCACATCGCGCATCGGTGTGACAGCCATCAGCAATGAGTCCCAGGTCTCGCGCAGGAAGTTCCCGGTGGTACGGCGACATTCCGGCGCGGTCGCGTATCGGCGGGCGATGGTCACGAAGTCTTCAGGTTCCACGCCCGCGACGTCACGCACGTGCGTCGTCGGTCCGCCGAACTGCCATGTCCCCAGCGCGTATTCGGGCATGTAGTGGTGCAGGCTCGACTCGAGGAACACGTCGAAGCCCATCCGCTTGGCACCCACCCGCACCGCTTTCATGAACATGCGCGGAGAGACGTCGACGTGACGCACCCGCCGGCCCAGCGCCTCACCCATCGCATTCGCGAGGTCTGCCCCGGACATCAGTGTCGGACCGGTCGGGCGATAGGACCGGCCGTCGTGCCGATGGGGGTCGAGCAGCGCGCCCACCGCGACCCTCGCGATGTCCTCATTGGACGGCGGCGCGTTCAGCCCCGCCCCGGTCGGGAACGGCATTATTCCCATCTGCGCGGCCGTCGGTAGCAGGTTGAAGTAGTTATCGGCGAAGAATCCCGGGTCTACGGCCACGTGGGCGGTGTCGGGCAGCATTTCGAACAGCTTGTCCGTCAACCAGGCGTGGCGGGTCATCAGCGACGGATGCTCGGGGCTGGCGAGCCATTGGCCAAGCACCACCACCGCCTCCACTCCCGCCCGCCGCGCGGCCACGGCGAACGCGACCGCACTGTAGAGCACGTGCGGGTGGTAGGGCGGATTGAAGTAGAGCCGGTCGACACCCTCCAGTGCGGCCTGCACCTGCGGTATGTCGAGCATGTCCGCGACCACGATCTCCGCGCCCAGGGCCCGCAGCCGCGCGCTGCGAACATCCTCGCGATGCACCAGAACCCTGGTCGGTACCCCGCGTTCCAGCAGTTGGGTGGCCACTGCGGAGCCGACCTTGCCCGTCGCTCCGGTTACCAGCACTCGCGTTTGCTTCATCACATGTCCTTCCGTGAGATCGACCAATGTGACCAACGGTCACTTCCGGATATGAGCGTGCGCCTCTATGTGACCGTTGTCAACATGTGGCTCGGCGTACCATCCTGGGGATATGACCGCTAGTGACACCCGGCCCGACCGGCGCAAGTCGTACCACCACGGTGCGCTGCGGTCCACGCTGATCGAGACGAGCGTCGCGCTCGCCCGCGCGGGCGGGCCGGACCGGGTCGTCCTACGGGAGGTCGCCCGGGCGGCGGGCGTGTCCCATTCGGCCGCCTATCGTCACTTCGCCGACCGCGAGGCGCTGCTGGCAGAGGTGTCCCGGTACGCCAGGGCTCAGCTCGGGGCCGAGATGCGACGCCGCATCGACCAGACCGACGACGTGCTCCTGCGTCTGGGCGCGGTCGGCGCCGCCTATATCGACTTCGCGCTGTCGGAACCCGGCCTGTTCCGTTGCGCGTTCGTCTCGCACCCCGTGGCTGCCGGCGATCCACCCGCAGCACCCTCGACCGACGACGCCGCGCCGGAGCCGTTCACGATTCTCGGCCAGGTCCTGGACGAGGCGGTGCACGCGGGTCTCATGAGGTCGCAGCGCCGCCCCGGCGCGGAGATCGCCGCCTGGTCCGCCGTGCACGGACTCGCCGTCCTACTCGTCGATGGACCGCTTCCCGATACCCCGCCGGCCGTCGCCTTCGCCGTCGACCAGGTCCTCACGCTCATCGCCAACGGCCTTCTCAACCAAACGGATACGTAACCGGCATCAGCAAAATCCCCCCGTCGGCCACATGCCGACGGGGGGATTTTTGTTCGATCAGTGCGATAACACACCGCCATCGGGGCGATAACGCCGGGTGTGTCGTTGGACACGCGGCCCGTCGGCCCCGATCAGCTGGCCCATGGCGGATTGATGACCGTTCCGTCGAGCAGCTCACCTTGAAAGCCGACTGGAACGGTCACCACGAGGGTGGCGGTTTCGGTTCCGTTGTTTTCCATGTTGATGGTCGAGCCCGCCGGGGCGAGGGCGGCATCGCCCGCTCGCAATTCCTCCGGCTGACCGTCGATGGTCAGGGTCACCACACCCGCGATGATGACGAATGCCTCCTCTCGTAAAACCTTGTGCGGCATGCCCTTCAAGCCCGCGGGCACCTGGGTCTGCCAGACGCACAGTTCGGCACTACCCATACCGGGGCGGATATAGGAGGTGAATCGGGTGCCGTGCATTTCGTGGGTTTCGGCCTCGGCGGCACGGGTCACAGGCATGTCTTACTCCTTCATTTGGTCAAGCAACTTGACTATATAGTCAAGCAACTTGCCCATCTGTGTCAAGATGTCAGTCATGTCGGATCTGAAACCCGCCTCGACGCTGCGCCCCGGACAGGATCTCGCCCTGCTCCTGCTGGCCGCGGGCGCGGCCGCGACCGACGCCATTCATGCGGGAGTGGTCGCCGCCGGATTCGCCGACATACGGCCGACTCACGGGTTCGCCTTCGTCCGGCTGGCCCCGAGCGGTGCGACGGTCGGCGAGTTGGCCGAGCATCTGGGGGTGACCAAACAGGCCGCCAGTCAGTTGGTGGACGAACTCGTGCGCAAGGGCTACGCCGAACGCAACGCACATCCCGACGACGCCCGCGCGCGACTGATCACCCTCACCGAAAAGGGATGGGCCTGCACACGCGCGGCGGATGCCGCGGCGGCGAACTTCGCCGACCAGTGGGCGTCCGTTTTGGGCGATTCCGCAGTCGCCGAATTGCGTAACAATTTGACCCGCGTGGTGCCCCCCGGACGGGTCCGTCCGGCCTCATGGTGACCAAATTGAGACAAAGTGGCCCGCGTTACAGATAAAAAAATGTGACCTGCGCCACAGCGCGTTTAGGAGCAAACTCCCCGCGTAGATAGGGTTTTCAGAAGCCCGACCAGGGCTTTCCAAGATCGGCAACCCTGACCGTTCACCGCTCGTTCACCCTGCATTAACCCATCGTGACCAAGCTGAGATCAGGTCACGAACAGGCCAACAGTTCGGTTACACCGTGGAGCAATCCACACACAGTCGGAAAACGACCGCAACGGCAGATGGGTTTTCCCCGCCGCGGTCGCCGGAGAATCAGCGGCACTGATCGCATTCTCCCCGCACGACAGCGGCACCCGCCGGGAACCGACCCCGGGTGGCTCTTACCGCGTCGGGCGCCAGGGCTTCGCCTGGCCTTCACAACAAAACCCGAAAACAGCATACGAACCGATTCAGGCGGGCCTTCCAACCGGGTGCCCCGTCGGAGATCCGCGCTGCCTCTACCGGGCCGGATCGCCTCTCTGGACACGACAAGGAACTGATTTCGAAATGCTCGACAAACGCCTCTCTGCTTTCCGCCGCATGTCGCTCCGTGACAGCGTCACCCTCGCTGTCGCCGCAGCCGGCATCATCGCCGTCGGCACCTCCTCCGTAGTCGCGCTGGCCGACGACAGCGTTCCGTCGCGCATCGCCATGGTCGCCGAGCAGCAGCCCGCCGCCCCCGCCGTGACTCCCGCGGCCGAGCCGATCGACGCCCAGGCCGTTGCCGGCCTGCCCGCGCTGCCCGAGCTGCCGCCGCTGCCCGAACTGCCGCCGGTCCCCGGCCTGACCCCGCCGCCGCCCCCGGCCCCGGTCTACGAGGACAACCTCGACGGCTGGATCCACCACGCCCTCGACGTCATGGCCGCACAGGGCATCCCGGGCAGCTACAACGGCATCTACCGCAACATCATGCGCGAATCCGGTGGCAACCCCCAGGCCATCAACCTCTGGGACTCCAACGCCGCCGCCGGCATCCCCTCCAAGGGCCTGCTCCAGGTGATCGACCCCACCTTCAACGCCTACCACGTCGAAGGCACCGCCTGGGACATCTGGGACCCGGTGGCCAACATCACCGCCGCCTGCAACTACGCGGCGCACCGCTACGGCTCGATGGATAACGTCAACTCGGCGTACTGATCCGCGACTGCCTCGACAACGCCTCCCCGCCCGACGGCGGGGAGGCGTTGTCGTAGGGTCGACGCAGACCAACCACCATCGATGTGGACTGCGCCATGACCGATTACGCCCATTCCGACCACGCGTCGAAAAGCCGCGCCGAGAAGGCGCGCCGCCTCGCGGCCTATATCTGGGATCGTGGCATCACCGGGGCCGAACTGCTGGACATGCCCGCGGCGATCCTGCGAAAACTGGCGCGCGCCGCCGAGACGAATCCGCCGAGCACCGGCGAAACCTGGACGAATGTGGCCGACCTGCTCGACGAGAAGGACACCTGGGCCGCTCGATATCCGGATCATCCTGCGGCACAACGCAATCACACCGATGAGAAGCTGCTGTGGGTGAAACCGCCGATCACACCGTGGTAATTCAGTAACCGAGTTCGGTACCGCTCTGCGCCTCGGCGACCACCTTATCGGCCAGCGACCGCAATGCCCGCGCCTCCGCGGGCGTCATGGGGTCGACGAAGATCCGGCGCACCAGTTCGACATGGTTCGGCGCCGCCTTTTCGAGCACCTTGCGCCCGGCCGGTGTGAGTTCGACCAGAATCCCCCTGGCATCGTCGGCGGCCGGGCGGCGGTTGACGAGTCCGCGAGAAGCCATGCGCGCCAGGTGTTTCGAGAGCCTGCTCTTCTCCCAGCAGACCTCGGCGGCCAACTCCTTGGCGCGCAGGCAGCCGCTGGGGGCGGCCGACAGCGGCACTAGGAGTTCATAGTCGGCGGTGGACAGGCCGTCCTGGGCCAGCCCGGCCGAAAGCGCCGCGTCCAGCCGCTGGCGCAGCCGGATAAAGGCCTGCCAGGTCTCCTGCTCGTCATCGTTCAGCCATCGGACCACGGGAATGATCCTAGCCAGCCTTTGGTTGACATGGACACTAACCCGATCAGGAGGTGCCCATGCCGGCTATTACCGTCCCCGACATCATGGTGCTGCCGCGACTGCCTCGCCCGATCGATGCCACGCGCGAGCGCAAGGTCGGCACTATCACCACCGCCCATAAGCAGCGCGAAGGTGCGGGCTTCGAAGTGCGCCGCCCATTCCCGAGCATGGATCTACGCTCGGCCGATCCATTCATCCTGCTCGACCAGATGGGCCCGGTCGCCTACGAGCCGTACGAGGCCAAGGGCGCGCCGTGGCATCCACACCGCGGATTCGAGACCGTCACCTATGTCATGGACGGCACCATGGTGCACCACGACTCGAACGGCGGCGGTGGCGTCATCAGCGAGGGCGACACCCAGTGGATGACGGCCGGATCCGGCATCCTGCACGACGAACTGCCCGCCGAGGATCTGGTCGTCGCGGGTGGCTGGTTCCACGGCATCCAGCTGTGGGTCAATCTGCCGCGCGCGCAGAAGATGGCTACACCGCGCTATCAGGATCTGCGCGGCTCCGAACTGACGATGGTCAGCTCGCACGATGGTGGCGCACTGGTGCGCATCATCGCGGGCGAGATCGGCGGTTTCGAAGGCCCCGGCTCGACCTACACCCCCATCGCCTACGCGCACGCCTCCATCACACCGGGCGGACAACTGGAAACCCCATGGCCGCAACGGTTTACCGCGATGGCATATGTGTTGTCCGGCAGCGGAACGGTGGGCGCCGAACGCCGACCGGTCGGCGAAGGACAACTCGCCGTCTTCGGCCCGGGCGACTCGCTCACCCTTACCGCGGATGCGGTGCAGCACAACCGAACCGACGACCTGGAGGTGCTACTGCTCGGCGGCCAGCCGATCAAAGAGCCTGTCGTGCAATACGGTCCGTTCGTCATGAACACCCGCGCCGAAGTCATCCAGGCAATGGCGGACTACCAGGCCGGGCGAATGGGAAATATTCCGGCCGAACACTCGGCGGGCAAGCGTATGGGCGAGTGACGGCGGTAGCGGTGATCTTCCCCTAATCCCCCTATTGTCAAGCTGCGCGGTTGACAACGGAGCGGCCCGTCACAACAGTGGATGCGGCGTCTCCCCCTGGACGCACATCCACCGCAGCAAACAAACAGAGGAATATATGAACGTTCGCCGGCTCACCGTCAGCGTTGCCGCCGCGGGACTGACCTTTTTAGCGGCGCCCGCAGCCCTGGCCGACGTCCCCTCCGGTTCCGCAGGAACGGGTTCATCCGCAATCGATACCGGTTCGGCCGCGACCGGCTCGGCAGGCATGTCTCAGACCGGCTCGGCCGGTGGCGCATTCGCCAACTGCGATGAGGCCCGCGCGGCCGGTCGGGCGCCGCTGTTCCGCGGGGAACCGGGCTACGGCCCGCATTTGGATCCGGACGGCGACGGTTTCGCCTGCCCGACGGTCTGATAGCCCAGAAAACGCAGAACACCCGGTGTGGCTGGCCACACCGGGTGTTGTCGTTTTCGGCTCAGCGGAAAATCTTGAGCAGCACCAACCCGACGACCACCGCGGCCGCACCGATCAGGCTGTACTTCACCTTCGGCTCGTTCAGCTTCGCCACCACCATGTGCTTGGTGTCATCGGCAATGCGCTGCGGATCGGCCCGCACGGCAATTTCGTCGAGCGTGCTCGCGAGTCGTGTCCGCGCGGCCTCGATATCCCGCTCGATCCGCTCGGTATCCCTAGCCACGTGTGTCCTCCTGTGTCAGATGTGCCGCGAACGCGCTCGCCGACGAGTCTAGCCAGCCGCACCGAGTCGGTGCGGGCTCCATTGTCGGGACGTTCGATTACCGTGCAAGGCGTGACCGACAACCAACGACTCTCCCCCGGCGATCCCGCCCCCGATTTCACCCTGCCCGACGCCGACGGCAAGAACGTGTCGCTGTCCGATTACCGCGGCCGCAAGGTGATCGTCTACTTCTACCCGGCCGCGAGCACCCCCGGCTGCACCAAGCAGGCCTGCGATTTCCGCGACAACCTCGCCGACCTCGAGGGCGCGGGCATCGAGGTCATCGGCATCTCCCCGGATAAGCCCGCCAAGCTGGCCAAATTCCGCGATACCGAGAAGCTCACCTTCCCACTGCTGTCGGATCCGGATAAGTCCGTACTCACCGCATGGGGCGCATTCGGCGAGAAGACCATGTACGGCAAAACCGTCACCGGCGTGATCCGCTCCACCTTCCTGGTCGATGACGAGGGCAAGATCGAGGTCGCCCAATACAACGTCCGCGCCACCGGCCACGTCGCCAAACTCCGCCGCGACCTGTCGGTGTAGACCTAGGTCTCGAACGAGCGCGCGAACTGCTCGTAGCCATCCAGCAGCCGATCCGAACCGAACCGCAGATCGCCCTCGGCCCAGTTCGTTTCGTCCAGGTCGAAGGCCTGCTACGAGATGGCAAGGGCCAATGCCGGGTAGCGCCGCGGGTCGATCACGCTGCCGAGTACCCGTCGTACTCGGCGCTTGCCGCCATCTCCCTTGCCATCCGCAGTCCATGCCGAGTTGGCTGCACTGGTTCGCCGAGAATCACCCCGGTGACCGAGACCATGCGCGGGTTGTTGATGGGCACACCGATCGGCGATAGTGCGCTGCTGGCCGCGGCGTGGTGTGCGGGGATCGCGGTGCTCGGGCATATCGCGGCGGGCGCGCTGTTCCGGCGTTGGGCGGCGAATTGAGCCCCAATAGCGAAAAGTCCGGTGCCGCTTGGGCACCGGACCTTTCTGCGTTATCCGCTAGGTGGGCATTATCTGCTGGGCCGCCCATTGCAGGACCAAGCGGAGGTGGTTGTCCCACCAGCGGTAGGACTCGGGGGTGAAGTCCGGCGGAGGCGGGGATTCACCGGGGAACAGCATGGCACCGTTGGGGGCACCGACCTTGATGGTCGGTCCGGGTATGCCCGCCCCGGGGACCTGCTGCGGCAATACCGCCGCCTCGTTTTCGTGCTCGTGCACATCGAAGGGGGCCAGGGCGAGCGGCGATTGTCCGCCCCAGTGCTGCGCGGAGTACAGCGGGGATCCGCCCAGGTCGTATTGGGCCGCCGTCGCATCGGAGGTGGGTCCGGCCGCGGTGGGTTGCCGGGCATCCGGTCGGTCGAAGGGGTAAGGGTTCGGCTGAACCGACGAGCCCGCAGTGGAGCCGCTGGCCGATCCGGTGCCGTCGACCACGCGCGCGTCCGCGGCGACCCGTGCTTGCGCGGTGGCCGATGCGGCGCCGTGCGACGAGGTGTTCGCCACGTACAGCCCGCCCGCGACCATACCGCCCGCCAGTACACCGGCCGCGGCGACCAGCACACCGGTGCCTCGCGTACTCCTGACCGGCTCGACCGGTTCGACCGGACCTTCCACATCGGACATGGCGAACAGCGCCGCACCGACCGCGGTGGCGGATGTCGCGATCTTGCACGGAATAACCGGCGCACCGAATCCGTCCATCGCCGTCGCCACCATCGCCACACCCGCACCCGAGCCGATCAGCACGACCGCGGACGGACGAACAGCGGCCGCCTCGAACTCATCCCACGCCACTGCCACCGCGGCGTCGAGCGCCGTGGCGGTGGTGCGGCCCGACTGGCTCGTCGCGGCCAGCACCCGGCTGCGCCGACGGTCGACCAGAGTGAAGGCCTGATACCCCGGGACGACTTCGCAGATGAGTAGGTCGTTGAATTCATCGAGCCAGGTCATGACTCCGGCCACGCTCAGATGTGCGGCCTTCGCCGAAACCAGCGAGGCGGCATGCCACGGCCCGGACGCCAACCTGGTGACGATCGCGCGGCGTTCGGCGGCATCGCGGTAAGCGACCGCCGTGCCGCTGATCGCCTGATCCGGCCCGAACTCGGCGGCGAGGGAGTTCATCGCCGTCTCGACCGCGACCGCCAGGTCCGCCTTGGATTCGCTCCGAGTCTTCACCACCCGTTGATGCAGCACACGCTCGGGTAGCTGCTCGCCGCCGTCGGCGAGGGCTACCGCGTGAACGGCGCCGCGTTCGGTGGAAACGCCAAGTGTTACCACAGATCGAGCTCCCACTGATCACGCCTTCCCAGTGCATATTGCGAGCCCACGAGCTTGCCGAAACCCCTGAGCCCCTTGGATTCCCCGGCTTGAACGCGCTTTGTGATGCACGCACGCTCGGTTATGTGTTCGGGGCCGTATCCGACTTGGATGGGTGTTGAAATGTGACAGTTCTTAACACGCAGACACTGTGCGCGTGTCGCACGCGTGTCGATACCGCTAGCCTTGATACGTGGATGTACGCACGGAGGCCAGGTCGAAGCAGCGACGTCTGGACCCTGCGTTGGACCTGCAGGACGACCCCCAGGAGCTCATGCCCCGGCGCAGGCCCACTCAGGAACGCAGCAAACGCAAGTTCGATGCCCTGTTGCAGGCATCCCGGGAATTGCTCGTCGAGGTCGGGTTCGAATCGTTCACCTGTGAAGAGGTCGCGGCCAGGGCCGAGGTGCCGATCGGCACGCTGTACCAGTTCTTCGCCAATAAGTACGTCATCGTCTGTGAGCTGAATCGCCAAGACCTCGTTGCCGTTTCGCAGGAACTCGCCGATTTCCACGGTGAGATCCCGTCATTGGACTGGTTGCGGCATATGAATCAGTTCGTCGACCATCTGGCGAATCTGTGGATGACCGACCCGTCCCGGCGCGAAGTCTGGCTGGCGATGCAGTCGACCCCGTCCACCCGGGCCACCGGCGCGATCCACGAAAAGGAGTTCGCCGAGGTCGTCTCGCAGATGCTGCGTCCGCTGACCCCGCGCACCCCCCGCGCGCGCCGCACCATGATGGCCGAGGTCCTGGTCCACGTCGTCTATTCGATGCTGAACTTCTCCGTCCAGGACGATCAGACCAATACCGAGGCCGTCTCCGAGCTCAAACGCCTCATGGTGGCCTACCTGATGGTCGCCGAGAAGGAATCCCGCACCGCCAGCCAGCGCTGACGCGGATCCTCGTGCAGCCGCCGAGAGCATGCATGAGGCGGTCACTTTGCACCATCCCGGGTTTGGGGTCGCATTCAGTTCACTGCGATGACAGCGGATCATGAGTGATTGTGCGCAAAATGTGGGCACAAACGGGCGCTCCTAGTCTCGAATTCGACACTGGCAGTACCCATTTCAGTACTGGCGACCCGCATCCGGAGTGATCTTCCCGGCCTCCAC
Organism: Nocardia sp. NPDC005998; assembly: GCF_040614395.1. NCBI lineage: Bacteria > Bacillati > Actinomycetota > Actinomycetes > Mycobacteriales > Nocardiaceae > Nocardia > Nocardia sp. NPDC005998. Next base: position 97,530 of record NZ_JBEXUI010000009.1, on the reverse strand, counting down.
CAACACGCGCCAGGCGGCCGTCTTGCGTGGGCACTCACCGACCCGGCATCCCCGATGCCGCTGCATCGTCAGCTGCGCCTCGAGCACCGCCATCGGCCGGTCCGGTGCCTCATGCGGGTACCCGTCCGGCCAAACCTTCGCATCCATCTCGCTGCACTCCTGTCGTACTCGCCGCTGAATCTCGGCCACACTCCTGCCTTCTGGCACCCGGATCGGCCACATCCACGCCGCTGCGAACACCGCTGTCGGCACCGCCAGCGCGGCAACCATTCCGACCATCCACCCCGACACGACACTCACCCGATCTCGTTGTCCACGACCGAGATCGGGTCCACATCGATCGACATGAGCGCCAACGCGCCGACGATCGTGGCCATCACATCGGCGTCGAGGTCGGCGAACTCGATCTCCCAGCCGTCTTCGCCGACCAGCGACCACGATCCGTCTGTGCGCTGGAGGTAGCGATAGCCCTCGTCGTCGGCAGTATCATCCACGCCTCGTTCGTTCTCATCATCGATTCGCGCGGGCAGATCCATCGCCGGTCCCCTTCCCTTCGGTTGGTGGGCACCCGCCGCCGGGGAGCCGATGAGGGGCACGGCATCGACCCGGCGGCGGGGCTGCGGCGACAGTAGGCTCGCAAAGCGCTCTGTTTCGCCCGCGGATACGCCAATCCTTCTGAAAGATATGGAAATCGGTATAGGGTGCGGTTGAGTGCGAGGCCGCTGTCAGGCATCGGACTATCCGGCAGTACCTATGACGGCTCAGCGATGTGGCGGTGGCATCCGAGGTGCATATGACGACCGGCCAGACCATCCGGCGGATTCGCAAGTCCATCGGCATGACTCAGGCGGAATTGGGTGCGCTCCTCCATCTCACCCAGCCAGCGGTATCACAACTGGAGCACGACGGCCCGGCTGTTTGCGATGTCCGCGTTCTACGCCGCGTGGCGAAGGCGCTGCAAGTGCCGCTTGCTGTGCTGGTGGTGGAGTCGGACGAGGAGGCAGACGTGCAACGTCGCCAATTCTTCAGAGCAGGCGCGGTTGGCGTTGGTGCGGCCGTCCTGCATGGAAGGCAACCCCCCTCCAACGCGGCAGCATCTGCTCGCGTCAATGTGGGCCGGACGGACGTCGACCGAATTGTCCACAGTGTCAACCAGATTCATCAATTGCAGCTGGTTGCTGGCGGCGATCGACTTTGCGAAGTGGCAGCCAACGAAGCACGGTATGTCGAGCACTTGCTGGACCACGGCAGCTACACCGACAAGGTAGGCAACGCCCTGACCGGCGCCGCAGCCGAGATGATGACGGCGGCAGGTTGGGTCCACTACGACGCCGGACAGTGGAAGGAGGCACGACGCTACTACGCGGACGCGGCCCAGGCTGCCACGATTTGCGGAGATGGTGTTGCCGCAGCTCATGCTTGGATCAATGCCTGCTTGCTGTCGTACCGGGAAGGTTCGCGGCCACGGGAGGGGTTCAACTGGCCGAAGCCGCGCAGCTCGCGGCCCGGCGAGCTGGCGGCTCGAAACTGCGGGCTTTGGCCGCTATCCGTGAAGCCGAGGCTTACAGCGTCATCGGCGATCGGTCCGCGACGGTTGCGGCGATCAACCGAGCGCACCGCGCCTACGAGTCAACCCGGGGCCGTGATCCGGCATACCTTGACCATTTGCCCGAAGCGCAGCTGAGCGGACTGACAGGCTTGGCTTTCATGCGTCTGGGCGACTATCCGGAGGCGGCCGTGTACTTGCGGACTGCCATCGCAGGTACGGCACAGTATCCGCGCGAGCAGGCGGCCTGGCAGATCCGCCTGGCTCAGAACTTCGTGAAAGCCGGGGCGATTGCGGACAGCTGCGGGGCGTTGATCGACAATTTCGACTACATCGGCACCGTTGCGTCAACCAGGCTGCGGACTGCGCTGACTGACATCGCCGAGGAGTTGCGGCGATATGTGTCGATGGCCGAGGTGCGGGAATTCTTCGCACTGTGGGCGGAGCGATAACCCTGCTATTCCTTCGCCTGAAGGTATGCGAAAACGCGAGTACTCAACACGTCGTAGCGCTGCCGAGTCCTGTCATATGACAGGCAGTAATCTCGTGTCGAAGGGAAGCCCTTCGTCTTCGGCTCTGGGGCGGAAAAGGATGTTCCTGGAGGAAACTGCGCTCGAGTGAGATCGACCGTTTCGCTGTCGATGATGTTGAAATAGTGAGAAACGGTTTCTCCGCTCGGCAGAGTGGCGATGGAATTGAGGATGTTCCCGCCGAAATAGTCCTGAACGACGCAAGCGGTCACGGCGCACTGTCCCTTGGCCGGATTGCGCTCAGTCCAATCCGACGCACTGCTCGTCACCGCAGACCAGACCGCCTGAACAGCATGTTCGAGAGCTTGACGGGATACGACAACCACAGGTGCAGGGTACCGGCGCACGGATGGCACGCACAGCTCGATCAGCAACTAAGGACACGACAGGTGCCCTCACCCGTGGACCCCGTGGACCTGCTGAGCCTGCCAGAATTTCTGCCGTGCGCGCGTACGGCCTCACCACCAGCGAGGTCAACTTGCCCGAAGGCGTCACCCCACTCCGCGCCGCCACTACATCATCGCCAATGAGTGGAGGCCAGAGACACACGAGGCGATCTAGACCGCCCATCCGTTCTTGATCAATATCCCTTGCTCCGAAATGGCGTTCTAGTCTCTGCCGTCCCGGCCTTCGCCGAGACGGCAGAGAGTCACCGATATCGGGCCAGGATCAGCCGCTCGCTTCGCGGCCCTCGATGAGATCGGCGAGTTCGCCTGGGTCTTCCAATACGACCATGGCGGCAGCTGTGTCCCCGTCGTGGGTCAGCGAGAGATGAACCCTTGCGCGCGGCAGGAATTCGGCCGCAAGGCCGTGCAGTTTGATACTCGGCCGACCCCAGGCGTCATTGACGACCTCGATCAGCGGGTACGGGTTGTCGCCGATCTGCGGGCGGCGCGCGAAACGCGATGACGCCCAAGCCTTCAGCACCGCTTCCTTCGCCGCCCAGCGCGCAGCATAACTGCGTGCCGGATCGGTGCCCTTGCTCTGACAGTAGCGCCGCTCACCGGCCGTGAAACTCTCCCGGAGCATGGTGGTTCCGGATCTTTGCAACTGTTCGGCGAACTCGGAGATGGTCACCAAGTCCAAGCCGATCCCCAGGATGGTCAATGCGTCGCCGCTCCTCAGCCCGCTAGCTCAATGAAAGTCAGAGTGCGGCCGCCGAAGCGACCGCACTCTGCACGGTAGTGGCCGCAGCCGCTATCCCATAGACCCACTGGCGTCCAGTTGCCCCAGAATCACTGCCCCGGTGCCGCAACCGGCGCCGTCGGCCCGGTAGATGCCGTTGCCGGACAGCCGTGCCTCGGGCGAGAGCAATACGTCGGCCTCCAGCTGCCGCTTTTGCGCGGACGGCGCGCCATCACCACCGAGGCGGCGATCGGCTGGCCGCTCGTACAGCGGGGCGCCGCCGCACATGGCCTCGGTGAACCGCTGCCGTCCGGCGAGCTGACGCTCCTGCGCACGGCGCTGGTACTCCTCGCGCCGCCCCGGCTCGATCGCCTGGACGAACGCCTCCGGATGCACCACCGCGAGCAGACCCGAGACGTGCCCGAAGCCGAGTGAGGTGAGCAGACCGGCCTTGAGCGGGAACCGCTCACCGAAGCGCAACGGTTCACGCGCCCACACCAGATGCGGGTAGCCACGCATCTTGTCATCGACGCAGTCCAGGCTCCGATTCGGTGGTACGACACCGTTTTCCAGCACCTGGCACAGGCCGATCAGCTGGAACGCGGCCGCACCGCCCTTGGCGTGTCCGGTCAGGCTCTTCTGCGAAACCACGAACAGCGGTGCGCCTTCCGAACGTCCGACGGCCGTGGCCAACCGCTCGTGCAGTTCGGATTCGTTCGGATCGTTGGCCGCGGTCGAGGTGTCGTGCTTGGAGATGACCGCGATATCGTCCGGTGCCACACCGAGTTTGCGCAGTTCGGCGGCGAACTTGGATTCGCGGCCGCCCCGCCCCGCACCGAGCGCGCCGAGTCCGGGCGCCGGGATGGAGGTGTGCACGCCGTCGGCGAACGACTGCGCGAAGGCGACCACACCGAGCACCGGCAGGCCCATCTCCACCGCCACATCGCCACGGGCGAGCAGCACGGTGCCACCACCCTGCGATTCCACGAATCCGCCGCGGCGGCGGTCGTTGGCGCGGGAGAAGTAGCGGTCGCTGATGCCCTTGGCACTCATGGCCGCCGAATCCGCCGTGGCGGACATGTCACCGAAGCCGACGATGCCCTCGATACCGAGATCGTCGAAACCACCGGCGACCACCAAATCGGCCTTGCCCAAACGGATCTTGTCGACGCCCTCTTCCACCGACACCGCGGCGGTCGCACAGGCCGCCACCGGATGCACCATCGCGCCGTAGCTGCCGACGTAGGACTGCACCACATGCGCGAGCGCGACGTTCGGCAGTGCCTCCTGCAGGATGTCGTTCGGGCGCGACTCACCGAGCAGGTTGTCGATGTAGAGCGAGCGCATCGAGGACATGCCGCCCATACCGGTGCCCTGGGTGTTGGCGACCAGGCTCGGGTGTACCCAGCTCATCAGCTCGGCCGGGCTGAAGCCGGAGCTGATGAACGCGTCCACGGTGCAGACGATGTTCCACAGCGCCACCCGGTCCACCGAGGCGGCCATATCGGCGGAGATGCCCCAGATGGTGGGATCCCAGCCGGTCGGGATCTGACCGCCGACGGTGCGCGACAGCTTGGCTTTGCGCGGTACCCGAATCTCGGTGCCCGCCTTGCGGATCACCTGCCAGTCGCTCGAATCCGCGACCGGGGTGATCACCGTGTGCTCCGGATCCGAGGCGTAGAAGGCGCGCGCCTCGGCCTCGCCGCCGACCGTGAAGGTCAGATCCTGGTCGAGGAAGACCGAGGTCATCAGCGGCGCGGCATTGTCGATCATGGCGCCGTCGTCCTCGTAGCGGCGCACACCGCAGCGGGCGACCACCTCGTCGTGGTACTTCTCGGCCAGCTCGTGTTCGGGGACGAAGTCACCGGATTCGGCGTCGTACCAACCGGGCTTGGGGTCGTTCTCCCAGGTCACCAGGCCGGTGCTCCAGGCGAGTTCCAGTACGCCGGCGGCCGAGAGCCGGTCTTCGACCTCCATCTCGAACCGGGTGCGCGCCGATCCGTACGGGCCGAGCTCACCGGCACCGACGATCACGACCATATCGGCGAGATCGGCGGTGACCGTACCCCATTCGGGCACCGGCAGCACCGAGCTCATGGTCGGCGGTGCGGGCAGCGCCGAAATCGTCGCCGCCGCAGCGGCTTCCTCGGTCTCGGCCGCGGCCGTCTCCTGGGCCTGCTTGGCCAGCGCGGGCAGGTCCAGCTTGACCCGGGCCAGTCCGCCGGTGAGGTCGATCTGCTGCGGTCCGGCGACGGTCACCTGGCGGGCCCGCGAGGTGCACCACTTGAGCAGTTCATCGGCCATCTCGGCGGTGGACCAGGTGTGCACACCGGCCTTTTCGACCGCGGCCACGATCGGATCGTTGTGGCCCATCAGCCCGGTGCCGCGCACCCAGCCGATCAGGGCGTGTACCAGGGTGACTCGAGTCGACCACGACTTCTCGGCCCGCCACTTGGCGACCACGGCATCGAGCGCGGCCTTGGACTCACCGTAGGCGCCGTCGCCGCCGAACATGCCGCGGTTGGGCGAACCCGGAAGCACCACATGCAGTTTGGCGTCGACGTCGTGGTCGGCGCCGATCTTGGACAGCCCACCGATGAGCCGCTCGACCGACCAGAGCAGAACCCGCATCTCCATTTCGGCGCGGGCGCCCGCATCGGCGAGATCACCCGCGACCCGCGGCGCCGCGAACGGCAGCAGCAGGGTCGGGGTCATCGCGTCCTTGGTCTTGACCTTCGCGCCGCCCGCATTGTCGACCTGTTCGGTGCCGACCCAGTCGATCAGCGCGTCGACATCCTGGTAGGAGGCCATATTTGCGGGGACGACCCAGAGCGCCGCACCGTGGCGTGCATTCTCGCGGTAGAGCTTGCGGTAGTAGCCGAGCCGCTCGTCATTCAGGCTCGAGGTGGTGACCACGACGGTGGCGCCGCCACCGAGCAGTCGACCGGCGGCCGCCGCGGCGATGGAACCCTTACTGGCACCGGTGATCACGGCGATATCCGAGGACCACATGCCGGGTTCTTCGGTGCTGAGCGCGGCCTCGGCAATGCGCTCGTACAGTCCGGCGAGCACCGAGCGGGCCTCGTGCTTGGCCTTCTCGCGCCACCAGTTGGCCTGCGCCGCAACGGCTTCGCCCGCACCGAGGAAACCGTCCACCGAATCTTCGCCGGAGCCGATGTCGTCGAGCAGCCACAGCTTGGCCAGATCTTCGCGCGCGGTCGCCCAGCGGTCGTCGATCAGCACCGCCTTGCGGGCGTCGAAGGCGGGCGCGACCAAACGCGGCCAGTCCGAACCCAACTCGGCCGAGACCAGATCGACCAGGGTGTCCTCGGTGGCCTCCGGCGCGGATGCCTGCTCGGCCAGGCCGAGCTGTTCGAGCACGACACGGGCGGCCGTGGCGAGTACACCGTCGCGACCGGTGATCTGCTCGGTGAACTCGCCGAGTGCCGCCGCGTCCACGGTGGCACCGCCACCGCCGCCCGCGCTCGGCATCGACACCGCGATACCGCGCCGGGCCGCGACCGCCTGTACCGCAGCGTCGATGGCCGCGTCGACCGAGGCGGCGTCGCTCACACCCGCGACAAGTCCGCCGAGATCACCGCCGCGCACGCTGACACCCTCGCGGGTGCCGAGGGATACCTCGGCGGTGACATGGTTGGCCCAGCCGTCGCCGAGCTCCCAGACCTTCGTGACGCGCTCAGCGATCGCGGCGGGCCGCTTGCCGGACGGGCCGAAGATCTTGCGCAGGTGGTCACCGATGGCATCGGAGAGCACCGAACCGAAGGGCTTGTAGGTACGGGCGAGTCGCTCGACCGTGGCGGAGAGCGCGCCCATATCGGCGTCGGCCGCACCGTCGATGGCGCCGAGCGACAGCTCGGAGCCGAGGTCGACGAGCAGCTGGTTGCGCCGGGACGAAACGCCGTCGCAGAGCCCTTCGATGGTGTCGACCGGGCCGATCTGATCCAGCCGCAGCTTGGTCCACAGCGCGATGAGCACGCGGGTGGCGTCGGCGGCGGTGAACGCGATGTCGTCCGGGCGCGGACCACCCGAGCTCGCCACCGGGGCGGCAACCGGTGCCGCGGCGACCGGCGCTGCGGCCGCGGCGGTTTCGACCGGCTCGTCGACGGGCTCGTCGACCGACGCGGGATCGGTATCGGTCGAGTAGACAACCGCGGCCTCGCGCTCGATATTCAGCACCTCGACGGTGACCGTGCCGAAGGCGGGCAGCTTCAGTGTCTGGCTGGCCAGGTTCGCCACGGTCGGGGTTGCGCCCAAACCGATTTCGACGAACCGCTCCACCCCGAGTCCACCGTGCGCGGCAGCGGTGAACAGCAGGTCCTGGGTCTCGATCCAGCGGACCGGGCTGGCGAACTGCCAGGCGAGCAGTTCGACCAGCACCACCCGGCACAGGTCGGTCGGACGCGCGGCCCAGCTGTCGAAGTCGGCGAGCACGGCGGCCAGCGGCTCCGAGGGCACCAGATCGGCGATCTCCTGGATGAAGGCGCGCTCCAGCGAGAAGGGCTTGGGCACCAGGTTCGGGATGTAGCGTCCGACCAGGATTTCCGGGTGCAGGTCCGCGGGCAGCAGCTGTTCGAGCTTCTGCCGGAACTCCGGAACACCCTCGCGCAGCACGGTGGAGTGGAACGGCACATCGATGCCGGGGACCAGGATGAACGCCCGCTTGCCGCCGAATTCGGCACGGCGGCGGTCGATTTCGGCCTCCAGCGCGTCGAGACCCTTGACCGTGCCCGCGATCGCGTACTGCGAACCGCGCAGGTTCAGGTTGACGACCTGGAGGAATTCCCCGACGCTCGCGCCGACACCGGAGACGAAGGCGACGACCTCGTCATCGGGCAGCCCGATCTGCGACGGCCGGATGGCGGCCATCCGATAGTCGCTGCGGCCCTGCGCATCCCGGGGCACCAGCTCGTGCATGGCGGAACCGCGCTGGAATACCACCTCCAGCACCGCCTCCAGCGGCAGCACACCGGCGACGGCGGCGAGCGCGTTGTACTCACCGACCGAATGGCCGGCCAGCATGGCGCCCTCGACGAAGGCACCGGCCTCACGCAGTTCGGCGACCTGGGCGACACCGAGCACCGCCATGGCGACCTGGGTGAACTGGGTCAGGTGCAGTACGCCGTCCGGGTGCCGGTGCTCGACACCGCGTGCCTTGAGGTAGGTCGGGTTGTCCCGGACCACGGCCAGGATGGAGAAGCCGAGCGCGGCGCGGGTGTGCTTATCGGCGCGCTCCCAGATCTCCTTGGCGGCCTTCGAGCGGGCGCGCGCGTCCAGACCCATGCCCTTGCGCTGAATGCCCTGACCGGGGAAGGCGTAGACCGTCTTCGGCGCGGCGGTGCGACCGGTCGCGGTCATCACCAGCTCGCCGTCGGTCCGGCAGGAGACCTCGACGATTTCGCTGCCGGCGTCGACCGCGATCCGCTCGACCCGCACGTCGATCTCGGCGCCGGGGCGGACCATTCCCAGGAATCGGGTGGTCCACGCGGTCAGCGTCCGTGCCGGAGTGGAGCTTTCGGGATCGACGGCGCAGACCGCGTGCTGCGCGGCGGCCGAGAGCCACATGCCGTGCACGATCGGGCTGCCGAGCCCGGCCAGTTTGGCAGCGGAATCGCTGGTGTGGATCGGGTTGTGGTCACCGGAGACCTCGGCGAAGGCGTTCATGGCACGCGGCGCGACCATGGTGACGTCACGGCGCCGACGCCGCGGGGTATCGGTGGCCGCATCGGAAACCGCACCGGCCGCGCGCGGCGGATCGGTCAGCTCGCCCGCACCATTGCGGCCGCGGATGGCGAAGCGTTCGGTGAGGCGGGCCAGCGGCACCACGTCCAAGCCCTGATCGCGCATCTCGCCAACGGTGACCTCGACCTCGACCACGCGGCCCAGATCGGTGTCGAGCACCGACTTCGACTCCGCGCGGACAACGAGAATGCTTGTGCTGCTCGGCAATTCGCGCAGCAGCTCGATCTGGTGATCGAGATGCACCAGATCCAGCATGCCCTCGATAACCGAATCCGCGCTCTCGGTGCGCGAGGCACCGAGCACCGCGAAGACGGTGGGCCAGCACGCGCCGACCAGGACATCGGGCGCGGTACGGCCGAGCGTGCTCAGCGATGCAGGCAGGCCCGAACTGGTGACGCCCGCATGATCGGCGATGAGATCCGGGGTCCACGCCAGATTGATGTGCGCGACCCTGCCCTTCACCTCCGGCAGCGACTGGCCCGCGGCGACCGCGAGCAGCGCGGACATCGCGGTGTCGGCATCGGCTTCGGTAATGACCGGAGCGCCGCCGTTGTAGAGCGAGGACGGAACGGTGATGCGAATTCGGATGCGCACGGCGTCGCGGCCGGACAGCGGAACGGCGAACTCGACATAGGAGTGGTCGACGTCCGGCCCGGTGGTTTCGGTGAGCGTCGCACCGGTCGGCGGATGGATCGCGCCCTCGCCGTCGACCTTCCACTCGGCCAGATCGCCGAGGCGGTGGATCGGGTTGATGGTGGTGCGGCCGGACCATTCGACATCCGGCGCGGCCAGCACCGCGTCGATCGGACCGGAGATAACGCCCGCGCTGCGCCGCGCATCGACCGCGACCGGCGTCACACCCGCACGGACCAGCGAGAACGCCGTGTCCTGCTCGAAGCGGTCCAGCAGTTCGCCAACCGGCTCGTCCACCCGGGTGATGCCAGCGACCGACACCGTGCCGGGGATGACGCACACCTGATCCGCCGTGTAGCGCGGATCATGGGCCTGCCACAGCGAATCCGAGCGCCACCAGCGGCGCACATCGCCGTCGACGACAGGGACAAAATTGACCGGCTTACCCGGGGTCTTGCACAGGCTGACGAAGAACGGCACATCCGCCGGATGCAGCAGCGTCTGTTCCGCGGCCGGGTACTGCTGCTTCAGCGTGCACAGCGCGTCGACCGGATTCTCGAAGGCCTCGTCGGATTCGAACAGCGTGGGGATCTCGCCGCGGTCGGCCGGATGCAGCCGGGATTCGGTGCGGCGCATCATTTCCGCGAACCGCTCGCGCCAGGTGATGTCGAGCCACACCGAGCGGGTGGCGTCGAGGAAGGCGTCACCGAGATCGCTGCCGCAGTCGAAGTCCTTGCGGCGATCCAGGCCGACGGCCAGCTCGACGTAGCGCTCCAGCCACTCGAGGTAGGTCATGCTGGCCACATCGCCGAAATACGGCTTTGCCGTGACGTTCAGCGCGGCGATGATCTCCGCGCGACGCTCGGCGACCGCGTCGGCGTCACCGGCGACCTCGTCGAGCAGGCGGCCGGTGCGCGAGGCGGCATTGTCGATCTCATGGATATCGGCACCCAATTGGCTACGGCCGGAAGCCATTCCGCCGGTCGCGGTGCCCGCACCGACCCAGTCCTGGGTGCCGGGGGTAGCGACGAGCAGTTGCTTGACCTCGGGTGCGGTGGTGGCCTCTAGCGTGGCCATGGCGGCGGTGCCGACCAGCACGCCGTCCAGCGGCATCACCGGATAGCCGTGCGGCACCGCCCATTCACCGGTCAGGTATTCGGTGGCACGTTCCGGGGTGCCGATGCCGCCGCCGACGCAGACCACCACATTGGCGCGGTTGCGCAGTTCGGCGTAGGTCTCCAGCAGCAGGTCGTCGAGGTCCTCCCAGGAGTGGTGGCCACCGGCCCGGCCGCCCTCGATGTGCATGATCACCGGGTAGTCCGGCAGTTGGTCGGCGATGCGCAGCACCGCGCGGATCTGGGCCACGGTGCCCGGCTTGAACGCCACGTGGGGAATGCCGACCTCGGTCAGCTCCTCGATCAGCGCGACAGCCTCTTCCAGTTCCGGAATGCCCGCGGTGACGATGACGCCATCGAACGGCGCACCCGCCGCGCGGGCCTTCTGCACCAGGCGCTTACCGCCCAGCTGCAGCTTCCACAGGTACGGGTCGAGGAACAGCGAGTTGAACTGGACCGCGCGCCCCGGGTGCAGCAGCGTCTTCAGCTCCGCCACCCGGTCGGCGAAGATCTGCTCGGTCACCTGGCCGCCACCGGCCAGCTCCGCCCAGTGGCCCGCATTCGCCGCCGCCGCAACGATTTTCGCATCGACGGTGGTCGGGGTCATGCCCGCGAGCAGGATCGGCGAGCGACCCGTCAGCTTGGTGAACGCGGTCTCCACCACGACGCGTCCATTGGGCAGGCGCACCGGGCGCGGCGCGAAGGCCGACCACGGCTGGGCCACCTGGGGCGCGGCGCCGGGGGTCAGCAGGCTGCGCTGGCCCGCGCGGGTCGCGGCCGCGACAATGCCGACGCCGGTGCCCTTCAGCGAGCCGCTGGTGAGTCTGCTGAGCAGATCGCCGGGACCCAGATCGAGAATCCACTGCGCGCCCGCGGCGACGACGCCATCGACCGTCTCGACCCAGTCGATCGGATCGACCAGGATCTCCCGGGCCAGTGTGCCCGCCAGGGCGGCGTCCACACCGCACTTGTCCGCCCAGCCGGTCACGATCTCGACGGTGTCGGCGAGCGCGGGGTGATGGAATGCCACATCGACAGCCAGATCCTCGAAGACCGGTGCGAACACCGCGCCACCGCGCGTCTTCGCATCCCGCTCACGGGTCTGCTCGTCATGGATCTGAGCGCACCGCTGACGCACGCGCTCCAGCTGGGTCGGCGTACCGGACAGCACAACGCGCCGACGACCGTTGCGAATCGAAACCACCGCGGCCGCGGCCGGATCCACACCCGCGGATACCTCGGCCACCACCGTGCTCAGGTGTTCGGGATCGACATTCGATACCGCAACCATCGACGAGCGCTCGCCCACCGGCATCAGACCGCGCCGACGCGCCACCAAACCCGCTGCCGCACCGATCATTTGGGCAATTGCGAGGAGTTCGGCATCGCGCTGCCCGCCGGCCTCCACCGAGGTCGCGGCCAGCCGTCCCTGGGAATGCCCGATGATGGCGACCGGCGCGTGCTCGTTCGCATCCAGACCTTGCAGTCGCAGCGCGCGCACGGCGGCCACCTGGGTCAGGAATACGCCCGGCATCGATACCGCGGCCGACCGCAGCACCTGTTCCGATGGTGCACCAGAAACCTCGGCCTCATCCCCCTCGGCGAGCTCGTTCTCGAGCATCCAGCCGATCGGATCGAAGCCCATCGGACGCACCACGAGCAGTTGTGCCGCAACGGGTTCCAGCAGCGCGGCCGCCTCATTGACCAATGCGGTCAGCTCGGGCTCCAGCGCGGCATCACGCCCGATTTCCTCCAGCTCACCGAGCCAGCGGGCACCCTGCCCGCCGAAGGCAAGCGCATAGGGCGTTGCGCCCAACAGCCGATCCAGCAGCGGGGCCCTAGATCCCCCCTGCTGTGGCGCCCCAACCACTTTCGGGCTCTGTCCGGTTCCGGCCGCAGTGCTCTCATTGATCGTCAAGACGCTTCGACTTCCTTCTCCTGGCGACATGCCGTCGAGACACGCCGCTCCCTCGGTGCGCAGGTGTTCCTCACCAATGAGCCCTGATGATTGTCAGGATTCCAGAAAATCATGAGGAAATCCTCACGTTTGCCCCCTCGCGCCCGCCTTACCGCCGAGTATTCCAGTACCCACGTACCAGAATTCTCGGAAACATGACTCTCCCTCATGTTCAAAGCCGCTGGTCTACCGGGTTACCAACGCGTACGAAACATGAGTACTCCTCATGTTGGACGTTATGAAATCGTTATAATCCCAGGTGGGGTTACCGGTGAGTACGACACGCCCGGGCCGCGCTTCGCGATGGCGGTCAAGCCCGGTAGAGTTTGGACGGTCGTACCATCAAGCGCGAGTGGCGAAATTGGCAGACGCGCCAGATTTAGGTTCTGGTGTCCACGGACGTAGGGGTTCAAGTCCCCTCTCGCGCACAGATTCCCGGCAGATTTGCCGGATTTGCGTGCCGTGTGTTCGAGCGCACTCGAACACACGGAGGTGACCAGGGAAAATGCGCACCCACCTGCGACAACTTCTGACAGATCCGCCAGGATCGACCATCGATGACCCTGCCGGGCCGGACACGGGAAACGATCGGGGCCGCCGATGATTCCCCCGCTCGTTCTCCCGCAGGCACCACTGGAACAGCTGATCCGCGGTCCGCTGCCGGGCCCGCCGGAACCGGCGTCCATCCCCGACGACGACATCCTGTGCGGCATATCAACGCTCGGCGAGGCCGGCAGAGTCCTCGACCGGTATGTCATGGCAGCACTCGACTGGTCGCCGGGAACGCAGCTGCAGATCCAGCCTATCGACGACGTTCTACTTGTCGGCCCGTCTCCCGACGGTCCAGTACGCGTCACCGGCGACGGCTATTTCCGCATCCCGTTCCGGCAACGACGCCGAGTCAGCCTCCTCATCGGCCAGCGCGTCCTGTTGACCGGCCGCCGCAGCCGCGAACAGTTCCTGGTCCATCCGCCCTCCGCGCTGGGCAGGCTCCTGGCCGCCCGCCTGACATTGCTGGACCGGTGACCTGTGGTCGTTCCGAATCCGGCAGTCGCTACGAGTGAAACCATCGCCGCGGCACGCCTGCTACTCACGCAGATGGGCCTGTCACCCGCAGACCTCGTCGCCCCCACCGCAGCCGTGCCGACATTCGCTGAGATCGTCCCGGCGGTCCGAGCGACCCTCGAAGCCGGTACGCGAGGCACCTACGGCACCCATCTCAACCACCTCGAACAGCAATGGGGCGACCGCAGATTGGACCACGTCACCAAACCTGAGCTCGATGCCATGGCACACACCATCCGCTCGACCGCCCTGACCGGCACCAGGACTGTTTCGATGGCGAAGGTCTCGATTGCGGGGCCGGGAGTTCGCATGTGGTGTCGCACAGCCGCCAAGGCCTCACCTTGCGCCGGGCGTTGGCCAGCCCCTGAGATTGGGGGCTCGGGAGGCCATAACGCCATCCGTACGCAGGACGACAGACTAGCATGAGCCTGAAAAACGTTTCCTTACAACAGTTCACGTTCCGTGCGGGTGTGGTCGCGGCGGCGATGGTGGCCGCGTGGAGCGGGTTCGCCGGGACTGCCGGTGCCAACTCTACCGATCCGGTTGCCCAGTTCACCCCCACCCTCACACGGGTTCCGGGTCCCAACTGTGCCGCGATCATCAATGCCGAGACCGTGCCGCAGCCTCAGTCCGGTGTGTTCGGTGTTCGGGTGAAGATCACGCAGAGCGGGGACTCCTGCGGGGCCTATTACGTCACCGTACATTGGCGGAACGTCAACACCGGCCTGACCAGCGGACAGTCACAACGCATCGAAGGCACCACGGTGGTCGGCATGCCGGACAACGTGATCACCGGCATGGGCATGGCGCCGGGCGCCGGGAAGGTGGAGGCGTCTATCGACACGTACTCCCAGGTCTATCCGCAGAATGTGGATCTGGAGCACATCGCGGGCCACGCGACGTTCACGCTGGGCTGAGCGCGCGGCGGTTCGACCGAGATCGTGTGCGGGACGGCAGAAGAGGTGCGGCGTGCCTGGTCGCGCTGGGGCACGGGTGGTAGGGATCCGGTCTGTTCGGGTGAACCACTCGTGTGAAGATCACCGGCCCGGATACGGCGATGCCGTCTCCGCACTCGTCTCGTGTATTACACCGGCGGCAAGATCGATTGCACCCTGCTTCCGGATGCGCCGAGTGCAAGCGCGCCCATCGGCTACTCAATACTGGCGGTAGGGCTTGATCCGGGTTTACCCAGGCTCGCACGAAGGGTTTTCGGGGAGGGTGTGCTCTGGCAGCTCCCAGTGCATATAGATCTTCCCGGTGAGGTTCGACTCCCGCACTCCGGGGATCCAGTCGTCAAAGGGGGTGCGGGTGTCGAGGGAGTGTGTGAGGGCGTCGAAGAATTCGAGCAGCGTGTCGGCCCACAGAGTGCCTTCGAAAGCGCCCGAGCCGATACCCAATTCGATGACGTGACCGTAGGTCGGTCCGGGGCGGTGCTCAACGAACAAGATACCGGCGTCGATGGATTGAGCGATCGGAACCCATTGGTGGGCATGGCCGTAGAGGGTCTCCTCGCCCAATTCTCGATTCTCGATTCTCGATTCTCGATTCTCGATTCTCGGCGCTGAAGGTGGTTCGCCATTCGTGACCGGCGAGGATCTGGTCGATCGGGTCGAGCATGTATGCCATCGGCAGGAATTCGGCGCCTTCGGCGGCATACACGGTGCCGTTGTGATGTTCGAGCAGTGCCTGGACGTCGGGGTGCAGCGCGAAACCCTGGACAGCTTCCAGATGCGCGATCTGCTCGGCGGTGGCGCCAGGTTGCAGAATCGGCGGCTACACGGAGAAGTACATCGCGGCCTTGGCCGAGGACGAGGAGTTCGGTGAGCTCCAAAGCTTCGAGGCCAACCAGTGACCATCACCAATTCGACGCGATTCGGGAAAGCGAGGGAGTCCGGTCCCAGTGGACGGTTGTGAAAGGCGGCTCGGTCTAGAAACCGCGCTTTCCAGTCGCGGCAGCCACTCAGCGGATCGTGCCTGCGCCCGGAATCAGTGGCAGGTCCAGTGCGGTTACCCAGCCGGGCGGTAGTTCGTTGACCGCGGGTACGGCGTTGAGCGCACGCATGCCTGTGGCCAGACAGCCCGCCACGGCCGGTGTGCGGCCGGAACCGTCGGTGAACCGGAATTGGGTCTCCTGAGATATCGAGGGGGAGCCGATGATATCGACGCGGTAGACGTCGTCGCGGGTTCCGGCGGGCCAGTGCGGGGCGGCGTCACGGCCGATGCGGTTGACGTGTTCGAGGGTGATGACCTCGCGGCCCTGGTAGACGCCGTTGATGGTGAATCGGATGGCGGCGACGGTGCCCGCTTTCACGATGCCCTTGGCCGACGGGCGATCCTCAGGGGTCACCCACTTGTCCCAGGTGGTGGTGATGGCGTCGAGTTCGATGCTCGCGGCGCTGGCGATCATGGGTACCGTCGGCCCCCAGGCCATGATGAGCAGGTCCGGATATTCCAGCAGCGCTTGGAATTCCGGCGGATGGCCGATGCCCATCTCGAATTCGTAGTCGCCTTCATAGTCGGTGTAGTCGAGCAGTTCGCAGGCCCGCACCGAATCCACCGCACCGCACAGGCCCATAAGGGTCATGGGGAACAGGTCGTTGGCGAAGCCGGGGTCGATGCCGGTGGTGAAGCACGATGCGCCGCCCTCGGTGCACGCGTCGGTGATGGGATCACGCCATACGTCAGGAGTCCGGTCCATGGCGGGCCACACCCACGGTGTCATGGCCGTCGAGCACACATCGATGCCAGCGCGCAGGAATGCGCTGATGACCCTGATGTTCTCGTCGGCGAACTGGGCGGTGGGGCCGTAGTGCACGACCGCATCGGGACGCAGAGCGATCAGGTCGTCGACCGAATCCGTAGCCAGGACACCGGTTTCCTGCACACCGCAGAGGTCTCCGGCATCCCTGCCGACCTTGTCGGGGTTACTGACGCCGACGCCGACCAGTTCGAAACGTGGGTGGCGCAGGATTTCCGCCAGCACCATCGAGCCGACGACGCCAGTGCCCCACAGGACGATTCGTTTTGTCATGATTGCTCCCGTGCTCATCGGTGGAACTCGCCACAGTCGACGGTCAGCATCTGCCCGGTGACGGCGGTGGCCAGGTCACTGGCCAGGAACAGCGTGGCGCGGG
Organism: Nocardia sp. NPDC005998; assembly: GCF_040614395.1. NCBI lineage: Bacteria > Bacillati > Actinomycetota > Actinomycetes > Mycobacteriales > Nocardiaceae > Nocardia > Nocardia sp. NPDC005998. Next base: position 80,665 of record NZ_JBEXUI010000009.1, on the reverse strand, counting down.
CGACTTCCTCGGGCTCGGCCAGGCGCTGCAGATCGGTTGGTGCGGCCTTGTCCCGGTAGATGTCGGCGTGTGTGACTCCGGCTTGGCTGGCCAGCCAGTCGAAGTAGGCCTTGTTGATGTCCTCGTAGACGTAAGACGGTGCGACGCTGTTCACGCGGATGCCGCGTGGGCCGAGTTCGGTGGCCAGGGATGAAGCCAGATGCTGCAGTGCGCCTTTGGACAACTTGTAGCCGGAGTACTCGGGTTGCGAGCTGTAGGACACGCATGAGTTGAGCATGATGATCGAACCGCGCGAGGCCGCCAGTGCGTCGGCGAACAATGCCGAAAGGCGCAGTGGCGCGAACACGTTGGTCTCGTTCGCGGTGCGCAGGTAGTCGATCTCGATCTGGGTGATCGGGTTCATCGGGGGGATCGCGAAGGCATTGTTGATCAGGCAATCGATACGTCCGTACTCGGCGAGTGCGCGATCCACCAGGGACTGTCGCTGCTCTTCGACGGTGATGTCGGTCGGTGCGACCAGGGCGGTGCCGCCGTGGTCGCGCACCTGCGCGGCGATCTTGTCGAGCTTGCGCTCCGTGCGGCTCGCCAGGACCAAGTTCGCGCCCATGCGGGCGGCTTCGATGCTCAGCGAGTGTCCCAGGCCGGGACCGACGCCCGATATCACCAGGACTTTGTCCTGTAGCAGTGGAACCGGTCGATATGTCTCGGCGAGTGCGGTGATGTGCGGGGCAGCTGACACGGTTTACTCCTCGAGTCCCCAGCGGTTACAGAATGTAACGACTAATGCTGTGACAGACTGTAACGACTCCACCTCGCGCGGACAAGGGACGAATTTCATGACCGAACGTCACCGGCTGGGCCCACGCCGTGATCCCGCGGTCGACCGCGCGGTGCTCGACGCCGCACGCGCCCTGCTGGTCGAAAAGGGTTATGCCGCGGCGTCCATCGACGCCATCGCGGCCCGGGCCGGGGTCAGCCGCCCGGCCATCTACCGTCGCTGGCCGTCCAAGGCTCACCTCATCGCCAAGGCGGTCTTTCCCGACGTCGGCTCCGACCAGGTGGCGCCCGACCTGATCAGCGAGATTCGTAAGGTGATCCGCGGGACCGTCCAACTGTTCAGCTCCGCCGAAACCCGCGTCGCCATGCCCGGGCTCATGGCCGAGATGCGCGAGGACTCCGGACTCTACGAGAAACTCGCTGCCCGTCTGGACACCCCCACCCGCGTCGAACTCGGCGACTACCTATCCGGCGACAGTGCATCGGCACGTCCCGGCCTCGACGCGAACACCCTGCTCGATACCATCGCCGGTGCGGCCTTGTTCGCGATGTGCATCCGTGACATCGATGATGTCGACAGTTTCGCCGCATCACTCGAGGATCTGCTGTTATACGGGGTCATCGGAGCTCGCGGCGAGTCTCGAACTTCCTGAGGCGCGGTCGAACGATCACCGACACTGGGACTTTCGCACCTGCAGTTCGAGTCGTTGCTGTGCGCGGCCCGCGATTCGGACAACCCGCCGGACTTCGCGGTCCTGGCCATACTCGGTCTGCGGATCAGCGAGGCCTGCCGCTGCGATGTGAGCGATCTCGGCGAGGAACACGGCCACCGCGTACTGCACACCATCGGACACCAAACACAGCGGACTACAAACGCAATTCAGTCGAGCCGAATCACGCGTACCACCAACCAATTACAGAAAAGCAAGCCGGTCAACACTATTTGACCTCTGGTTTGCTCCTACCACTGGAACAGCTGATCCGCGGTCCGCTGCCGGGCCCGCCGAAACCGGCGTCCATCCCCGAAGGCGAGCATCACCGACCTGCCCTACGCCGTCGCCGTCATCAACGCGCACCGGGTTCGCCACATTGACCCGGCCGGTTTGGGGCCTGTATTCATCGAGAACGTTTACGCGGTATCCGATGCGGTTGTTGACCAGCAGCTCGTCGGCCGATTCTGTGCGGGCGGAGCGGCGTGTGGTGCCGCCGGCCGGCCCTGCTCGCGCCCACGCCCACGGCGCCGCGGCAACGGATCCGAATCTGCGCTCCCGCGGACCCAACGTTTCGTGACCCACGGCGGTTGATCCCTACGAACACCCAGTTCGATAAGGAGGAATCCGCCATGATGCAGAACCCCGCCGCCCCTGGCGACTTTGCCCATTCACACCCGGTGCCGCCGCCCAGCGGCGGGACCGCCATCACGGCCGGGGTGCTCGCCTGCCTCGGCGGTACGCACCGGCTGCTGAGTATTCTTGTGCTCATCGTCGGGATAGCGATGTTGAGCGACCTCGACGCGGAGGGCGAAACCAATGGGGCGCAAGCGCTTTTCGCGATCTCGATCCCGGTCTTCTTGCTCGTCGGTTCGCTGTTGCTGGCCGGCGGCATCCAGATGTTTCGCAAGCATGCCTCGGCCCGTCGGCTGATCGTCATCGGCTGTGCGGTCGACATCGCCTACAGCATCATCGAAGCAGTGGTCGTGCTTGCCGTTGCCGGAGCCTCCGATGACTACGGTGTGATCGGCAGCCCGCTGTTCGCCATATTCGTGGCCATGTTCCCGATCGCCACGATCATCCTGACCTCGGCGACATCGACCACGCGGTGGCTCGAGTATCGGGCATAGGATACCGAGAGACGACAGGGAGCCAGACCACATGAGCGCGCCACTCGATCCCGCCCAGGCCCGTGATATTTCCTTTGCCGCCCTGCTGCGTGTGGTGTTGCACGAATGTGCGCAGGCTCCGCTCACGCTGCTCACCGCCGATACCGAACCGGCCGTCATCCGGATCGCCCGCGGTGGTGAGCAGCGGGAGCAGGCATTCGCCGAAATGCTGGTGGAGGCATACGAGTCGGCGAGCGAGATGCTGCTGGCCCGCATCACCAAGTTGACGCGCACCCGTGCCGATGCCGACGACATAGTCCAGACCGCGTTCATGCGGGTGTACGCGCGCTGGCCGGATCACATCACCGACGTTGAAGGGCTCCGGAAGTACCTGTGGACCACGGCGGAAAACCTGGTGAAGGATGCCATGGTCCGGACTGCGAAGGACCGGGAACGGCTGGATTCCAATGGGCACGAACGCCTCTCGGTCCTCGCCGACCATGCCGGCCTGCCCTTCGACGACATGATCGCCTTGCGGGACATGCTGATCCGGCTCTTGGACGCACTGCCGCCGCGGGAACGCCAGGCGGTCATCATCTACACCTACGAGGGAAACACCTACAAGGAGACCGCTCGGGTCATGGGCGTGGCGGAGGGTACCGTCAAGGGATACGTCCACGATGGGCTGTTGCGGGTCCGCAAATACCTCGAAGAGCAGGTCGCTTGATCGTCAGATCCCTCGGCAGGGTGGGGTGTTGTCGGCACCCACCGGCAGCTGGTCACGTTCCGCCTGGGTGTAGTCGCGGTCACTGATCGCGCAGAGCCGTCCCAGTACGTCATCGCGGTCGAGATTGATCGTGTACCGTCCGACACCTCCGCTGCCGGAGTACCTGCCGGGATTCAGCGCATACAGGGCATCTCCGGAGAGATCCCCATACTGCTGACCCGAGATCGTCACATCGAAGATCTTTGCGCTGCGATCGAAATCCCAGATCTCGAGTGTCCCGAGGTGGTCGACCACCAGCAGACCATCGTCGGTCATGCCAACCCCATTGCCCGACGGAAACGGTTGTGCGGAAGGAGATTCCACACCGCTGTCGAAGTTCTCCACGGTGTCTTCCCCGGAGTCGTACCTGATGTATATGTGTGGAGCGGTAGGGCTGACGAAGGCATCCTGCCTCTTGCCGCGATCGATCGGTTTGACGGGTACCGTGCGGAGCACTCGTCCGTCATCCAGGGCCCGGACGGTGTCGCCGTCGATGTTCTCGGTGAAGAACTGGTCGTTGTGCGTCGGGACGAGGGCCGCCTGCGCGCCAGCCCGTACCATCCACACCAGTTCGTCGGTGTCGCGCCAAGTCCGCACGGTCTGGCCGAGCTGTTTCCCATCGCTGATCCGCCACCGGGTGACCGAGCCCGCATGGAAGACGGCCAACTCGTCGTCGCCGGGCTGCATGATGGATGTCGGTCGCCGCAGTCCAGGTCCGAGTTCGGGCGGCACAGGTAACGAAATACGTTGCTCGACACCGAGTCCGGGCAGCGCGTAGATGGTGATGCCACCCGTCGCACCGGCCACGACGAAATGCTTCCCGTCGCCAGTGATCCGGTAGGCAGATTCGGGCGGAATCGAACCACGCACGGCAACAGCCACCGAGATACGCGCGACTTCCCTTATGGCGGGGGTCATTTCGATGACACGCACCGTTGCGTTCACATCTTCTGGGCCGCATGCGACTTCCACAACGAACGAGCCGTCGGGACTCCACTTGACAATCCGCTGTTCGGTGACCGGCCCGGCGAACACGTTCATGTCCGAGATCGCCACGGCAGGCGCGAAGCGGAGCAGGCCACTCGGCGTGAACAGTGCCAGCCTCGGGCCGCCGTCGGCATGGGCGACCAGTACAGTGGCCGACATATCCCGAGGGCTGGCTGTTTGGATAACGAATGCCTGGCCGGTCCCTAGTTCGATGAGGTGAGTCTGACCGAGCGTATCGCCGGCGAGGATATTCGTCGACCACGCGTACCGTCCACTGCTATCGACGGCCCACTTGCAATCCTCGGTCGTCGAGCCCGAGCCGCGCGGCGTCCGTAGACGTTCGGCCCCCGTCAGCGCGTCCGAGACGACCAGTTGGTCGTCGGAACATCCGACGACCAGGCCGGTCGAGGTGATCTTACCGGCCGGTAATTCCCGAATCGGCTGTCCAGTCCTGGCGTCGCGCACGACGTTGCGCGTCATCCCGATTTGCGACTCGCGCATCACGATCATGGTGCCGGTCGGGTCGACATAGTCCGGAAACTGGGCGAAATCTCCCAGCGGAGGCGGTGAAGAGACCAGAACAGGCCCGGCACCCGCCATGTCATACACCTCCAGCAGGTCGGTGTGCTGGGCCTGCTGCAACTCTGCCCGTTGGACCTGCGCTCGGTTGAGTCGCACCGCGAGCCAGCGCCCGGTCTGATCCCAGCCGGTCGACACGCCATTGGGCAGCAGCAGCGCAGGCTCCGGCGGACGGACCAACGCAGGACCGGTGCGGTTTCGAACATCCCAGACGGCGACCGCACCATCGTCGGTCACCACGGCCAGTGCGGAGCCGTTCCGGCTCAGGTTCAGCGAGGCGACCTTCCCGGCGGTCGGTGGAAGTCGCCACGGCATCGGCGCATCGCCGAGCAGACCGACCCAGACTGTGACGTCGCGGCCCTCGGCGACCGCGACCTCGGACCCGTCGCCACTTGCCGCCCCGAATGTCGCATCGCGCCACAGGCCAGTCCGGTAATCCGTGACGGACGACAACCGCACTTGCTGATACAGCAGTGCCGTCCGCACCATCTCGTCGTCCGGCGCATACCGCGCTGCGGCCTGCGCGAATTGCAGCGCCTTGTCCAGGTCGGAGTCGGCCACCCGCATGGATTCCGCCGCGAGGCTGCGCCCCGCCTGCAACCGCAACTGCGCCGCGCGAGCCACACTGCTCCGGTAGGCGACCACCGCCATCGACGTGGCCACGACCACCAGAACGGTGAGCGCTGCGGCCACCACCCGCAGGCGCCGCACCTCCCGCCCACGCAGCCGACGGCTGGCCGTGATGAATTCCCGATGTGCTTGCGGCACATCGGATTTCCGAGCCTCGAGCTGGTCCTTCGCGGTCTCTAGAGCAGTACCGCGCAGCAGCGCGTCGTGCTCGCGACCGCGCCGCTCCCAGTTGTCCAGGTCCTGCGCGAGGTGTTGCTGCCACGCGCGGAAGTCGCGGTCGGACTGCAGCAGGTCGTGCAGCCGTTCCCAGTTGTCGATCAGCGCTTGGTGTGCGAGCTCGACGGTGTCCGCGCCGTTCTTGTCGCGGCCGACGACGACCAGGCGGTCGAGCGCCAGCCGCCCGGCCACACCGCGGAGTTCGGGGTACTCCCGCATCGGCAGCACCGCTCGGAGGAATCCGGCGCCGCTCGAGGTCGGCACCGCGAGCAGCTTCAGTAGCCGTTCCGCGTCGGCCCGCTCGCCGGGATCGGTGAACTGCGCCATGACCTGCTCGGCCCGCCGGGCGATGGAAACCTCCACGCTACCGACGTTTTCGTAATCGGCGAGGGTGATCCGGCCGCCGGTGTGCCGGGCCCACAGGTCCGAAAGCACCGACGCCAGCAACGGCAACCCGCCAGGCTGGTCGAAAACACCGTCGATCAGCCGCTGCACCACCGCATCGTCCAGCACCACTCCAGCACGGGCGGCGGGGCGGCTGATCACGTCGCGCAGTTGGGCACGGCCCAGCGGGGCCACCGCAACCGTTGTGCCGCCGAGGAATTCGGCGAGTTCGGCGTCGAGTAGGTCGTCCAGCGCGTCCCAGCGCAACGTCAGCACGATCGCCAGGCGGCCCTCGGTGTCGGCACGGGTGAGCTCGAGCAACGCCTGCAGTAGCGCACGGGCCTGCCGCGGGGCCGCCACGGCCAGATCTTCGAACTGGTCGACGAACAACACCGTGCCGCTCGGTGGAAGCTGTTGCAGCAGTTCGGCCGCGTCATCGTCGTCGGGCGCGGGCCCGGCCTGCTCGATCAACCAGGTCGACAGTGGCTCGTCCGCGGCGATACCGGAGCCGATCGCGCGCACACCGGATTCCGTCGCGGCGTCACCGCTGAGCCGGAATACGACGACCTGCCGCCCCTTCTGCCGCAATCGCGGTATCACCCCGGCTCGGATCAACGAGGACTTCCCGGTACCGGAACGTCCGACCACCGCGGCGAAACCGCTCTGCCGCAGGGTCTCCTGCACCCGAGCGATATCGTCGTCCCTACCGTAGAAGAACTCTGCGTGCTCCTCGTCGAACGGCGCCATACCGCGATACGGGCTCGACAGCAGCGCCGGATTCAGCCGCAGCACCTCGTCGATGGGAAGCATGAACGCGGTGCGGGTGTAGCGGCGGCGGTCGGCGGCGACCGCCATTCCGGTCACGGCATGCGCCTCGGTATCCCAAACGGCGGCTCCGCTGAACCCCTCGGTGATCGGCTGCCCGCCGGTCGCTGCCTGCAGCTGTACCCAGCCCTGGCTCTGCGGGGCCCGAAACTCGCCGGACACCCAGACGCCGCCGGGCATCTCGGCCGGAAATCCGAACATCCGGAACTCCCCACCCCAGGGCTGGCCGGCGGGCCAGAACGGCAGCGGCGCAATGGAATCCGGGGGCGGAGCGAGGAGCTCCAGGATGGCGATATCGCCGCGGCCGTCCTCGCGGATGCGGGACCAGTGCCGGATCCGGGCGAGTATCGGAACCGCGGCATCCGCCGACGGAAAGTCCACGGCCACAGGCTCTTCGGGCACTTTGTCGTCCGTCGGTTCCCGCCCCAGCGCCGCCGATACGACGTGCGCGCACGTCGCAATCAGAGTGGGACGCACCAGAAATCCCGCGCCGACCACATCGCCGGTGGGCGTTAGAATCCGCGCTGATGCCCAGCCGAGCCGACCGGTTTCCGCAATCCCTTGCACACGTCGAACCCTCCCAGGGAAGTTCGGCAAGCGTAGCAAATCCGCCGATGGTGTGAAGGGAACCGTTGCCGAGCACGGGGCGGGAGACCGGAGACCGGAATTCCCCGCGGACCGAACGGCCCTCGGCGCGTAGGGAAGGCCTCAATCCACGAGCACAGTTGCCACTGAACCGGCCAGCAAGACAAAGATTCCGTCGGGGGCTTGCAGGGATCCGACAACGCGAAGCACATCCTGGATCGGGATCATGTAGGCGGTGCGGGTGACCGATCGCCGGTCCGGGACCGTCGCCATACCGATCACTGTGTTCGCCCCGCCGTCCCAAACGGGGGCACCACTGCAACAGTCGGAGATCGGTGGCATATGGTGCGCGACTTCCAGCGCTACCACACTCTTACCCAATGCCGGGGTCCGGAAGTCGCCGCGCACGGCAACGATACCGAATCCGCTGTTCCTTACTCCCAGCATCCGAAATCTGGTGGCCGTCATACCGTCGGTCCCTCGCATCAAGGGTGGACTCGCTGCTGCCGGTGGTGCGGCATCGAGTTCCAGCACAGCGATATCGCCACAGCCATCGGCATACTCCGGCACCCAGCCGCGCACTCGAGCGATTACCCGACTGCCATCAGCGCACCACGGGAAATCCACCCCGACGGGGACATTGGGTCGCCGCAGACTGTGTGGATCGCCACCGACTGCCGCCGTGACACTGTGCGCGCACGTGGCTACCGTCCGTGGACCGACGAGAAACCCGGTCCCCACCGGCCGATCGGACGAGTCCAATATCCGCGCCACCGCGGCGCGGTTCCGCGAGTCCTGTGCCGTGTTCACGAATCACCTCTGCACGCAAAAAGACTGGGTATCACGCGGGTTCACCGCGCGTGGGCAGGTTCACGCGGGGACGCGGCGGGCTCCGGCACCGTAGGTCGCTCCGGAGTCTCCGGTTCGTGCGGAACCGGCAGTACCGGTTGGGTTTCCGGAATCACCTCGATGCGCCGACGAACCGGTCCGATGTCTCCCATGGCTGTCCCTACTCCGTCCGACTCGGGAAAGTGCTGACAGTGGGATCAACCGTGTTGGGACGCGAAAGGTTGGGACGGCGACGGGTCGAGATGGCAAGAATGCTGCGAGAGGGCATTCATCCGGGTGAAGATTGTTCCGAGATTGCAGAACATTTAAAGCAGGTTGCCGCTGGGGAAGGGGAGATACTCAGGGTGGATCCCGCTCCTGGGAGCGAGGTAACTGTTGAAGAGAATCATCGCAGTGTTGGATCAATATTCTGGCAACCTGCGGCGACCGGCACCACCACACACTGCACTCAACAGACGACTCGGCTCACGCCCCAACACCTTTCACCCCAGCACGGTCCGCACGATCATGCGTGAGTTGGGCCCGGTGCGGTGCCAGCCGCGCCCGTGGCGACCGATCACCACGATCGCCGGTGGGCACCGCCGAACTACCGGATCTCGTGCGGCGCGGCTTCACCGCCGCCGCGCCGGGCGGTCAGGCTCGTCGGCCCTCTACCGGAACCGGGTTGCCGTTGCCGACGATCGAAAGTCAGTTGTTGACGTCGAGTGCGTGGGCGATGGTCGGCCAGGACCGGGCCAGTTCGTCGGCCCAATACGGCCAAGAATGGGTGCCGGTGGGCCGCAGGTTGACTGTCGCGGGAATCTGCAGTCGTGTGAGCCGGTCGGCGAGGGCCAGGGCGCAAGCGTAGGCGCCGGCTTCCAGTGATCCACCGATGGTGAGAGTGTCGGCGAGATCGGCCTGGTCGGGGGTGTCGTGTTCGCCGGGGATCCCGCTGCCGCTCGACAGATAGACCGCGCTGCCACGCAAGGCTGCCGCGTGGGCCATGACGTCATGAGCGAGCCAGTCCGGATCATCCGGGGGCCCGAACATGTTGTCCGGGTTGCCGCCATAGGTTTTCACAATCCCGCGGGCTTGGGCCTGGCCTGCGTTGGAGGCGACGGTGTAGCAGCCGCTGTGCGCGGCCACCGCCCGAAACAGGCCCGGATTGCGGACGGTGAGCATCATCGCGGCCTCGGCTCCCATGGAGACACCCTCGATCGCGTTGCGTCCGTTGCCCTCGAACTGTGCGTCGATCAGCGGAGGCAGTTCGCGGGTGAGGAAGGTCTCCCACTTGTTGGTGCCCAGGACAGGGTCCTGTTGTTGCCAGTCGGTGTAGAGGTTGGCCGGCCCTCCGGTCGTCAGCACGACGTTGATGTTCTTGTCGGCGAAGAACTCCACGGCACGACCGTGCTCGGTCCAACTGCTGGCGTCTTCGGGAGCACCGCGCCCGTCGAGCATGTACAGGGTAGGTCGCAGCCGGCTGCGGTCGGCCGGTACCAGCACCTGCACCTGCACAGCCCGGTTCATCGCCGGTGACTGCACGAAGACCCGCAGCCAACGGTCGGTGATCGGCTCGATCCGAGTGACGACCGGCCGGACCGCAAAACCGGCGTCCTCGGCGGGAGCGTGGTATCCGCCCGGCGGGCCGAGATCCGGACCAGACGTCGGCGGCGCGGCGGCAGCCGCCCCGGCCACCACCATCAACGCCATCGCCACCGACACAACCTCGCCAACGGCCCGCCACACCCGCGCACGCACCCTCACCGGCCGCCGCACCCACGGCGCCACCGCGCTGGTGGCGCTTTCGTCCGACTTGCTCGGTTGTTCGGCGTCACCTCGCCCACACCGAACATCAGCACCACGACCACGAACACCGTGGTAACCACCCACCCTGAACCGCATGAGCCTCCTAACATCCCACTAGATATCGTACCGTTAAATAGAGGCATATCGCCGTGACCGACAACAGAGCGCCGACAGCCCATGTAGCGGCGCAGCAGGATCATTGTCAGCTTCCCGCCCCCTCACTGTGAGGCGAGCCGCTCGAGAGATACGCGCCGAGCGTATTCGCCGCCGGAGCACGCGGGCGTCAGCCGCTGCGAACATAAGGAAGCAGCCATGGCAGCGGGTGGTCGTCGGGTCCGAAAGTGGAAAAATCTCGACCGAGCCGCTGGTAAGCCGCCGTCGGCACATCGACGATGGCAGCGGGCCTCGGCCGGGAAGCCCTGGGCAGCAACATGATTCAATGGATGGACCACTGCGAAAGCGATGTAAACGTGGACAGTGGGCCGGTCGTGAACATTGTGGGCCGATCCCCCGTCCCGCAGACCCACAAGGTCGGCGAGACCGGGAGCGCGGTCGATCGCGTCCCACCACACCTCCCGATCCTCCCCCGCGGTTCCCATCCATTGAGCCCGGCGGGCGGTCATGGCTTTGCCCAATGCGTCGAGTCGCGGGCCCGTCGCCCCTCGCAGCGATGGCCCCTGTTGATGAACAGACCGCCGGGTGCGAGCGTCCCGCGCAAGATGTAGTTGCCCGCATACCTACCGTGGAGCCAACGGGAACTTACTCGAACCGGGTGGACGTTCGGGATCGCCTCGATGACCTGGAAACGCGTATCCAGCATGATCGGCACCCCCCTGCCGGAGGGTGATCTCGGCTACCACGCCGATGAGACCTTCGGGCGGCGCTTTGTGGGGCGGATCACCAAGACCCGTTCCGAGTGGTAGCTCGCCATACCACTTGGTAGGTTTCGGATTGTTCGCGCAGCGTCGCGCATCACCTTCAGCCTTTGACTCGCGGAACCTTCCTTCGATCCACAGTTTGTGCGCCTCTTTCGTCATGGAAGAAGGCGGGAATCGTCATACCCACGCAGCCGATTTCGCGGTAATTCTCGACGGCGAAGTCGCCGGCGGCACCCTGCCCGCCTGCTCGCCGCAGGCGTGGCCGCCCTGTCCCATCAAAGCCTTGGAGAACCGGTGGTAACCGCACTACCTCACCAGCCCGCGGAACTCGACGCGGTCATCTTCGACTACAACGGCGTCATTGGCCTGCAGCCCACCGTTCCCATGTGGAGCAGGCTCGCCGAACTCGCCGGATGGCACGCAGACCAGCTCGGACTCTTCATTAATGCTTTCTGGAGCGCCCGCGAACCCTACGATTCCGGTGAATTCGACGACGCGGAATTCTGGACCGCTGTGCTCGGCCATCGCCCGGAGCCGGAACTGCTCACGCAGTTACGTGCCGTCGACACCGCGCTGTGGACCCGGACCGACGAGCGCGTCGTCGCACTCCTCCACCATGCCCGGCGGGCAGATCTCCCGATCGTGTTGCTCTCCAACGCACCCCATCCGGTCAGCGATGCCCTCGACGCCTCCGACTGGCGCACTGTGATGACCGACGCCCTCTACTCGGCCCGGCTCGGCATGAACAAACCCCACCCCGACACCTACCGAAAAGCACTCGCCGCGACCGGAGTTCGCGATCCCGGCCGCGTCCTGTTCGTCGACGACCGCGCCGACAACTGCGAAGCCGCCGCTCGCCTCGGCCTGCACACTCTCCACTACACCGGCTCACCCGCCGATATCGAGGATCACCTCCGCCTCGCGACCGTCGCCGCATAGGTCCCCGCGAGAGGATTTCCGGGGTCGGCGCAACACCGCCGCCAGTCGATGGTGGACACGAGCCTTGCCAGACGCTCGGCTGGATATCCCAGCCGAGCGTTTCGCATGGACCGCATGCCGACCAGTTGGCGCGTCGGGGCCGCACCCCCACAAACACGCGGGACGCCAGCACCGACAAGCAGGCTCGATGATTGCGGTATCGATCATCAACGATGGCGCGCGCCTGTCCGGTCACCGGATCTTTGCTGAAATGGGTTGGCTTGCAGGCCAACCCATCACCTGCCCGATGCCGGGAGCCTCGTCAACGATCCGCAGTGCCCGGCTGCGAGCGAACTCCCCCGGTAGCAAGGTCCCCAGCCGGATGGTCCCTAATTGTGCGGCAAGCCCCAGCAGGGGTAAGCGCGGCCGACATCAACAAGGCCGACGCTCTGCGGTGTTCGACAGATGACGTGCGGTTTGCGGCGATAATCCACAACCAAGTGCCGAGTCGCAGCCTTGTCACCAGTGAACGTCTGATGGCACTGGGAACAATGGCAGACACTGTGCGCGCTCAGTGGCCACCAGCACCGACATCCCCGGCATTTCACCGTCTCCGGCGATCTCGTCTTCATAATCACTCAACCACTCGCGCCGCCATCACCACCTCGGTCGTACCCGCACCGAGCGGCGTCACACCTTCATCCTCGATCGCCGAAAGCACTGATCCTGCCATGGCATCGCCGCACCGATGAGCTCCAGCTGAGCGATCCCAATAGGTAGGGTACGCGCCGAACGCAGGTTCATAGCCTCGTGGACGTAGTCCCGGTTGCACGGAACCACAAACGAGTTCACGTTGGATCAGATCGCGACCGATCGCGGTGACCATCCGGTCGCGTACCGAACTGGATGCGTCGAGCCGATGTCAGCGACAGTGTGGTGCCGGAACAAAGCAACGCCAGTCCTCAGAATGAGTCACTCCTCGGAGGCAAGACGGGCGATAACGGTCCCGGAGTTCGAGCACTCCGCAGGCGTTCGATCACAATGTCCCGGGCAGCTTCGCCGACCAGGATCTGATGCTCGCGTTGCCGTTGAAGGATGCGCCCAACGGTGTCGCCCACCTTTTCGACCTGTGCGGTTGTCTCCTCTCGACTGCGTTTGTCGAGTTCGCCGGCAACTTGGATCAGCCCGCCGCTATTGGCGACGAAGTCCGGTACCCAGAGAATTCCTCTCTGGTGGAGTGCCAGCTCGACGTCAGGATGTGCCAGTTGATTGTTGGCAGCCCCGCAGACCACGCTGGCGATGAGGCCGGCTGCGGAGACGTCCGTCAGCGTGGCACCCATGGCGCACGGTGCGTAGAGGTCGATGTCCGCGTCGATGACGCTGTCGACGATGCTCACTGAGGGGTGTGCTGCGGCAAGGCGTCCGAGTGCGGCGGTGTTGGTGTCGGTGGCCGAGACGATCGCGCCCGCGTCGACGAGTAGTCCAACAAGGTTGTATCCGACCTTGCCGACTCCCTCTACTCCGATCTTGCGGCCGGTGAGATCAGCTGTTCCCCAGTATGTTTCGGCGGCGGCGGCCATAGCGTGGAATACACCGAGAGCTGTGAGTGGTGCACTGTCGCCCGAACCGCCATTTCGTGGAGTGCGGGCGACGACGTGTGCTGTAGTGCGCCCGACGATGTCCATGTCTTCGGAGGTGGTGTTGACATCGCCTGCGGTGATGTATCGGCCGTTGAGGGTTTCGACGAATCGTCCGTAGGCTTCCAGCAGGGCTGGAGTCTTCAGCCTGGCGGGTTCGCCGATGATTACGGCTTTGCCGCCGCCGAGTTTCAGGCCCGCGATGGCCGCTTTGTAGGTCATCCCCCGGGACAGTCGCAGCACATCGGTCAGTGCCGCTCGCTCATCGACATAGGGATAGAACCTGGTTCCGCCGAGAGCCGGTCCGAGCGCGGTGGAGTGGATCGCAATGATCGCTTTGAGGCCGGTTCGCAGGTCCTGGCAGAAAACGACTTGTTCGTGAGGGGCGTCGTCGGCGAAGTCGAGTCGATCGAACACGCCTGTTGTGTCGGGGTGTACAGCGCACATGGTTCAGTTCACCGGAGCCGGAGCGTTGATCGTCGTGAAGTACTGCACGGCGGCCATGATGGCGAACGGCGCAGTGATCAGCAGTTGACCCGCGACAGTACCGAGGGCGCCGATCGCGATTATTCCGCCGATACAGCCGATTGCCGCGGCAGGGACGAAGGGACCGAATAGGCCGACGATTGATGCCGCAGCAACCGTCGCACCCACAATGCCTCCGAGCACGCAACCTACCGCGGCACCGCCGAGCCCGCCGACGAGGGTGCCGAGCGTCGCGCCCGTCGAGATGGTGGAGGTCATCCGATTCCACGCGGCTTGCTCCCGGTCGTAATTGTTCTTCCAGGGAGCTTTGTCTTCGAACGGCAATGCGACCGGCGCGTAGCGCGCGTGGGCGATATCGAACTGCGGTGTCAATGTCGCGGTGCGGCCGGAGATCTCTGCGGCAATGGGAAAGACGAAATCATCGACACGGAAAGCCAATTCGGCACCCGCCAGGACACTGGCATCCGCGGATTTGATCTCGAGCACCCCGTCTTCCACTGCCAGCGATCCCCCATCGGTGGAGATGATCGTGGAGTGTTCCGTGGTCCTCGCGGAATAATTCACCGATTGGTCCGCTGCTGATGGAGCCGCTGTCGCCATACCGGTGGTGAGACCGAGAGACAGGGTCGTCAAGGCGGTCGTGAGCGCTATCTTCCTCATCATTTTCCTTCTTCTTTCTTGTTTTCCGCGTGGGAGTTCACGCGGCGGCCGAACGCACGCGCCACCGAGCGCTCGTTTACCGATCGATGTGGTCAGTCCGTGCTGGGGTCTCGCTGCGACGCAGGGCAATTCGTGAAACCCGCTACCGAAGTGGTTATGGATTCGGGTCGATGCTTCGAGCTGACGTCGACGCAGTGGACCCGGACTCGGAACTCAGACGTTGCCGGCCAGGGCTGCGAGCCAGTCGTCTGTGGTCAGGACCTGCACGCCACGCCCGGGAAACACTCCACGCGTGAGGAATTCGTGCACGTCGGGGTCCTGATCGGCGCAAGCGTCCGACAGCACGCTGATCCGGTAGTCGAGATCGCTGGCGGCATAGACGGTGGCCGCGACCACGGCTGAGGTAGCGACCCCGCACAGCACCAGGTGGTCGATGTCGTTGCTGCGCAGGATCAGATCGAGATCGGTGGCGGCGAATCCGCTGGTGCGCCGTTTGAGCACGATGATGTCGGTGTCGTAGATCTCGAACTGCTCGTTGATGTGCGTTTCGTCGGAGTTTTCGTGGAAGACTGTTCCCATTTCGTGGAATTGTTGGAACAGAGTGTTGTTCGGGTGTACGTCGCTGCCATTGGCACGTAGCGCCGCGCGCAGGTAGATGATGCGAACACCGAGGCTGCGAGCCGCTGGGATCGCCGCCGCCAGTATGGGCACCACCGGGCGTGCGAAAGCAAAATTGTCAATGATGCCGGTCTGCACATCACACACGATCAGCGCGGTGGTGACATTGTCGGTGCTCATTGCGGATCCTGGACAAGCGCGGTGGCGGCCTCGGCGTGGGCGAGCGCTTCGACCCGGCGGCCCACGGTGAGCAGAATGCAGAATCCGGCGATCATCACCGCGACGATGGTGAACAGGGCGTACGTGTAGCTGCCGGTAGCTGTTTCGATAGCGCCGGTGACGTAGGGGCCTACGAACCCGCTGAGATTGCTGACGGAGTTGATCAACGCGATTCCCGCTGCCGCAGCAGCACCGGTCAGGCTGGTCGCGGGGATCCTCCAGAACTGCGGCATCGCGCAGTAGATGCCCGAAACGCTCACGCAGACTGCCAGGATGAACAGCGGCCCGTTGGTGGTGGCAGTCGCGGCCAGCAGACCGATCGCACCGATCACCATCGGCACAGCGGTGGAAAGTACCGCACTGTGCCGGCCGGCAATCCGCGCCCAGACAATCATCGCAACCATCGCCGTAGCCGACGGAATGGCAGCAAGCAGCACGCTGGAGACTCCGGATCCAACGGCACGGGAGAGGCCGGCGATCATGGTCGGCAGGAAGAACGCGAGCGGATAGAGCCCGAAGACAATAGCGAAGAACGATACGGCCAACGCCCACACCCGGGAATTGGTGAGTGCTTGACGCATGCCGGTCAACGCACCGTGTTGTTCATTCTCGGCAGCCTCGGCAACCAGCATCGTTTCGATATGAGCTTTTTCCTCGGAGGTCAACCATTTGGCATCGGCGGGCCGATTCGGCAACAACAGCAGGATAACTATCCCGATCAGGACGGTCAGCCCACCTTCGACGACGAATAACGAACGCCAGCCGGCGATCCCGAGCAAGCGGGTGCCATATTGCAGAAGGGCTGCCGCGATCGGTGCGCCGATGATTCCCGATAGTGGAATTGTCAAAAAGAACGCCGACATCGCCCAGGATCGCTGCTTCTTCGGAAACCACAGCGTCAGGTAGAGCAGGATCCCGGCAGCCAGCCCGGCCTCCGCGAAGCCAAGAGCGACGCGCGCCAGGTAAAGCTGCGCGGTCGAGTGCACTGTTCCGGTCAAGGCGGTCACGATCCCCCAGGTGACCACTATCCTGCTAATCCACAAGCGTGCGCCGACTTTCCGCAGCATCATGTTGCTGGGCACTTCTACGAGGATGTAGCCGAGGAAGAACAACCCGGCGGCGAGGCCGAGCTGCGCCGAGGTCATTCCGAGATCGGCTGACATCGGTTTGCCGATGTAGCCGAGGTTGGCACGATCGATATAGCTGATGATATAGGCGATGCCGACGAGGGGAATTATTCGAACGGCTACTTTGCGCCACAGCTGGGCCTGATCGAGTGAAGGTCCCCCGGGAGTGTGATCGGTCATGGTAATGCTTTCTTCGGCCGTTGTGCCCGGTTAGTGCCGGTCGGTGCGGGAGACGCGAGTCTCGGCTTCGAGAATTCGTGCGCCGGTCGAGTCGAGAACGACCCCGTAGTCGCGCAGCGCCGCTTCGACAGTCACCTTGCCGTCGAGAACGTCGTCGAGGACGAGCTGTGGGTCCCGTAGCAGCGGGTCACCGTAGCCACCGCCACCTGCGGTCACCTGCCGGTGCCGCCTGCCTGCGTGCAGGATCATGTGCGGTTTGGACGGCAGCAACTCTTCGGTGCTGGAGCCCGGGTCGAGCAGGTTCGCCGAGGCAGCGCCGGGGGCACCGCCCCGCAGGCCATAGGCACGTGAGGTTCGGCGATCCGAGCGGATCTGAACTGTGGTGTTGTCGTGCAGCACGGTCATGTCGCGGAAAGTGGACAGCCCTCCGCGATAGGTTCCGGGGCCGCCGGTATCGGGGAGATAGCCGTAGCCGTCGATGCGTAAGTGACCAGACTGTTCGAGCTCTTCGACCGGGGTGTTCGCGAGGTTCGCGCCGAGTGGGCTGATGCCGTCGTTGCCGTCGCCGGTCGGTGTCGCCCCCCAGGACCCGCACAGAATGTCCCACAGCACCGTCGACGTGCCATCCGCCTCGGTAACCCCCACCGCGACCGAGTTGGGTCCGCCGTCACCGGCAGCGGGCACGCGATCGGGAAACGCCGGCGCCAATGCACCCAAGACCGTATCGATGATCCGATAGGCCACCAAGCCCCGGGCACCGCGGGCGCACGGGCGTTGACCGTTGAGGACCGACCCCGCCGGGATGTCGAAACTGAACGGGCGGTAGAAGCCGCTGTTGGCAGGGATGTCCGTGCCGAGGACGCCTTGCACGGAGGCGTAACACGCCGAGCGGGTGAACGACGCGGTGGCGTTGAGCGCCGACGGCACTTGAGGCGAGGAGCCGGTGAAATCGAACCGGATGTCGCTGCCCGACACGGTGGCTGCCACCCGGAAAGGGATCGGTCCGGAGCCGAGGCCGTCGTCATCGATCTGGTCGACGAAGTTGTAGACGCCGTCCGGTGCGCGAGTCAGCGCGTCCCGCACGAGAGCCTCGGAGTAGTCCAGAAGCTCGTTGCACAGCCGGTCGAAGTCGCTCCTGTCGTGTTTGTGGGCCAGCGCCCGTAAACCGGTGTTTCCCGCGTAGCAGGCAGCCAGCTGCGATTCGAGGTCGCCGCGCAGCAGCTCGGGTTCGCGGACATTGCGCAGGATCAGATCCAAGAACGTCGTATTCGTGATCCCGGCGTCGATGAGCCGAGAGGGGGGAATCTGTATGCCTTCGGCGAAGATGGAGGTGGATTGCACTGCCATCGACCCAGCTGCCCATCCCCCGACATCGGTGTGGTTGACCACGGTCACCGAAAAACCCAGCAGGCGGCCCCCGGTGAAAGTTGGTGCGACCACGAAGATGTCCGGCAAGTGCATACCACCGAAGTCCGGGTCGTTGAGCATGTAGACATCGCCCTCGGCGATCGAGTCCCCGAATGCCTCCAACACTGCCCCCATCGCGTCGGGGATGGAGCCGAGGTGTACCGGGCAGGTGTTGGCTTGAGCGATGATGCGGCCGCTCGCGTCGCACAGTGCAGCAGAGAAGTCCATGCTCGAGGCGACGATCTGCGAGTGGGCGGTGCGCAGGATGGTGATGGCCATTTCGTCGGCGAGGCCGGAGACGGCGTTGCGGAACACCTCGAACGTGGCGGCGTCCTGAATGATGTTGGTGCTCATGCGAAGTCCTTGGAATTCCACTCGATGACGATGTTGTTGTGCGCATCCAGACGCGCGGTGGCGCCCGGCGGGACCAAGGTGGTGGAGTCCATGTCCTCGATGACCATCGGGCCGGGTTGCTCGGCCGCGGTCAGTTCGGCGCGTGAAAGTACGCGGGTTTGCATTGTCGAATCGAATCGGCACACCCTGCTGCGACTTTTCGCCATCGGCTGCTCGGGCAGTTTCAGGACCTGATCTATGCCGATCGGGTTCGGTACGAATCCGCGCACTCGTAGGTTCACGATCTCCACCAGATCGTCGGTGCCGGCACGTCCGTAGGTTTTGGTGTGCTCGATGTGGAAGTCGCTGTATGCCTGTGCGATCAACGTGTCGTCGACCCGTCCCGGCGCCAACGCGATCCGCAGGTCGAAGCGCTGACCGCGGTAGCGCATGTCGAAAAACCTCTCGACCTGTACCTGGTCGGAATGATGCAGATGATCCAGTACCGCGGCGGTTAGGCATTCGAATTCCGCTCCGATGCCTGCGGCGGTAGACAGTTCAGGCCGGTAGGGGGTCACAAGCTGGTATTCGCTATCGGCAACCAAGAGGCCAAGGCTGCTGAACAGGCCGGTGTGGACCGGCACGATCACCTTGGCGATGCCGAGTTCATGGGCGAGAGCCGCCCCGTAAAGCGGACCGGCACCGCCGAAGGCCACTAGTACCGCCTCCCGCGGATCGCGTCCCCGCTCACTCGTGACCGCCTTGACTGCTTTCGTCATGTTCGACACGGCTACCTGGTAAGCACCCAGAGCGGCGGTCGCGGGATCGGTGTCGATGGCTTCGGCGACAATCCGCAGGACCTTGTCCGCGAGTTCGGCGTGGATCTCGACCCGGCCGCCGGCAATCGCGTCCGGACTCAGGTAGCCGAGGACGACATTCGCGTCGGTCAACGTCGGACGATCTCCCCCCTGCCCGTAGCAGGCCGGCCCAGGGCGCGATCCCGCACTGGTCGGGCCGACATGCAGCGCCCCGGCGGCATCGACACCGATGACGCTGCCGCCTCCCGCTCCAACCTCGGCGATATCGATCGAGGGAACCCGCACGGTATAGCCGGCACCTTTGCTCATGCTGCGCGAAATATTCATGCCGCCACCGACCTCGTAGTCGCCGGCGACGAACGGACGGCCCTTCTCGATCAGCGATGCCTTGGCTGTCGTCCCGCCCATATCGAAGGCGACCACGTTGTCCAAACCCAGCAGCTGGGCGAGCTTCTGGACGGCGATCACGCCTGCGGCAGGCCCGGACTCGATGATGTTGACCGGCCGCTCCGTCACCGATTGCGCGTCCAGCAGGCCTCCGGAGGACTGCATGATCGCAAACGGAGCGTGGATTCCACGTTCGTCGAGACCGAGCCCGAGCGCGGTGACGTAGTCGCACACCACGGGACCGACGTAGGAGTTGACTACGGCTGTGCTGGTGCGCTCGAACTCTCCGGGCTCGGGCGAGATGTCCACCGAAGCGGTCACATACAGACCCGGAATCAGTGTCCGCAGTCTCTCCGCAACCGCCCTTTCCACGTCGGGACGCACATGGGAATTGATCAGGCACACCGCCACCGCCTCGATGCCCGCGCGCTCCAGACGTCCGGCCAGCGCCATGAGCTCATCGTCGTCTACGACGACGGCAACAGTGCCATCAGCGAGAATGCGCTGATCGAGTTCGAAGCGAAAACGTCGACGAGTCAGCGCAGTCGGCTTTTTCCACGACAGGTCGTACAGCAGCGGGCGCCGCAGCCGACCCAACTCGAGCACATCCCGGAACCCCTTGGTCGTGACCAGCGCCGTCCGCGCACCATCCATCTCTAGGATGGCGTTCGTCGCCACTGTCGTTGCATGCAGCAGCGTTGCTACATCACCAGCGGCGATCCCGGCATCGGTCATCGCTCCGGTCACCCCGCCGATGACACCGCTCTCGAAGTCCGGTGGTGTGGACAACACCTTCATCGGAACGACCTGCGCGTCGGGTCCGAGCGCGATGACATCGGTGAAAGTGCCTCCGATGTCAGCGCTGATACGCCACTGCGAACTACTGGGGCTGTCGGTTGTGCGACTGGCCGTCGTTGCGGAAGTCATCTATCTCCCTGGTTGCTGTTGCGGCTCCAAATGCAGGGCGCCCGGCTACGGAACCGCCGTCGGCTCTCAGCACTGGCGTGGCCTGCATCACCCGAACTGTAGCGGGCTATAGAGATATCAACAATGGATAGTTGAGATATTTTACGTCTGCATCCGGACTGTAACGTGTCGTTGCTAGTATCGGATGACTAAAAGGAATGGGGGCTGCGTGCGCCACAAGCCAGCGATCCTGCAGGACGCAGAGGGCGACGGGACGATGATGGAACGCGCCTACCGGGCGCTGAAGCGCGAAATCATCGAACTCACTCGGCCGCCGGGGCAGCACTTCACCGAACAAGACGTCGCACGAGTCCTCGGCTTGAGCAAAACTCCTGTTCGAGAGGCTCTCGCACGATTGCATCGCGACGGACTGGTCAAGCCGCTCCCGAGAGCGGGCTATGTCGTTTCACCGATCACGCTCGGAGACGCCGCGGACCTGTGCGACATGCGCACACTGCTGCAAGGTGAGGCCGCTGCCCTCACCGCACGCAGGGGTCTGCCCCAAGCGGACCTCGATCGACTTCACCAGCTCTGCGTCGACACCGAATACGGTCAACTAGCCGGACCGCATCTGAGCGAACGGTTACGCCTGAACTACGAGTTCGAGACCATCATCGCCAACGGAAGCGGCAATGATCGCCTCGCAGCCAGTGTCCTCGGCGTCTTCGACGAGATCGAGCGCATAGTTCGCCTCGCGGTGACGTTGTCACCATCGATGCCGCCCGGTCGAATCGAGCAGCGCAAAGCCATCCTCGATGCCATCGCCGCCCGGGACCCGGAAGGAGCCCGCGCAGCGATGCACGTTCGCACGGAGGCGGCCAGGCGCGAGATCATCGAAGCGCTCACACGCAGCCATTCGGTCACCTCGACGCCGATCTCGCTGCCCGACACCAGCACCAGTTCAGCGATGTGACGAAAGCCCAGCCAGCACCGAACCGATGCGCTCACCCAGAGCACGGACATCGTCCATGTCAGCACCGTAGAGCAATCGCGCATGAGTGCCTGGACCAGCGAACCCGTCACCGGCAAGCGCCGGAATACCCGCTTCGAGCAAGAATTCCTCGAGTCCGGCACCATGCCGTCCGGTCACCGTGAAGTCCGCGAAGACGAAGACACCGGCCGACGGCCGCACCGCAGGTACACCCGCGCGGGCGAGAGCCTCGAGCAGGATCTCTCGGCGCGCCCGCATCGTCGAAAACTCCTTCTCCAGCCATGCCTGCGGACCAGTGATAGCCGCAACCGCGGCCGCCTGCGGCACGTCACCGACGTTGATCGCCTCCCATTCGAACGCCGTGTGAATCTCATTGATGAGACCTGGTGTGGAGTGGATATAGCCGATACGCCAGCCGGTGAACGCATAGTTCTTGCTCAAACTCGTGACCGTGACAAACTTGTCGCCCCGCTCCGCCAGCGACATGAGTGGAATGTAGCCAGGTCCATCGTGCACATAGCGTTCATAAGACTCGTCCGCGAACACGTATAGACCGTGGCGGCGCGCCACAGCGGCGAGCCCGGCCAGGCACTCGGCGCTGGGCACATCGCCGGTCGGATTATTCGGATTGCAGACCAGGATCGCCCTCGTCCGATCGGTCACAGCCGACTCGACCTGCTCGACATCGATCCGCCAGCCAGCCTCAGCCGCAGTCATCACATAACGCGGCCGAGCACCGGCCAGCTGGATAATTCCATCGAAGAAATACGTCGGAGCAGGAACGATGACTTCGTCGCCCGGGCGAAGAAGCGCTCGAAGCGCAATGCTCATACCGTGCTGTGCCCCATGGCTGACCAACAGATCCGTCTCTGGCTCTACTGCCAAGCCGAACGTCGACATCAGCTTCTCCGCGATCGCAGCCCGGAGATCCAGTGCGCCCCGGCTGCGTCGCGGGAAAACCTTTCCCGCGGCCTGATAGGCAGCGGCTGCCACGTGAGGTGGCATCGGAACTGTCGGCACACCACGAACGGCCACCAGATCGGCACCTGCCCCTGATTGCTGCTCGACCCGTTCGGATAGGACCATCGCGGGTAGCCGCTTCAGCATCTCGCCTCCTTAAGATATCAACTTATCTAGTTAGGATACTAAGAGACGTACGGCCGTATCGCTACCTTCCTTCGCTGTTATCGACAGGAGTGGACACGGGGCGAGCCAGCTCCCGCAATTCGGCTCGAGACGGTGCGCCGATGACCCCACCGGCCGCCAGCGCGGAAACCGTCGCCCCGGCACGGCTGCTGCTGACCCAGATTGGTATCTCCCCCACCGATCTCGTCACCGGCATCTGCCGAGACCGGTCCAATCCGTCGCACACCGGCGTCGCTGAGCGCGCGGAGCAGATCCAACTGGCTATATGTATCGATGGCTCGCTGCGCATCGCCGGGGTCCGTCAGATAACAGGGACTTGTGACGGCTTGGACCCGCCGTGTACCGACGACGGCGGCATGACCACAGCCTCGCCAGCGGTGGGGAGGATGTGCGGATTGTGCCGGTACGGTTGTGTGGCATGTCCGTAGTGTCCTTTCGGCGACTGGTGCTGGTGGTAGCCGCGATCGTGTGCGCCTCGCTTACGCTCGCAAGTCCGCCCGCGATGGCGAAGCCTTCGGATACCGGAGAACTGAGCAGGATCGGGCCACTCGATCCCGCATGGTCGTTCGCCAAGGCCGCGGTGTCGTTCGAGGTCGTCTACTCGACGAAGGATCAGCATGACGCGCCCGCCGAGGGGTCGGGTGCGCTGTATCTGCCGTCCGGTGTGCCACCGCTGGGCGGGTGGCCGCTGGTCGTGTGGGCACACGGCACGGCGGGCATCGGAGATTCCTGCGCACCATCGCATCGGCCGCAGTCGGAGCGAAACAGCACCTATTTCAACCAGATCCTGGACAGTGGGTATGCCGTCCTGGCACCCGACTACCAGGGGCTGGGCACTCCGGGACAGTTCAGTTACTACAACAGCAATGTCGAAGGACTGTCGATACTGGACGCGGTCGCGGCGATTCGCACCACCCCCATTCCGTTGTCGAGCAAATGGGTTGTCATCGGCCAGTCGGAAGGGGCGCACGCCGCGATGAGCGCGGCCAGCCTGTACGCCGAGCGCAGCGGCGGTCCGGCGACGGGGTTGAGCGGGGTGATGGCCACCGGCCTGCGCACCAAACCGGGTGCGAGCCTGCGGAAGATGTTCGAGCGATCCTCGACCGGCTCCGAGAACCAAGTCGGGTACGCCGGATACTTCCTTGCCTCGTTGCAGGAGTTGAATCCCGGCAGTGTGACCCCATTCCTTTCCGACTTCGGAAAGGAATACGTGGAAAAGGCAACTTCGGAATGTCTTGCGGATCTGGTTGCGCGCGCGGGGGGCCGGCGGCCCGCAGCGCTTGTCGCCAACCCGGACGAACCGACGCCGACATTCGAAGCGGACATCACCGCGCTCGCCGGTTACCCGGAAGATCACTTCACCAGTGACGTCATGATCGGCTATGGCGAGGCCGACATCGATGTTCCTCCCACAAACACGGAGAGTTACGGGAAAAGTCTCCAAGAGCTCAATCCCGGCATACAGGTGACGGTCAACAATTACCCAGGTAAAGACCATAGCGGTGCATTCCTGGCATCACTGCCGGATGCGTTGGCTTTCTTGAATGCACACCTGCGCTGACTCAAATGGTGCTATCGAACGGTCATGCGAATGCCTCCCTGAATCTGGCTTCGAAGCGGTTCCTCGTCGACTGCATGGCGAGGCTCTCAGCTTCGACGAGATCACCGATCTCCTGGGCGACCGTGATCAGGGCTGCGCTGGTTTCGACGTCGACGTACACCCCGAGCAGGCCGACGAGAATCCCGGTCCGGTTCGGAAGCTCGGTGGGATTGTCCGCGGCAAAGTAGATGTTCTCTGCCGACCCCGGCGCCCAGTCCAGTCCGGTCCGACGTTGAGCTTGCGCAGCGTCTTGGAGGTCAAGCCCCGCGCCTCGGCGCGCTCGATCTCGAGCATTGTCGGCTCGGTGGGGCCACCGCGCATGTGCGCCGTCCTCACCCTTGCGGAGTCATGTGAACCGGTCGACAACAACCTTCGGTGCAGGTCGAGTGTCGAGCCGAGGCTGGGGCCGATTGCGCACCAGCGGTCGCCTACCCTCACACGTTGTGAGCACAGCCGCTGATACGACTGCCGTGACGAACTTGATCGCGAAGTACGCGGAACTGGTCGACGCCGGGGATTTCGGCGGTGTCGGCGCGCTGTTCGCCCACGCCGCGTTCATCGGCAGCGGCACAACGATCAGGGGCCGTGAAGGCGTCGAGGAAATGCTGCGCAGCACGGTGATCCGGTACGAGGACGGCACGCCGCGCACCCACCATGTCACGACGAACATCGCCATCGAATTCGACGACGAAGCGAATTCCGCTACGGCGCGTTCCTACTTCACCGTTTTCCAGGCCCTCCCGGACCTTCCGCTGCAACCCGTGGCGGCAGGCCGCTACCACGACCGCTTCGAACGCATCGAGGGGCAATGGCGATTCGTGGAGCGCCGAGTTCGCATCCACCTGGTAGGCGATCTGAGCCACCACTTACGCACCTAGCCACTCACGTATCCCCGAAGGATGCACCATCAATGATCCACCGGTCGTCGGTCGCCGGTCGCTGACCGGCCACGGCCGCAGAATTCTTGCGACCTTCGCGTCCAGCTCCCTCCACCACGGAGTACGCGGGCATCTTCGGATTGGGCAACGGTGGGGAATGTGGCGGGCATTGTAGATGGGTCAACGCGGCGACTTCTAGAGTTCGGCGAAGCCGCGTAGAATTCGAGCCGGTCGGGACAGTATTTGGAGCCCTATCATGACCGAAAGAAAGAATTCACACACGAAGTTCGCCCGGTTGGCGGCCGCCGCTGGTATAGCCGCAGTTGCCGCAATTCCGGTCGTCGCAGCCACGGCGGAAGCGCCTACCGCGCACGCAACGACGCCCACGTCTGCAACCCAACTCGTCGACAACCCCGGTGGGGGTCACGGCGGCGGTTGGGGCGGCGGCGGCTGGGGCGGCGGCGGCGGCGGTTGGGGCGGCGGCGGTTGGGGTCGCGGCGGCGGCTGGGGTGGCGGCTGGGGTGACGGTGGCGGCTGGGGTCACGGCGGCGGTTGGGGTGACGGTGGCGGCTGGGGTCGCGGCGGCGGCTGGGGCGGCTGGGGCGGCGGCGGCTGGGGTGGCGGCGGCTGGGGTGGCGGCTGGGGATGGTGGAATCCCGGCTGGTGGAACCTACCCGGCTGGGGTGGCTGGGGCAGCTTCTAGCGCCGGTGACCGAGCCCGGACACGCACAGCGTGCCGGGCTCGCTCGCATCGAGTACCGATCATGTGAAGCCAGGTGCGACCAACCGGGCTGGAGCTGGTTACGAGATGAAGATCGTGTGTATCGGTGGCGGGCCGGCCGGGTTGTACTTCGCTATTTCGATGAAGCGGCGCGACCCGGCCCATGACATCACGGTGATCGACCGCGATCCCCCTGGGTCCACCTACGGCTGGGGCGTCGTGTACTGGGACGACCTGCTCGACATTCTGTATCGGAACGACCCCGACAGCGCCCAGGCGGTGCGTGCGGGGTCGGTCCTATGGCGTGAACAGGCAATCCATGTGCGCGACGAGCAGACCGCACATTTCGCGGGGTACGGGTTCAGCATGGGGCGCGCGGCATTGCTCGACGTACTTTCCCGACGGGCGAGCGACCTGGGCGTCGATGTCCAGCACGGGCGAGAGGTCCACGATCTGTCCGGCTTCGACGACACCGATCTCATCGTCGCCTGCGACGGCGCGAACAGCCGGATACGGCAGCTGGGCAATCATCGTTTCGGCACGTCCGTCACACTCGGCGAGAATCGATATATCTGGCTCGGTACGGACAAGGTATTCACCCGATTCACCTTCGCCTTCGAACACACCTCGGCAGGTTGGATCTGGTTCCATGCCTACCCGTCGGTTGCCGAAAAGATCAGCACCTGCATCGTTGAGTGCCAGCCGCAGACTTGGCATGGACTGGGATTCGGCTCCCTGGACAACCTGGAGAACTTGCGTGTTCTGGAGAACATATTCGCGCGCCTTCTCGACGGTCACTCGTTGATCAGCAAGACACGAGGCGAGTTCGCAAGGTGGAGCCGCTTTCCCGAGGTAACCAACAAGACCTGGTACCACGACAAAGTGGTGCTGCTCGGCGATGCAGCGCACACGACGCACTTCACCATCGGTTCGGGCACTCGGTTGGCAATCGTCGACGCCGTCGTGCTCGCACAGAACCTGTACGAGCATGCCGAGGTCGCCGACGCGCTGGAGAACTACGATGCGCAGCGGCGCGCTGCGCTGCGCCCGATACAGGCCGCCGCCCGTACCAGCATGATCTGGTTCGAACACGCCGACCGGTATCTCGACCGCAGCGCCGTGCAGTTCGCCTATGCGATGGCGGCTCGACACGGGCTACAACTGCCGTGGCGATATCAGCTACACCTACTCACACAGGTGCCCACGGTGCGCAAGATCCGGCGTGCCATCAACTCCGGACAGCGGTGGTGGCGGGCTGCCCGACGGGGGGAAATCGCGATGGCACTGCCGTCGCCACGACGCCCAGCCGAACCGATCCTGACCGATCAGTCGATGTTCTGATCCCCGCACAAGCTGGCACCGGAAGCGCCGATCGGCTCAATAATTCGGGGTATCAGCGGGCACGCGGACACAATGTTCAGTACTACCCAGGCAGAAGTCCATATCGCGCCGACCGAACCGACCAGCGAGAGAGTCGGCGGGTGCGGCTCACCGACACTCAGCGGCAGATCTTGTCTGCGACATCGGCAGACACGCCGGCCTCCGTGCAGTGCAGCGCACTGCCGAGGCCCACAGGCTTCCAGCCTCCGTCGGCCGCTACGCAGCGTAAGTGGTGCGGCAGCTCGGAAGGGCACAGCTAGTCGAGGCGGGTGGCGGTCACGGCCCACACCGGCAGGTGCACCCGGTTGTTTTTCAGCAATGGCGCAATGATCTGGAGTTGTTCTTGCATCGGCTTCATCCGCTCAGCCCATCCCGAGTCATCGCCCATCTCCTTGGTGAGATGGGCGAATGTCTCCGGGCTGAAGGTGGCTTGGTAAGTGGTGGTTCCCAGGTAGTCGATGCGCCAGCCGGCCGCAGGAAGGACCCGCTCGAAATTCTCCGCTGACAAACCTTCGGGCTGCAGGCCGTTGACGTTGTGGCGTCCGATTTCGAACATGTACAGTCGCGCCCCCGGTTTTGTGGCCCGGTGCAGGGCCTGCGCGTACTGGGTCTGTGTTTGTTCATCGTCGAGGAACACGTGGTAGAACGCGCTGTCGACGACGGTGTCGAACCGATTCTCCAGGCCGTCGAGTCTGGTGGCATCGGCCACTTGGAAGTCCACCCGCACCCCGGCGCGCTCCGCGTTGCGCCTGGCCCGCTCGATCGCCGTCGGCGACGCATCGATCCCGGTGGCCGAGTAGCCCTTGGACGCGTAGTGGATCGCGTGATGTCCCAGGCCGGTTCCGGGGTCGAGCACCTCGCCCCGCACAGCGCCGTAGGCCACCAACTGCTGCACTACCGGCTGTGGGCCGCCGATGTCCCAGGGGATCAACGCAGCAGCATCCTGCTCCGGCGGTGCATCGCGGTACAGCGCTTCGAAGTCTGGTTGACCATTGTGGTTCGGTTCCTTGCCCATGACTCCTCCTTTGATTGCGGACGGGCCACACCTGAAGGGTCGTGCACGAGATCAGACCAATGGTTCCGTAATTCGCTGGCGGGCGCCACCGACTACTGCCATGTCCTGAGCGCGATGGGCATGGTGCACCGATTATGCATCGTTCCTTGCGATGATGGTCGCCCTCGACGCAGCCGTTAGTCGGGCGGTGTGGCGATCCGGTCAGTGGCTTCGGCGAGTCCGGTCAATCGGGTGGCGGTGATCGGCAGGATGGCTGCGTCCCAGCCGGGGCCGCCGACGAATACTCGTGCGTCGGCGGCTTCGCAGGCGCGGATCGCGGAGGTCAGCGCGGTGGATTCCTGTTGGGACCACAGCACCACGTCGGTGGGGAGAGCGGTGCGGGCGAGTGTGTCGGCAATGGCGTCGGCGGGCACGTTGGCGCCGAGCATCCAGGCGGCGACTCCGCGTTCGGCGAGGGCCGCGCGCAGGGCTTCGAGCGGAAGCGCGTGGGTCTCGCCGCTGGTACAGGCCAGGATCACGGCGCGCGCGTGCGCCGGGGTGGTGGGCGGGGTGTGCCGGTGCAGCACCGCCGTGATCGACCACGACAGCAGATGCTCTACGTCGACACAACCCTCACCGCCGAGTTGGCGTGCGACGATCGCGGCGAAGGCCGGGCGGCACAACAGTTCCCAGGTGTCGATGACCCCGTAGGAGTTCAGATGCGCGGTGAGCATGGCCGACAGCGTCGTTGTATCCAGTGTGAACGCGGCATCGACGAGTGGTTCCCAATCGCCGCGCGCGGGTGCGTGCTGCCGCCCGGTCACCGCTGCGGCCGCGCCGGCCGGGCTCAGGCCGGTGCGGATGAGGGCGAGCATCTGTTCGAGTACGGCGATATCGGATTCGCGGTAAAGGCGATGCCTACCGGCCTGATGCCGGATCGGGCCGATCTCGTAGCGGCGGTTCCAGCTGCGCAGCGTCGCGGTCGGAATTCCGAGGCGGTCGGCCACCGCACGGACCGTATATCCGGCCGCATCGGGCAAGGGAACGGGACCGGCGGACATGGGCCTATTGTGCCTGCCCGTGGCGCCGGAACCGGGCACATCTTCCCGCCGCTGCTCGCGTGCGCCCCGGAACGGCGGTGTGCATCACTGCATCGTGCGCGGGTAGCGCGTCGTTCGGCGGCACGTGTCCTCTCCGGTTGCGAGAAGCTGCAGAATGCATCGATTATGCATCGAATGATGGTACGGTGACATTCGGGGGCCGAGATGCGAGGAGTTCGGTATGACCTCACGCACCGCCCGGGCAAGGAGGCCTCGGCGCACCTCCTTCGTGGCGGCCGGGTTGGTCGCTGCGGCGGCAGCGGTGTCGCCGTCGAGTGTCGCGTCGGCGAGTCCCGGCCCCGATCCGGTGCCGCAGTTGGAACTCGGGCGCTATGTGGGCACCTGGCATCAATTGGCCGCCGTCCCGCAGGTGTTCAACCTCTCCTGTGCTCGCGACACCATGGCCGAGTATCGCTTGGACGAACGCGGGGACGTCGCCGTGCACAACTCGTGCGTGACCTGGACCGGCGAGTTGAACGAAATCCACGGCACGGCAACGGTCAACGACCGGCAGACCGGTGCACAGCTCCATGTCAGCTTCCCCGGCGTACCCGGTCAGGACCTGCGGAACGGTCCGACCAACTACATCGTGACCGCACTGGGTCCCGACTATTCGTGGGCCCTGGTGACCGACCCGACCCGGACGTCCGGATTCGTACTTTCCCGCGCGGTCGCGTTCGATCCCGACACGTGGAACCACGTGCGCGCCGCGATCACGGAGGTGGGGCAAAGTCCGTGCCTGTACCTGACGTCGCCCACGACGGGCGGGCTCAGCGATATCGCGCCGCTGTGTACCCGATGACCCAGCACCGGGGCACCGTCGATGCAACCTCGTCCACCCGGGCCGGGACGGTCATCGCGCTGTTCACCCGTGACCTGCGGGTCGACGACAATCCGGTCCTGATCGCCGCCCAGCGCGCCGGTGCCGCGGTGGTCCCGTTGTTCGTTGTCGACGAGCACATCGTGGCGCGCTTCGCCGCCCCGAACCGCGCGCGATTCCTTGCCGCGGCGCTATCCGAGCTGGATACCGAATTACGTTCTCTCGGTAGCCATCTGGTGATCAGGCGCGGCGATACGGTGACCGAAACCGATCGGGTCGCCGAGGAGGTGGGCGCGCACAGCGTCCATGTGGCCGCCGACGTCAGCGCCTACAGTGTCCGCCGCGCCGAGCAGTTGCGAAACCGGCTCACGCGCCGCGGCCGTTCTCTGCATACCTACGACACCTCGGTCACCGCCGCTCCCGCAGCACTGCGCCCGGCCGGTGGCCGCGACCACTTCGCCGTCTTCACACCGTATTTCCGGCGCTGGGTCTTCGAATATCGCGGCGAGACGCTGGCCCGACCCCGGCGGCTCCGGACACCGCCGGTGGCCAGCGATGGGCTGCCCGTCGCCGAAGACCTGTGCCCCGGGCCCACCTCCCCGCTGCTTTCGGTCGGTGGTACGACGACGGGACGGAAGCTGTTGCGCGAGTGGATTTCCGCGGGGATCAGCGACTACGACCGCCGCAGTGACGCGCTCGACGCCGATGCCACATCTCACCTCTCGCCATATCTGCATTTCGGTTGTCTGTCGCCGGTGCAGGTCCTGGAATCAACAGACCTGTCGACAGTCGGCGGGTTCGCGTTCGCCAGGCAATTGGCGTGGCGGGACTTTCATCACCAGTTACTGGCGGCCAGACCACGCGCCGCCTGGAACGACTATCGATCGCGGGCTGTCGTCTGGCGCGAGGATCCGGATGCGGTCGCGGCATGGCAGGAGGGTCGCACCGGAATCCCGGTAGTCGACGCCGGAATGCGCCAACTGCTGGCCCAAGGGTGGATGCCCGGTCGTACCCGGCTGATCGCCGCGAGCTTCTTGACGAAGTCGCTGGGTATCGACTGGCGGGTGGGCGCCCGGCACTTTCTCCGCTGGCTGGTCGACGGCGACCTCGCCAATAATCAGCTCAACTGGCAGTGGGTCGCGGGGACCGGCACCGACACTCGGCCCAACCGCACCCTCAATCCCCTGCGGCAGGCCATCCGATTCGATCCCGAGGGCGAGTACGTGCGCCGTTGGGTGCCCGAACTCGCCACGCTGCCCGGCACGTCGATTCACCGGCCGTGGCGCCAGCACGTCGACCACGCAACATATCCCGCGCCGATCTGCGAATTCGTGGGCATGTGAGGCGAAGGAATCGGCACCTCCGCCGGAGCGCCGGACGTTCCTAGAGCTGGCTCGGTGGCGCGACCCACTTCTCCTCGATCCGACCGAACCGCCAGACCAGCAGCGCGGCCGCCCAGGTCAGCGCAAAGAGGGCAACGATCGCGAAGCCGACGATATTGAGGTCCACGCCGCTCACCACATCCCAGATGCCGCCGCTCCAGTCCATCTGTTCGGCCAGCAGGCCGAGCAATTCGATGGTGCCGACGATCACCGCCACCGCCACCGACAATGCGGTGACCGTGAGGTTGTAGTACACCTTGCGAACCGGTTTCGCGAAGGCCCATCCATAGGCGAAATTCATGAACGATCCGTCGAGCGTGTCGAGCAGGCTCATTCCGGCGGCGAACAGGATCGGGAGGCAAAGGATCGCGTACCACGGCAACCCCGCGGCCGCACCCGTGCCCGCGAGCACGAGCAGGGCGACCTCGGTGGCGGTGTCGAATCCCAGCCCGAACAGGACACCGATCGGATATATCTGCCACGGCTTGGTGATGGACTTCATCGCACCGCCGAAGAAGCGGTTCAGGAAACCGCGATTGGCGAGTTGGTGCTCGAGCGCGGCCTCATCGTATTGACCGGTCCGCATACTCCGGAATACGCGAAGAATTCCCACGAGAACGACGATATTGATGAATGCGATGAGATAGAGGAACGTACCGGAGACCGTTGTTCCGATCAGCCCGGTGTAATGGTGCAGGGCGGAGGAATCGTCTTCGACCGGACCCACGATCGCCTTGACGCCGATCGATAGCAGCAGCGCGAGTCCGAAAACAACGGTGGAGTGGCCGAGAGAGAAGAAGAAACCCACCGACAGCGGCCGCTGCCCGTCGCTCATCAACTTCCGGGTGGTGTTGTCGATGACGGAAATGTGATCGGCGTCGAAGGCATGGCGCAGTCCGAGGGTGTATGCGGTCAATCCGACCCCGATACCCAGTGTCTGCCCGCCGACCCCGAAATGCTGTGGGGCGACGAAGACGACCAAGGTGATCCAGCCGACGAGATGCAGGGCCACGATCACGCCGATCATCGCCGCGGCGCGAAACCACTCTTGCGGGGTCAATGCATCCCGGACGACACGGTAACGCGAAGCTACTCGATCGGAGAGAGTTGTCGTCATGAATACCGTCCTCTCCCAGACGAACCCAGCGGATTCGACGATAACCCGGTGGCCGACGTATGCGGCGCGATAGGCAGGAAAGTTATCGAGTTCGTAGCCATCGAGTGCGCCGATACCGGGTGTCGACCCTGCCGGTGCGAGCGCGTTCGCGGTCGCGTCTCAGCGTCGGCCCAGTCGTTCATTTGTGACGCGCAACTGGCGGATTGTCGTCGCGGCCAGGTGCCGGACCTGTTGCAGACACAGGCGGCCGCACAGCTGATCCCAATGCAGCGCAACGATATCGCCGACCGCCACATCGGGCACCGCCGAGTAACCGTTGTGCCACACGTCGACCCGTCGCGGCGCCGGAGCGGACAGCGCGAGCCGGTTCCCATCCCAGGTGAGATGGCGACAGCGGACCACGACCTCGGAATCCGCTGCGGCGAGCACCCTTCCCCACGTGATGCGGCAGCTGTCGAGGACATACACGGGATGTTCGTCGTTGCCCTTACCGAGCAATCGGCTCCACGGGTAGACACCGAAGACATGGAAACAGTGATTGGCTGCGGCCTCACCAGCCAGATCGGGAGTCAGGTGCGCCCAGTAGTGCCCGGCGACCGGGCCTATGACGGCCAAGAGTTCGGCAGCGAACTCCGCGGCGTCCAAGTCGGCGCCGACACCGCCACCCAGCCAATACGATTCGACGAGACGACCGTCCAATGGATCGTCGATTCCGGTCAGTTTGGACATCACCTGCAGATACGGCCACGCACCGGAGAACTTCTGCGCCGCCGCGCGCACGGCCTGGCGCGCCCCGCCGCGTAGCTCCGCATCCGCTGGACCACAGAACCCGAGCGCGTTGGGCGCGTTGGCATAGCGGACGAACATATCGGTGCCGTCGACACACGTCGACTCGATACCAACGATGCCAGTACCTCCACCTTCTCCACTACGGGGAAATTGCCTGTCTTTCAACAGATTCGCGGTAGCTGTTCACCCGCAGGCAAATCGACCACGCGGGTGCCACCCAGTGCCGTCCGGGCGACCACCATGCCGGGATGCTCTTCGACGCAGACTCCGATTGCGGCACTGCGAGCGCCGAGTGGATGGTCGCGCATCGCGGCGAGCATCCGATCGGCATCCTGCGGCGGCACGAACGCGACCAACTTGCCCTCATTGGCGACATACATCGGGTCGAGGCCGAGCAGTGCGCAGGCGTCGCGGACCTCCGCGGGTACCGGGATCGTCCGCTCATCCAGTGCGACACCGACTTTCGCGACTCGCGCGATCTCGTTCAGGGTGGCCGCCACGCCGCCGCGCGTGGGATCGCGCAATACGTGCACATCCGCTCCGGTGGCGATCATCGCGGCGACCAGCCCACTGAGGGGGGCGGTGTCGCTGAACACCGTGGTCCCGAATTCGAGTCCTTCGCGGCAGCTCAATACGGCGACACCGTGCAGTCCGATCTCGCCGCTGACGATCACCACATCACCGGGCCGGGCCCGCTCCGGACGGATATCCACGCCGTCGTCGACCACGCCGATTCCGGCCGTATTGATGTAGACCCCGTCACCGTGGCCCGCATCGACCACCTTGGTGTCGCCGGTCACCAGTTTCACATCGGCGCCCAGTGCGGCGGTGCCCATCGCCGCCGCGATGCGGGCGATATCGACCAGCGCGGTGCCTTCTTCCAGAATGAACGCGGTCGACAGCGCTGCCGGGCGAGCGCCCACCATGGCCAGATCGTTGACCGTGCCGTTGACGGCGAGCTCACCGATCGAGCCGCCCGGAAATACCATCGGTTTCACCACGAATGAATCGGTGGTGAAGGCCAACTTGGTTCCGCCGATGGTGATCACGGCGGAATCTGCGAGCCCGGTCTCGGACGCCGCACCGAATGCGGGCAGGAACAGGTGCTCGATGAGTTCGCCCGACATCGCCCCACCGCCGCCGTGGCCCATCACGATATTCGGTGAATCCCGCAGCGGCATCGGGCAGACCCAGCCGTCCATGTCGACGACCGGCGGTGTCGCCGACACTTCGGTCTTCTCATGCATGAGCGACCTCCGCGGGCAGGTCGAGCCGCCGGTAGAGGTAGTAGGCCGCGCAGGCGCCCTCCGAGGACACCATGGTGGCGCCCAGCGGGTTTCGCGGCGTGCACTGCTTGCCGAATGCGGCGCATTCGTGCGGTTTGATGAGGCCCTGCAACACCTCGCCGGATCGGCAGATCGAGGATTCCGCGGTACTCATGTGGCCGACTGCGAACCGTTGCTCCGCATCGTAGTCGCGGTAGCGCTCCGAGAGCCGCCAGCCGCTGCGCGGGATGACGCCGATCCCTCGCCAGCCTCGGTCGGTGACCTCGAAAACGTCCTCCAGCATCGCCTTGGCCGCTGGGTTACCGCCGGCGGCGACGGCACGGGGATAGGCGTTCTCCACCTCGTGACGCCCGGCCTCCAGCTGCATCACGGTGCGGCGGATGCCCTCGAGAATGTCGAGCGGCTCGAATCCGGTGACCACCACCGGAACCCGGTACTTCTCCGCCAACGGTGGGTATTCGCCGGTTCCCATCACGGTGCACACGTGCCCCGCAGCGAGGAACGCCTGCACCCGGCAGGTCGGCGATTCCATGATCGCGGCAATCGCCGGCGGTACCAGCACATGGGAGACCAGCAGCGAAAAATTCTGCACGCCGAGTCGTTTCGCCTGATACACGGTCATCGCATTGGCAGGTGCGGTGGTCTCGAAACCGATGCCGAAGAACACCACCTGACGGTCGGGATTCGCCCGCGCCAATTCGAGTGCGTCCAGGGGTGAATAGACCACCCGCACGTCGCCGCCCTCGCTCTTCACGCGGAACAGATCCTTCGTACTGCCGGGAACACGCAACATATCGCCGAAGGAACAGAAGATCACCCCGGGCCGGGCGGCGATCTCGAGTGCCTTATCGATCACATCGAGCGGTGTGACGCACACCGGGCAGCCGGGACCGTGGATCATCTCGATCTGATCGGGCAGAAGCTGGTCGATGCCGTGGCGAATGATCGAATGTGTCTGTCCGCCACACACTTCCATAATCGACCAGCGCCTGGTTGTCACCGCCCGGATGCGGTCGAGCAGGATCTTCGCGAGTTCTGGATTGCTGAATTCATCAAGGTATTTCACTATGTCACCTCCGGGTCGGGTTGCTGTTCGGTGGCTTCCGGATTCTCGAGACCGGCCTGCGCCGCGGCGATGGCGAAGCCATCGCCGAACTCCTCCTTCAGCACTCCGAGCCGTTCGAATTCGGACAGCGTCTGCAGCGCCGACTGCTCATCGAGACGCTGGATCGCGAATCCGACGTGGACGACGACATAATCACCCACGGCCGCGTCGGGGATGTATTGCAGGCACACATCCTTGTGGACGCCGCCGAAGTCGACCACCGACATCAACGTGCCATCACGCTCGTGCAGGCTGAGCACCTTTCCCGGGACCGCCAAGCACATGATCGCCTCTCCTTCCGCTCAACCCGCGCCGATGGCGAGTAGCTGACCGAACGCGAGACCGCCGTCGTTGGGCGGCAGTCTGCGATGACTTATGACATGAAATCCGTTCTCCCGCAGCAGTATCCGAGTCCGAGAGAGCAAAAGGGCGTTCTGGAACACGCCACCGGACAGCGCAACCGGCGCCGACGGCGCCGCGAATGCGGTGGCCAGTTCCAGCACCAGGTGGGCGACCGCGGCATGAAAGCGCGCTGCGATCACACCCGCCGGAACACCCTGGCGCACATCGGTGATCACCGCGGCGATCACCGATGCCGCATCGATCGAGGCGATATCGGAGGTCGGCTCCGCGGCACCGCGAGACGGGATCGCGAACCGGTAGCGGTCCGTACCGGGATCCACACCACGCGCGATCGCCTCCAGTTCGATCGCGGCCTGCGCCTCGTAGTCCACCTGGTGGCGCACGCCGACCAGCGAGGACACCGCGTCGAACAATCGCCCCATGCTCGAAGTCGGCACACAGCCGAATCCGGTGTCGAACTGGTGCGTGAGCACCGCCCGTTCGGCGGCGGGGCAGGCCCGCACGGCCGGGATGTCCTCGGCCCACTCGATACCCGCGGCCCGCAGGTGCGAAAGCGCCATGCGATACGGTCGGCGCACACTGGCGTCGCCACCGGCCAGCGGCACATATCGCAGATGTGCGAGTCGGCGATAGCCCTTGTAGCCCGCGGCGAGGACCTCGCCTCCCCAGATCGCACCGTCCGGCCCGAATCCCGTACCGTCGAAGGCTATGCCGAGGACGACGGCGGCCGGGTCCAGCCCGTGCTCCCCCATCACCGCCGCGATATGGGCGTGATGATGCTGTACCGTCCGCACCGGACGCCCGGCAGCGTGCTGTTCGGCCCAGGCGGTCGACCGGTAGCGCGGATGCGCGTCCGCCGCCAATTGGCCGGGACGAACTCCGGTCAGTTCCTCGAGATGGCGCTCGGCATCGGTGAACGCCCGCAGGGTGGCCAGGTCGTCCATATCGCCGATGTGCTGGCTCAACCAGGCGTAACGTCCGTCTCCGACCGCACAGGTGTTCTTCAGATCGGCACCGACCGCGAGTGTCGGCGGCACCGGCATGGGTAGCGCCAGCGGCAGCGGCGCGTAGCCGCGGGATCGCCGGACGGGCAGCTCATCGCCATCGACCAGCCGCACCACCGAATCGTCGCAGGGCACCAGAATGCGACGGTTGTGCGAGAGCCACCCGTCGGCCAGACCCGCGAGCCGCGTCAGCGCGTCGCCGTCGTCGTAGCAGATCGGTTCACCACCCAGATTTCCCGATGTCATCACCAGCACCCGGGGGCCGGGCGCGTCGCCGGACAGTCCGAAGAGCAGCAGATGCAGTGGCGTGTAGGCGATCATGACGCCGAGGTCCGGGTTACGCGGTGCCACCGATTCCGCGACAGTCACGAATTCACTAGGCGCACAGGGCATCTCGCCCGATAGAACACGGTGACGCGGCAACAGCACAATCGGGCGGGCGGGACCGGTCAACAGTGCGGCGGCCGTCTCGTGTACCTCCACGATCGACCGCGCGGTCAGCAGATCGGACACCATGACGGCAAAAGGCTTGTCCCCACGCCGCTTTCGGCGACGCAACTCGGCGACGGCGGCCTCGTTCGCCGCATCGCACGCGAGGTGGTAGCCACCGACACCCTTGACCGCGAGAATTCCGCCGGAGCGCAATAGATCACGCGCCGCTGCCAGGGGATCACCAGCACCTGGACCGGTATAGGACAGGGTCGGACCGCAATCCGGACAGGCGATCGGCTGCGCGTGGAAGCGCCGGTCACCGGGATCACGGTATTCGCTGGCGCAGCGCTCGCACATCGCGAACTCGGCCATGGAGGTGCGCTCGCGGTCGTAGGGCAGGCTGGCGATGATGGTGAACCGCGGACCGCAGTTGGTGCAGTTGACAAACGGATGGCGGTACCGCCGATTGCCCGGATCGCGCAGCTCGGCCGCACAGTCCGCGCAGATCGCAACATCGGGCGAGGCCAATGTCCGGCTGCCGCCGCGAATGGTGGTGTCGGCGATATGGAAACCGGTCCCGCCGCGCACCGGGATCTCGGTGTGCTCGACGGATTCGATGACCGCGAGCGGTGGCGGCCGGAGCCGAATTCGGCTCACGAATTCGTCCAGATCCGCCGGTCCGCCCTCGATTTCGATGATCACCCCGCGGCTGTCGTTGGACACCCGGCCGGTCAAGGACAATTCGGCGGCGGTGGTGTACACGAAGGGCCGGAATCCGACGCCCTGGACCACACCTCGGACTTCCACCCGCCACCGAATACGTCGGTTCACGGCAGGTCCCCGTGCCCGAGCAGTCGCAGCCCGTCCAGCGCCGCGGCCGCCCCCGCTTCGTCGGTCTTCTCCACCGCGAAGCCCATATGGATGATCACCCAGTCGCCGGGGCGCGCCGGATCGTCCTGCAGTATGCCGACATTCACCTTTCTGCGCGCACCCGACACATCCACGAGCGCGATCTGATCGTGGTAGCCGTCGACGATCTCGATTACCCGGCCGGGGATCCCGAGGCACACAGTTCATACCTCCTGTCGATCGAGCAGGTCCGCCACCACGGTGTCGATCGCGGTGATCGCGTGGGGTACCGCCGCCTCGACCGAGGCGGTCAATCCGATCCCCTCGGCAACGGATTCGACCTGACAGCCCACCACGACCGTGGGCGGCACGGTGCCGCCGAGCGCCAGGACCGTCTCGAAGACGGCTTCGGGATTCATCGCGTGCCCGTCGAAGTACGTGCTCGCGCCCTCGGCCAGCTCGATGCGGAATACCTCGATCCGGCCGGGCGCACCCCGATCCGGGATCGCGTCCACGAGCACCAACGCGTCCCATTCGTTGAGCAGGTCGTAGGCCAGATGCATGCCTCGGATGCCGTAATCGACGAAATGCACACCGTTCTCACCGCCGGACGACAGCTGTCGAACCACGGTGGGCCCGAATCCGTCGTCGCCGAGAAAGATATTGCCTACGCCCGCGACCAGTACTTGTGTCGTGCCCATCACCCCTGTCCGTCGGCCGACGACAGCGCGTCGCCGGCATTCACATCGGTCGATACCGGCCTCGCGGTCGATACCGGCCTCACATATGGCGAATCCGCAGATACCTCCGGAGGTCCGGTATGGACCGCAGCCCGACGACCGCGCATCCGGCCACGACCACAGCGACGACAACGGTCGCGATCACCCCTACCGTTTCCATATCGACCCTTCCTTTCATCTCTATGAGCCCTCGAGCGGCTCGATCTCGTCGGGAGCGAAATACAGGTAGCGCCCGTACCACTCGTGCAGATCGGCCGCGGGATCGTCTTCGACGACAACCCCGATGTGCACGTCGCCGTCCACGTCCTCGTGTACCAACGTCACTCGCGCGACCATGCTGTCGTAGAACAGGTCGTGAGCGTCGGCGCGGCGAGATGGACGCAGCACCACCCGACTGCCCTTGCTCACCAGCACGCCTGCCACGACAACGGCATCGGACTCGGGACGTACGGCATTGTCGGCCAAGGGGTCCCACCAGTCGACACCGTCGGGGATCGCGGGCAGCACTCGTGGCTGTCGCAGGTCGCGCAGCTCCCCGTGCAGCTCTTGCAGCTGGTCCGGAGTCATGCTGTCGCAGCGGTCGATGATCTCCGCGGCCCGCGCATCGGTGGCGCGGGCCTGTTCCTTCTCGTCATCGGTCATGGTCATCACGCGCAGCGCAAGGATCTCGTCGATCTCGGTGGAGTCGAATAGCGGACCCGGACTCTGTTCGGCGACCTGTGGGTGGTCGTAGAGGATGATCGGTGAGATCAGCAGCAGGCTCCGATCGCTGGGAGGCCCGGCCAGCACGGGGAAGCACCGATGATGCGAGCAGCGCTGCACTGCGGCCGCCGCCTCCGCAGGCGGGTCCAGCAGCGATACGAAGTCGCCACCTTCGATTTCGGCGAGGACATGCGCGCCGATGAACGAACGGGCGATGGCGTCGTCCTTATCGGAGGCGGGCGAACCCAGATTGCGAACCGCGATTGTCAGTCCCTGGTACCCGTCCGCACGGTGCACCGTCACGGTCAGTTCCCCGACGAGCGGACACCGGGTGCGAACCAGTCGGCCGACGATATTTCCGACTCCGTCGTCGATCTCCTCGATGTCGATACCGCCCTCGACCACGATCCGGAAAGTGCGGTCGGCCAGGGGAAACGGCCCGAAATCGAGTTCCTGTTCGACGGCCTCGTCCCAGCTCAGCCACGACCGCGAGCCGACCCGCAGCTCGGCCACCGACGCGCCGAGTTCATCCTCGACGGTGCGCCGCTGCAACTGCAGGAACCGGACGGTGACGCCGATCGTGGCGCCGTCGGCGGCCTCGACGAGACACTGTGCCGACAGCCCCGCTTCCTCACCCAACCCCGATTCCGCCGCATCGACCGGACCGAGCACGCCGAATTGCCAGCGGGACTGGTTCTTTCGGGCATTGGCCCGATAGGGGTAGAGCAGATACCCCTCGTAGAGCACCGAGTCGGCCACCGCGCGCGCTCGGGCACGCGCGGACCGGCCTGCCTCATCCAGCTTCATCGTGCCTCCCGGGCGTCGGTGGCCAGCAGTTCACGGACCGCATCGTCGTAGCCGAGCAGGCCACGGCCGGATTTATAGGCCGACAGGTCGTCGAGAGTCTCCCGCGACAGCCGCAACCAACCCGAATTCGGGAAATACGCGCCCATCAGGTCATGCCATACCGATACCGGCATATTGAATCTGTCGTCGCGATCCCATGGCACCTGCTGGATCGCGAAACCATTGGCGCCCTTGATGAATACGGTGCCGCTGAACAGAAAGATCAGCGGTACCGTGCCCGCCCGCAGCGCATGCAGATACTTCGATCCGGCGACCTCGAAGTCGTAGGTAACCGGCAGCGGCAGATCCACCTCGGCGCCTCCGCTGAATCCGGGAACCATGGTGGCGCAGTGCATCCACAGAAACGAGCGCTGGGTGTCATGCCACCGTTCACGGGGACCGAACAGATCCACCAGACCCGCGGCTTCCTCGTCGGTGTAGGAGCGG
Organism: Nocardia sp. NPDC005998; assembly: GCF_040614395.1. NCBI lineage: Bacteria > Bacillati > Actinomycetota > Actinomycetes > Mycobacteriales > Nocardiaceae > Nocardia > Nocardia sp. NPDC005998. Next base: position 39,197 of record NZ_JBEXUI010000009.1, on the reverse strand, counting down.
CGATTCGGCTCGATGCGCACCTGCGCCCGTAGCGCGATGGCATGGATCGGCTCCTCGGCCAGCGCTGCGATGCCGACCCTGGCGGACAGCGCTGGCGCCGCCGCGTACAGCTCCGGCCGGATATCCAGTACGGCGAAGGTGATCGAGTACGCCGGGCTCATCGCGGTCCCCCGGCAACTCGCGCGCGGGACGACATCGCCGAGAAGAACTCGTCGATATACCGGTGCACATCACGTCCGCCGTCGAACCCGCGCCACAGCATTCGCACCCGTCCGACGAATTCGTAGCAGGCATCGATGGGCAGCAATAGGCAGCCCGACGTGGCGCCGCGTTCCGGCATCCGAATCAGCAGTGCCTCGGTATCGTCGGCCAGAATATCGATCTCCGGATGCCGTTCCAGGATGGCGCTCCACAGGTCGAGCGGCAGTTCGGATTCGGTGGCACCGGCCGGTCCGGGATAGAACGCGACGGTGCGGCCGAGTGTGGAGTTGCGGAAGAAGAACGCCAAGCCGACCGGAATCTCCAGCGCGTCCCATTCCCCTTGACCGACAGTGACATTCGGGAAAACCAGATACCGATCGGGCACCGCCCGGTAGCGCAGCGCCGCCGAGCTGTCGGTGAACAGCAGATAGCAGCCGCGGCATACGCACATCAGCTGTCTGCCTTCGATATTCACCACGTGCTGGTGAGTCTCTGTGATCGGGTCCGCGCACATTTCGCACCGCTCCCCGACCGGCGTGGTCGCCGGTCGCGCCGCCGCGAGACGCCGCAGCACCGGGAACGATGGATTCACCCGACCACCTCCGCCGGAAGCGCAACCGACGGCTCGCCGTCGCGGACCAATACCGGAAGCGGCTCGAGATGACCGTCGCCGTCGATTCGGGCACCGGCGTGCACGACATCGAAGTGTGCCCGGCATACCGGGCAGCGCAGCACGGCTTCATCCGATGCGAACCCCATTCGCCGGTGCAGTACCGCCCCGGCGAGCGAATTCCCGCAGGCCGCACAGCAATCGCGATAGACGAACAGCCCATCACCGATCCGACAGGCGAGCACCGCCACGCCGGCGATGGTGAACCCGCCGACCTCACCGGGACCCAACGTGGCGAGTTCGGGCACGCCGATCCAGCTGCCGACCTGCTGCCCGCGCGGATGTATATGCGTCATCAACGATTCGGCCGGGAACACGCCCTGGGTTGAATCCGACTGAGCCGCAACCACTTCGATGGAGTCGATCTCCGGCGCCGCCGCCCGCACCGCATCCTCGACCGCCAGCTCGAGCGTCACCGACGAGGATGGGCAGGTGCGGCAGCTCCCGGTGAGCTCCAGCTGGACCACACCGTCCGCGACCCCGAGCAGGGTGACATCGCCGCCATGCGATCCCAGGTAGGGCCGCACACTGTCCAGTGCGGCCTGCACCCGTGTCACGACATCGTGCGGATGGAGTCCGTGCACGAGCAGCAGACTCGCGATCAGCTCGTCGTCGGCCACTCGTTCGATCGCATCGTCGTCGAGTAGCCGCAGGATCCGTTGCAGCCCAGCGCCGTACAGGTCGACGACCTCCCGGACCAGTTGCTCGGCGCGTTCCCGGGCGGCAGCGCCGCCGGCCGAGGTGGCGTCGAGCAACGTGTCGATCCGATCGCCGGCGCTGCGCCAGCGATCCTCGTCGACGGCCGGGTCGTCCCGGACTTCGGAGCGGTCGTTCACAGTGCGTGCCTCCGGTTCGACTCGGGTTACTCCGGCGTGAATGTCTGGGTCGGGGAATGCAGCTTTTGCAACGTCTTTCCATTGCCCAGATACATGTGCACGCCACATGGCAGGCACGGATCGAAACTGCGCACGGTGCGCATGATGTCGATGCCCTTGAAGTTCTCCCGGTCGTTCTCTTCGAAGATCGGCTGACCCTGCACCGCATCCTCGTACGGGCCCGGCGTGCCGAAACTATCGCGCGGGCTGGCATTCCACGGCGTCGGCGGATAGGGGTGGTAATTGGCGATCTTGCCGTCCTTGATCACCATGTGGTGGGACAGCACACCGCGCACGGCCTCGGTGAACCCGCAGCCGATCCCCTCGTCCGGAACCTCGAACGTTTCCCAGGTCTTGGTGCGACCCGCCCGGATCTCCGCGAGAGCCTGCTCCGCGAAATGCACGGCGCACGCCGCGGCATAGGCCTGGAAGTAGGTGCGCGCCCGGTTGCGTTCGATCGTATTGCTGCCGAATGCAGGAATCTTCCATTCCAATTCGACCGGACCCTTGAGCGCCGTTTTCGGCAGGTTGATCTGCACACTGTGGCCGGTGGATTTCACATAGCCGATATCGACCAGGCCGGCCAGCGCGGTGGTCCACAGCCTGGCCAGCGGTCCGCCGCCGGTATCGAGTGCCAGATGGTCCTTGCCGTCGAACCAGCGCGGCGACATCACCCAGCTGTACTTGTCCTCCAGGTCGCGCTTCTGCGGCCTCGGGTTGGTGTGCTGATTCCACGGATGGCGCCGGTCCACCGGATTACCCAGCGGGTCGGTCTTGACGAACATGTCCTGATCGGTCCAGTCCTCGTAATACGAGCTGCCCAGCAGGATTCGCAGACCCAGATTGATATCGAGCAGGGAGGTGGTGAGCAGTTTTCCGTCGACCACTACACCCGGGCTCACGAACATCTTCCGGCCCCACTGCTCCATATCTTTATAGTTGAAGTTGCAGAACTCCGGATCCTGGAACGAACCCCAGCAGCCGAGCAGCGTGCGGCGCAGCCCCACCTGGTCGTACCCGGGTAGCGCCTCGTAGAAGAAGTCGAACAAATCGTCGTGCATCGGCACGACCTTCTTCATGAACTCGACATAGCGCATCAGCCGGGACATGTAGTCGGTCATCAACTGGATCGTCGCCGTCGTCCCGACACCGCCGGGGTACAGCGTGGACGGGTGCACATGTCTGCCCTCCATCAGGCAGAACATCTCGCGGGTATAGCGGCTGACCTGCAGGGCCTCCCGATAGAACTCACCGGTGAACGGATTGAGCGCCCGCATGATGTCGGCGATGGTGCGATATCCGTGGTCCCGCGCGTGCGGCGCCTCCGTCCGCTCCGCCTTCGTCAACACCCCGGGGTTGGTCTCGGAAACCATCTTCTCGCAGAAATCCACACCGACCAGGTTCTCCTGGAAGATATTGTGGTCGAACATATATTCGGCGGCCTCACCGAGGTTGACGATCCACTCGCCGAGGTTCGGTGGCTTGACGCCGTAGGCCATGTTCTGCGTGTAGCACGAACACGTGGCGTGATTGTCACCGCAGATGCCGCAGATTCGGCTGGTGATGAAGTGGGCGTCGCGAGGGTCCTTGCCGCGCATGAAGATCGAATAACCACGGAAGATCGAGGACGTGCTGTGGCACTCGACCACCTCGCGATTCTCGAAGTCGATCTTGGTGTAGATACCCAGACTGCCCACGATTCGGGTGATCGGATCCCACGCCATCTCGACGAGGGCGTTCGGATCAATCTTGCGATGTGAGGGCTGCGGGATGATCTCGGTCATCGTAAGGTCCTCCTACCAGGTCCGAGTCGCGCCGGATACCAGCTTGTCGCCCTTGTGCCGCCAGCCCGGCTCCTTGTCGACCGTGCGAGCGGTCATGTGCCGCAGGCTGCGTATGACGGAGCCGTACAGCCCCGAAGCGGCGGACGACAATTTGCCACCGGGCGGTTCGTCCATGAACGGCATGAACTTGTCCGGGAATCCGGGCATTGTGCAGCCGATGCAGATACCGCCCACATTCGGGCAGCCGCCCACGCCGTTGATCCAACCGCGCTTGGGCACATTGCATTTCACTACCGGACCCCAGCAACCCAATTTCACGATGCACTTCGGCGATCCGTATTCGGTGGCGAAATCGCCCTGCTCGTAATAGCCCGCGCGATCGCAACCCTCGTGGACGGTCGCGCCGAACAACCACTTGGGCCGCAGCGACTCATCCAGCGGGATCATCGGCGCCTGACCGGTCGCCATATAGAGCAGATAGGTCAACGTCTCCGACAAGTTGTCCGGTTGAATCGGGCAACCCGGCACACAGACGATCGGGATCCCGGCCTTGCTCTTCCACTCCCAGCCGAGATAGTCCGGCACACCCATCGCGCCGGTCGGGTTGCCCGCCATGGCGTGGATGCCACCGTAGGTGGCGCAGGTCCCCGCGGCTACGACAGCGGTGGCCTTCGGGGCCAGGCGGTCGATCCATTCGCTGGTCGTCATCGGCTGGTTGGTCTCGGGGTTATTGCCGAACCCGCACCAGTAACCCTCGGTGTGGAGTCGCTCATTCGGGATCGAACCCTCGACGACCAGGACGAACGGCTCGATTTCGCCGCGATCGGCCTTGAAGAACCACTCGAGGAAGTCATCGGCGCCCCCGGTCGGGCCGCATTCGTAATCGATCAGTGGCCAATGGACGGCAACCTTCGGCAGGCCCGGAAGCGCTCCGAGTGCGATCTCCTCGACGCTGGGTTGGGTAGCGGCAGTCAGCGCCACCGAATCACCGTCACAACTGAGGCCGGCGTTGATCCAGAGAACATGGATCAACGTATCTTCGGCTTTGACTGCTTCCTGAGTCGGCATTGTCAGCCACCCTTCTGAAGCGAATAACATGTGGTCGCGTTCTTTGTCTCGACAAAGAACCGACCGCTAATGTGATTCTGATCACGTAAGTCTAGGCTTGCCGCAGAGTGCCCTCAATAGGGCTCGACACGGTCCGGCGGCGTTCGGAAAGCCATTCGTACCATCGCGAAACGCCTTCACCCGTGGCTGCCGAGAGCGTTATGAACTCGAGCCCCGGATTGACCCGATGCGCATATTCGCGGCACTGGTCGAGATCGAAATCGACGAATGGCAGCAGGTCGATCTTGTTGACGATCACCAGGCTCGCGGCGGCGAACATGTGCGGATACTTCAGCGGCTTATCGGAACCCTCGGTCACCGAGATAACCACCACTTTGCCGTGCTCACCGAGGTCGAACAAGGCCGGACAGACCAGATTTCCGACATTCTCGACGAACAACACCGTTCCCGGCTCCGGGTCGAGGACATCGAGCGCGTGCCGCACCATCTCCGCGTCCAGATGACAACCGGCGCCGGTGTTGATCTGCACGGCACGGCAACCGGCCGCGGCAATCCGCTCGGCATCCAGCAATGTCTCCTGATCGCCCTCGATCACCGCCATCGGCAGCTCGCGCAGCTCCGTGACCGTGCGCACCAACAGCGTGGTCTTTCCAGCCCCTGGCGAGCTCGTCATATTGAGCGCCAAGATGTCGCGCTCCTGGAGGCGTATTCGATTCTGCTGTGCGAGTTGGTCGTTCTTGGCGAGCACCTTCTGTTCGAGGGTCACCGTGTCGGTGACCGGAAGATGTACATGATCCCCGCCGTGTTCAATGTCGTGCACGTGTTCGTCTCCGTGCGGGTGCTGATGCGGATGCTCATGCGGGATAGTGATCACGCCGGCCGAATGTTCGTCGCATCCGCAGGTTGCGCACATGCGTCACTCACCTCCATGGATCGTATTCGTAGCTCCATTCCGGACTTGATCTCGACATCGGAACTGCCGCATGCGCACCACAAGATCAGATCCGACAGCGTGAAATCGGCACCGCAGGCCCGGCAATGTGCGCTGCCCGGAACGGTGCGGATATCGAGACGCGCCCCCTCTGCGAGGGTCCCCTCTGCTGCCAGTTCGAAACAAAACTGCATCGCGTCGGGCACGACGGCGCACAATGCACCGACCTCGACGGTGACACTGTGCACCATTCGGCCCGCCGCATGCTCACTCACCACATCGATGACACTCTGGGTTATCGCCATCTCATGCATCGCGGCTCATCTCTCGTCGAGAAGAACTCTTCCGAGGCTACTCCGAAGCAAATCGATATTGCGGTGGAAATCGACGAAACTGCAATAGACCAGGGCAATATTGTCGGACCTTGGGCAACCCGGCAGCATCCAATGCCGGTGCCGGGCGTCAGACCTCACGCGGCACCCGGACCGGAGCAGGTTGCGGGATTTTGCGGAGGAAGGCATGGCGCCGTGCCGCGAATCCGTACCGGTCGCCGAAGAGATCGGCCGACATCTGCGCCAGTTCCTCGGTCAGGATCGCCTCGATTCGGCCGGGCGGCAGATCGATATTCAGCCTGGCCCATTTGGCCTGCATGGCGGCAGCCCGCACGGCGGGACGGCAGTACTCCTGGGCGAGGTCGTCGAGCCAGCAATCGAATTCGCGGTCCGGACCGACACGATCGATGAGATTCGAACGGTGCGCCTCGACGGTATCGAGGCTCGGACAATCGGTGAGCAGCTCACGGGCACGATCAGGCCCGACCCGATGGGGCAGGGTAAGGGTATGCAGCTCGGAACCGGTGAGCCCGAGCGTCGCGTAATGCGGATTCAGCAAGACGCGCTGCCGGGCCACGACGATATCGGCGGCCAGGGCGAGCATCACCCCACCGGCACCTGCCGAGCCGGTGAGTGCGGCAATGGTGACCTGCGAGGTGCACTCCAGCAACGCACGGCATACGGCATTGATCGCGGTGATATTCGCCCAGCCCTCGCGGGCCGGTTCGACCGCATGTTCGATGGCTCCCAGGTGGATCCCGTTGCACCAGTGCGGGTTGTCGGTCCCGCGCAGTATGAGCACGTCGGTGCCTTCCCGTCCCGCGTGCCGGATCGCGTCGGCGAGACGCAGACAGAAGACGGTATCGAACGCGCCGTTGTAGGCATCGATGGTGATAGTCGCAATCGGGCTGGCACCTTCACGGTGGTAGTGGATGTCACCGACGGTGGCCGCGGTGTTTCGCGGAACGGTCAGGATCGGGTAGCCCATCCGGTGCAGCACATTGGTCGCGGGGCCCTTGCAGCCGTCCGAAGCGGTTTTCGCGCGGAGGTGGCCGATCCAGAGTGTGTCCGTGCCGCAAGCTATCTCGATGCGGTGGTGCGCACGACCGACGATAGTTCCTGGCTCGCCGATGTGGCCGAGGCGTTTCCCGGGATGGGCGTCGTACACGTGAACGGGATGGGTGTGCAGCGTGGTGAGCACGCCCGGGGAGCCGTCCGCGGCGTTGATCCGGCGCGCGATCGTGTGGGCATCATCGGCCCAGTCGATGGCCCGGTCGGATTGCCGCATCGCCGGTCTGGGGCGTGCGTCGCGAATTTCTCGCGGCGCGTCCGCCTGATCGACCGGCACGTATCGGGGATCGGATGCCTTATCGACGGCTTCGAGAATGCATTCCACCGCAGCATCGGCGACGACAGTGTTGTACAGGGCACTCTTGGTACGGCCGCCGGGCAGCGGGAACGTGCGAAATGCCCAGACCGGGCCCGCGTCCAGCTCAGCAACGGCGGTGAGCGCCGTAACACCCCACCTCGGTTCGGCATTCGTTATCGCCCAATCCAGCGAGTGCGGACCACGGTCGCCGACCGGACCGGGATGGATGGTCAGAGTTGTCCAGCGACTGGTGATGTGCTCGGGGACGGCAGATTTCAGATATGGGCAGATGATGAGATCGAAATCCGCGCGCGCGACCGCGGCATCCATCTCACCGGCACCGGCGACAACTTCGGTCCGCACCACCCGTCCCGCTCTGCGCAGCGCGGCGGCAGCGCGCCGGGTAAGCCCGTTCTCGGCGCTGCTGAGCAGCAAAACCCGCTGAGACATTGCGTGAGCCCTCCTGCACAGCCTCTGGTACACGACGATCCATAGTGGTGACGAGACGGCTTGCAAAACCCATGCGGATCGGGACTGTACTCGCTACCGATCACTCCCCCGCACCGACACGCACACCCGATACCGCCCGCAACGGAACGAACACGGCTCCCGCACTCGTCAACACGAACACCGGAGAAAAAGGGGCCGCCGAGCGCCATGCTGGCGGTCCTCTTTCTCTCCAGTTCAGCGGGGCAGCCGTGCGCGAATCGCTACGTCGACCGCTGGGTTACGGCCCGACCGGGTGTTCGGTATTCGGCGAGTCCGGTCAAGGCCTGCGGTAGCGGGCCCTGATGGAGGACGCCGAGGCGTTGGGTGGCGCGGGTGAGGGCGACGTAGAGTTCGGCCGCGCCGCGTGGACCGTCGGCGAGGATTCGTTCCGGTTCGACGACGAGGACGGCATCGAACTCGAGGCCCTTGGTCTCCGATGCCGTTACCGTGCCGGGCACACCGGGTGGTCCGATCACGACGCTGGTGCCTTCGCGACTGGCTTCGTCCCGTACGAATTCTGCTATGGCAGTGGACAGTTCGTTCTCGGCGACCCGCCTGGACCAGGGCTGGACGCCGCAGGCGCGCACCGATTCCGGTGGCTGGACCCCGGGTGCGAACTCGGTGAGTAGCGCGGCGGCGACGGTCATGATCTCCGCCGGAGTGCGGTAGTTCACCGACAGCGACCGGTAGACCCAGCGTCCGGCTACGTACGGCTCGAGCATGGTGTCCCACGAAGTCGCGCCAGCCACCGACCGGCGCTGGGCGAGATCGCCGACCACTGTGCAGGATCGGTTCGGGCAGCGCCGCATCAGCACCCGCCAGTCCATTTCGGACAGTTCCTGGGCCTCGTCGACCACCACGTGCCGATACGTCCAATCCCGGTCTGCAGCAGCGCGTTCGACGAGTTCACGGGTGTCGCGTTCGAGGAAGCGATCGGCCAGATCCTCGGCGTAGAGCAGGTCCTGGGCGAACAGATGGTCCTCATCGTCCATGTGGTCCTCGCGGCTGATCATGAGGTCCAGCACCCCGGCTGCGTACTCGGCCTGGGCCTGCTGTTCCCGCTCGGCGGTCCGGTCGGCCGGTTTGTCGGGGCCGAGCAGGTCGAAAAGTTCGTCGAGCAGCGGCACGTCCGATACCGTCCAGGCGGCGCCATCGGCACGCAACAGCGCCCCGTCGGCGCCCGCCGCTCGCAGCCGCTCGGGCGACGAAAACAGCTGTGCCAATAGGGTTTCCGGCGTCAATACCGGCCAGAGTGCGTCGAGCGCGGCAGTGAACATCTCGTTGTCGGCGAGCTCTGCGAGCAGGTCCGCCCGCAGCTGTTCCCATGCCTCGCGGTCCGAGCGGGTCAGCCAGCCCTTGCCGATCCGGGCTATCGCCCGTTCGGTGAGCACGTAGGTGATGATCTCGCGGAACACCGTGCGGGCCGCATTGTGCGGCAGCCCGCTGGCACGCGCCTCCTCCCTGGCCCACTGCGCGGTTTCGGCGTCGATACGCATCGTGACATCCGCCATTTTGATCGGCAGCGGATGTTCCGGCAGGCGCTGCCGATCGGCGATCGCCGCCGCGAGCACATCCAGGATCTTCAGCGAGCCCTTGAGCCGCGCGGCCTCTGCGGTGTCCTCGGCGGTGACACGCAGACCGGGCACGAGGTCGCCGGTGGTCATGAACACGACATTGGACTCGCCCAGCGACGGCAGCACGCGGCCGATGTGGTTCAGGAACGCCGGATTGGGCCCGACCACGAGCACACCGTGGCGTTCCATCCGCTCGCGCTGGGTGTAGAGCAGGTACGCGACGCGGTGCAGCGCAACCACGGTCTTCCCGGTGCCCGGACCACCCTCGATGACCAGCACCCCCGGGTGATCGAGCCGGATGATCCGGTCCTGTTCGGCCTGGATCGTCGCCACGATGTCGCGCATCCCTGCACCGCGCGGTGCGTTGACCGCCGCGAGCAGGGCCGCGTCCCCGCGCTCGGCACCACCGGGGCGGCCGAGCACCTCGTCGGTGAAATCGACCAGGCGCCGCCCGCGGGTGTGGAACTGGCGGCGTCGACGCATATTCTCCGGGCTCGCGGCGGTGGCAACGTAGAACGCGCGCGACGCTGGCGCCCGCCAATCGAGCAGCAGCGGTTCGTACTCGTTCTCCTCGTCGTAAAGCCCGATCCGGCCGATGTAGGAGTGTTCGCCCGACACGCTATCCAACCGGCCGAAACACAACCCGTTGTCGGCCACGTCCAGCCGCTTCACCTCCTTGGCCAGCGCGCGCACCTCGGCATCGCGTTCGACGAGCGCCCCGCCGTTTCCGCGCAACGCCGCGCTGTACCGGCCCTTCGCCCGCGCACGCTCGGCATCGAGCCGCGTGTAGAGCTCGGCCACATAGCTGCGCTCGGACCGCAATTCGTCTTCGTATCCCTGAGTTGGCACGTGCCCTCCCTATTCTCCGGCTCGACAATGGCGTGTGGTTCATGCGGACACGGGCGGCCTTTCTCGGGCGGTCGCGTCGACCAGCAGCTGCGCGGCCACCGTCGCGCCGTCGGTGCGGATCGTGCCGGCCACGGTGGCCGCTCGTGCGCGGGTCTCGGTGGTGAGGGCCGTCGCGAGCGCCGCCGACAGGGACTCGGTGGTCGGCGTCGGACCGTCGTGTGCCACACCGATGCCGAGGTCGGCCACCCGACGCGCCCAATACGGCTGGTCCACCAGCTGAGGCACCACCACCTGAGGCGCGCCCGCGCGGGTGGCCGTTGTCGTGGTGCCCGCACCGCCGTGGTGCACGACGGCGGCCACCCGGCCGAACAGCGCCTGCTGGTTGACCTCGCCGACGACGAAGCAGTCGTCCTGATCGTCGATCAGGGCCAGGTCGGCCCAGCCGCGGGAGATGAGTACCCGGCGGCCCTGTGCGCGGACCGCCTCGACGACCACCCGGGCGATGTCATTCGCGGCTTGCATGGGCATGCTGCCGAAGCCCACGTAGACCGGTGGTGTGCCCGCATCCAGGAAGGCCACCAATTCGGCCGGGAGCGGGCGCTCATCCGGCACGATCCAGGCACCGGTCTGCACCACCTCCAGGTCCGAGGTCTGCTGCCACGGGCCGAGGACCGGGTCCGTCGCCAGCCACGGATGGTCGGTGCAGACGTGATCGCGAACATTGTCCACCGGTGGCAGGCCGATCGAGGCCCGTTGGGCGTTGACCACCGGGCCGAACAGCTCGTTCATGTGCTGGGCGTTCAGGTCCCACAGCACCCGGTTGTCGGTGACATCCGGCGGCAATGGCCGACCCGGCCATTGGTGCGGTGGGTGGTGCGGCGAGGGCAGCATGGTCGCGAAGAAGCTCACATACACGAAGTGGATGTCCAGTTTCTCCGCCACGGCCCGCGCGGCGGCCACGGCCGGGAACAGCCCGGTCGCCACCACCGCAGCACATCCCTCGGCCGCCGCGGCGAGCGCGTCGAACTGCGCGGCGACCAATTCGGCCGCCCGCTGCGGCAGGTCCGCGGGTTCCCATTTCTTCGGCCCGCTCGTTACCTCGCGCATCGACGGGCCGCTCGGCACCATGGGCACACCGACCTCGGCCAACCGCTCCGCGAAGTCCGGCGGCGCGCTCACCAGCACCTGCGCGCCGAGTGCCCGCAACCGCAGCGCGAGTGCCACCATCGGTTCGACGTCCCCGCGCGACCCATACGTCGACAACAACACACGCATTCGGTACTCCCATTTCCGCCGGTTCTGGACTCGGCCAGCGATTCTGCGGCATGACCCGGGTCTTGCCGCAAGCCCCGGGGTGCGCTATATGTTGGTAACGGAAGGGAGTCGGTGAGCTCCTTCCGCTTGATCGTCCGCAGTGCACGAGCAATCTCCCCGCAAAGCCACATGGGCGTTGGGCGCAGACCTGCCACCAGCCGGGGTAGCGGCGAGATAGCGCGGCCGGGACACGCCGAGATCTCGAACACGCCGATGCGCAGAAGGCGAAACCCAACACAGGCCATACGATTTCGCTATGACCACTGGGGTTGGGAAAGTGCTGGTTACTAGGAAGATTCAGCGACGCGGCCGATCGGTGCTGGTTACTGTCGGTGCGCCACAGCCATTTTCATCGACCGATTCCAGCTACGTATGCCGACTACGTATCGAGGGGTTGCAGCCCGGACCGATGATGATCAGAGCTACCGGCAACCAGCCGGTGCAGGCGTTGCTGTCCGGATTGGGAGAAGTCAGCTCGAGGCTGTCGGTCACCCTCCCCGATTTCCTATCCGATGCCCACATCGGTGGTGACCTCACACCACTTCGCGCCTAGTACGAGGAGTCCTCGGGGCCCCGGCGCGGAGCCGGGGCCTCTCGCACGACCGACCGGTCGCTATCGCGGTGGATGGCGCACCTTCGGGCATGTTTTGCCCGCGAGGTGACATTTCTCCTCGAAGCCCTCGGGCAGCCAGGCGCCGGACAGCAATGTCGGGTGGTGCGGGAAGTGTCCATGTGCCGCAATGGTGAATACGAGTGCGGCCCACGGGCATTGCACCTGCACCGTGGCCGGGGTGCCGTCATCGAGGACATATTTGCAGCCGACGCGGTCGGGTCCGAGCAGATCCACCTGATCCAAGCCCGACCAGTACATCGACCAGGACTGCTGCGGGTTGATGAAATACATCCGCTGGTCGGAAATGACCACGGTGGCGGGCGGATCCGCGACCCACCGCGGTTGCATGGCCTGCTCGGCTCGGCGTCGTCGCGCATGATTGAGCGCGGCATTGCCGAGATGTGCCGCGGCCACGAAGCCCAGTGACCCGGCGGCGGCGATCCGGTTGCGGTCCCAGCTGCCGTCGCCGACGGCGCGCCATTCCCACCACACCGCGGGTCCCTCGGCCAGCGGCAACTCACCTCGTTCCAACCTGATTCGGGTCGGCCGCGGCGGCAACTCCTGCAACCGTCCGGTTCTCAGCAGCTGCACTACCCCGCACGTGTACAGCAGGTGGTCGTCGAACCACGACCAGCCCACCTGCTGGGCGAGAAACCGATTGATGTCCTCATCGGGGTCGTACATGCGGTTGGCTCCCGGAACTGTGCACCTGTCACGGGGATTCGGGGTCCGGCAGGATCTCGGCGACCGCATCGACCGCTCGATCGCGTTCGGCCGAGGTCTCACCGATTTTCACTCGAATCCGCCGTACCAGGATCTCACGCGGCGGTGGGGGCAGGGCATCGACGCGGTTATGCCGAAAGATCGGTGGTCTCGGCTCCCGCCATCTTCACCAGCATGTCGTGCAATGCCTTCGCCAACTTCCCCGCACGATCGCCGTAGAGTGCGACCTCGGTGAACGCATCGACCAATGCGGGTCCCGGATCCAATGGGCTGTAAGCGAGATCGGCACCACCACGCAGGGATTCGGTGACCAACCTGCGCTGCGCTTCCTGACGCGCACGAAAGTCACCCGCGACTTCGAGGGCACAACCGAATTCGCGAACAACCGCCGCGTACACCGGCCGGTCGGCACTGCGCCGTCTGCGCAGCCACCTTCGCGGCGGCGCATTGCCGGTCGGCGGAACCAGCGTCGCCAAAGTGGGTCCATGCAGAACCATCCAGATCGCCCGGGACGCCGACCGCGGCGTCTCCGACGAGCCCCCGCGCACCGCACCCACACCATCGTCCAGATCGGTGATCGCAATGCCCCGCAATGCAATCGGATACTTTCCGAGCATGTCATCAATGGCCGCCGCGATCTCCCGCACCGCGTAGATATCGACCCGCGCCGCATGGAATCCAGTGATCTCCAACTCATGCCGAGTCGCCATCTCCACCGCAATCTGGTGCGCCGGAGGCTCGGTCACGGCATAATTCCGCGGGCGCACCGCCACCTCGGCCGCCGACTCCTGCCTCCACCCCGCAGACTCCCGACTGTCTACCTGCGGATGCGGTACACCCGTGGCCGAGTCGAAGGACTGCGACCGATGCGCCGCCAGCCGCGTGCTATCGGGATCCGGACCTACCGGTCCGGCAATGTCGCCACCTGCCCCGATCACACTGGCTTCCGCTGCGGGTTCGAAGAACTGCGGCGGCAGCGCCTCTCGCGATGTGCGGTGCGTGTCCGGACCGATCGCCTCCGGTCCCGACGCTTCAACCTGCGGACGAACCAACCCTGGTCCCGCGACATCGCCCATCGGACGAACCACGCCCGGTCCAGCAACGTCGCCACCCGCGATCGCAGTAGGTTCGGCAGCGGCGTCAAGAGACCGCGACGGCAGCGCCTCCAGCCCTGCACTGTCAAGGTCCAGCCCGCCTGCCGCAAGCCCCGGTGCAGCAACGAGCGAACGATCCAACCCTGGTCCCGCGACATCGCCCATCGGACGAACCACGCCCGGTCCAGCAACGTCGCCACCCGCGATCGCAGTAGGTTCGGCAGCGGCGTCACGAGACCGCGACGGCAGCACCTCCAGCCCTGCACTGTCAGGGTCCAGCCCGCCTGCCGCAAGCCCCGGTGCAGCAACGAGCGAACGATCCAACCTTTGTCCCGCGACATCGCCCGGCGCACGACTAGCCGGTCCAGTAGTGTCGCCGCCCGTCCGGACCGCATTGGGCTCCGGGTCAAGTGACCGCGCCATTCGGCGTGCGCTGCCGGGACCCGAACCGACAACCCCTGGTCCTGGTATATCGGCCTGCGGACGAACCGAGCCTGGTTCTGTGACATCACCCAGTGGAGGAGCCTCGGCTGGCCCAGCAGCGGCACCACCTGCGCCGATCACGGTGGATTCCGCGGCGGGAGCGAGGGACTCCGATCGCGGCGCCTCCTGCTCTCCACCGTCAGCAGCCCGCCGGACCGCCGTTGGAGTCGGTACATCAACCAGCGGGCGAGCCACATCTGGTTCCGCTGCATCGCCTACCGGACGGACCGCTGCCGGTCCGGCGGCATTGCCACCCGGACTGAGTTCTGGTGTGGGGGTGAGGGATTGCGCGCCTTGCCGCGTGCTGTCAGGGTCCGGATGGACCGCGTTTGGTCCCGGTCCATCGACCTGCGGACGAACCGACTCTGGTTCTGCAACATCACCCGGCGGACGAACCTCAGCCGGTCCAGTAGCGTCGCCACCCGTGTCGATCGCAGTGGGTTCCGCAGCGGAGGGCAGAGACTGCGAGCGCTGGGCCGCTAGCCGTGCGCTGTCGGGGTCTGAACCTAACGACTCGGAGCCCGCCTGCCGACGGGCTCCCCTTGGTCCCGCGACATCGAGCAGCGGACGAATCGCCTCTGGTCCAGTAGCGTCGCCACCCATGCCACCCACAGTGGGTTCCATAGCGGGGGCCGGGCATTGGGACTGGACCGCCTCTCGCCGTGCACTCTCGGGGTCCCGGCGGACAGCGGCAGATCCTCGTGCATCGAGCTGTGAACGAACCGAACCTGGCCCCGTCACATCGCCCAGCGGACGCATCGTTGCGGATACCGTGACATCGCCGGTCGGATGGCCCGCCTCTGATTCCGTGGCATGGTTGAGCGGGCGTGCCGCTGCTGGTTCAGTGGCGTCGGTACTCGTGCGGACGGCGTTGGGATCCGCGGCGGGAGTGTGGGACTGCGGTCGGAAGGGTTCTCGCGGTTCGCTGTCGGGGGTCGGCGGGATCGCCTCGGGTTCCGGTACATCAGCCTGTGGACGAACCGATTCCGGTCCGGTGACATTGTCCGGCGGGCGAGTTGCTGCCGGTCCCGGGGTATCGCCGAGCGGCACAGCTGGTTCGGGAGCTTCGCTACCTGCACCGACCGTAGTGGGCTCGGCAGCGGGGGTGCGGGACTCTGGCCGCAGCACCTGTCGGGGGTCCGGACCGAGCGACTCGGGGACCGGCAAGTCGACCTGCGGGGGAACCGACCGTGGTCCTGCGATATCGTCCAGCGGACGAGCCGCTGCTGGGTGTGAGACCGGCGGATGAGCCACTGCCGATTCCGCCACGTCACCCACCGGGCGAACCACTGCCGGACCCACGACATCGCCCAACGGACGGGATGCCGCGGGTCCTGACGTGTCACTACGCGCGGGGACCGCCGTGGGCTCGGCAGCGGGGTTCGGGGACTGTGATCGCAGCGGCTGGCGCGGTGCGGTGTCGGGGTTCGGACCGAACGACTTCGGGCCCGATACATCGATCTGTGGATGTACCAACCCTGGTTCTGCAACATCGTCCATCGGACGACTCGCCAAGGGGCCCTGAATATCGGCGAGCGGTGGAACTGCTGCTCGTCCAGAGTTCTGCGGAGGAGCCGCTGCTGATCCCGCGCTCGGTGGAGGAGCTGCTGCCGACCCCGCACTCGGCGAAAGAACCGCTGCCGACCCCGCACTCGGCGAAAGAACCGCTGCCGACCCCGCACTCGGCGAAAGAACCGCTGCCGACCCCGCACTCGGCGAAAGAACCGCTGCGGAATCCGCCGCATCGACCAGCGGTCGAGCCGCTGCTGATCCGCTGACATCTTCCACCGAAGCCGCCGCTGGGCTGCTGGCTTCGCCTCCCATGCGGGTCACGGTGGGGCGCGGTGGTGGCGGTGGGGGCCGGCGGATTGCTGACGAGCCTGCTGCCACGAGTGGGTCCGCTTCGGCCGCAACGGGTGTGGGCACTCGGGTGGATGCGGCGGAAGGTTGTGGGCGTAGGCGCACGGTGCGTTGTGTCCAGGGTGTCTCTGCTTTTCGACGAGACCATGGAGTTGGCTGCGGCGTGCGGGCGGAGACAGAGGGCTGAGGTTGCGCGGGTTGCGCGACCTCCGCAGGTTGCGCGACCTGCGCGACCTGCGCGACCTGCGCGACCTGCGCGACCTGCGCGACCTGCGCGACCTGCGCGACCTGCGCGGAGACGCGGATATCGGATGCGGCCGTGACAGGATCGGCGGGAACAGGCGTCGTGGCGGCGGCGGAATCGGCTTCTGCGGCTGCGATGGCGGTTTTCAGGTCGGTGACGGCGCGGGTGGCTTGGGTGATGAGGTGTTCCAGGCTTGCGACCATCGCGCGGAGTTCGCTGAGGTCGATCCGCGATCGCTGGCTCACCGCGCTCTCCTGCTCGTCCTAGCGCGGTCAGGTGCTGGCGGGTGTGCTGACCTGTAACCACGTTTCGATGCCACCGAACCGAAGACTGACAGTGGCCCACCTAATTTTCGCTCAGGTCGCAAAACTCCCGAGACTGGGAAGTCCGCGTAGTTGCGGCCGAGCTCCCGACTCACGGACGCCCGGTTTCACACTGAACGGCGCGAGGGTCGCCATGGGCGATCACATGGACGTCATGCAGGACTGGGCAGTGACGGCGATCATGGCTTCGTCCACGTCATGCGTCGCCCGCACCACCGTCGCACCGCAACGCGAACTCAACGCCGATACGCGAAATCTCTTGCTGTGCAGATGGATCGAGACCAATAGCCGGTTCATCGAGCAGCAGGACATCCAATAGCTGAGCCGACCGGGCACGTTCACCTCGATCACTCGACGGTGCACGTTCGGCAGGGGTCCGCCCGTTGCCCGGTGTCGGCGGCGGCGGACGTGACTCACCCGCCACATCCCGAGGTCGGGTCACCTGTCAGATCGTTGCGAACGCAAAGTGAACTCCCGAAGTCGCGGTTGAGACGAATTATCAACGCGTTCTTACTGTTTCGCGGTGCGTTGTTCACAGATCGGACGGTGGTCGTTCACACCGCGACGTTAACGTCGAAAGTCGTTGCCGGGGACTGTTGAGCAGCCCTGAGGATCTACCAGCTCCGATACTCGTCTCACCGTAGTGCCGTCTATGTGCGGCACTACGGCATACGAATCAGGTTGTGGCGGTGAATAACTGGAAAGCAGAACCCTGCGATCAGGTCCTGTGGCAAATGTCCGCGATGCTGCGGCGATTTCGGGACCGGCTACTCGCATCATGTCCCCGGCGCTGGGCGACCCGGATCCTGCTGGGTCTGTTCCTGCTGTTCGTCTGCCCCATCCTGTTGGGTGCGGTGGCCAGCGCTGAAACGGGTGCCAGGACCACCGGATCATCGGTGGGCAGCGCGCTCGGCTGGACACACGTCAAGGATTCGTCGGGGGTCGAACTTTCGAGCTATATGTTCGCCACCGACCACGGCAGTGTGCTGCACCCGGGAAACACCGCCGTCTCACTCGTGCTCGGCCTGGAGTTCGCGGGCTGGAAAATCCTTGTGACAACGGCGATCTGGCTCATCGGGTACGCCTTGAGCTTCCAGTGGCTCAATATCGTCTCGAAACCGTTGCAGGGCGTGGCGCACAGCCTGACCGGGCAGATCGCGACACCGATCATGTTGGTGACCGCCGCGACGATCGGCGCGTTCTTCGTGGCCTGGTTTGTCACCCGTGGCTTCTACGCCAAGGCGACCATGCAGGTGGTGACGATGGTGGGAGTCGCGATTTTGGGTCCGATATTCCTGGCCGAGCCGTTGGCGGATGTGTTGTCCTCGGATGGCTTGCTCGCGGAGGGGCGCGATCTCGGCATCTCGGTCGCAGCGGGGCTCAACGGCAATGGCAATGCCGACCCGTCTCATTCGGTGGCGACCATGCAAGCCACCCTGGCCGACAACTTCGCGCGACGCCCGCTCCAGGTGTGGAACTACGGGCATGTGGTCGACGAGCAGCCAGCGTGCAAGTCGGCATGGTCGGCGGGTATGTCGGCAGGTAACGAAGACCGCGTGAAGAACAGCATCAGCAGTTGCGGGGACCGCGTGGCAAAGGAGTCGGTCGACAATCCGAACTTCGAGCAGATCGCGACCGGACTGCTATTGCTGCTGGCCGGAACGGTATTACTCGCCTTCGGGGCCGTGCTCGCGATCAAGGTCATCAGGGCGGCGCTCGACACTATCTACCACGGCTTGATGTCGATCTTCGGCTTCGCCGCGGGCGGCTTTGTATATGGGCCGACGCAGACTTTCCTGGTGCGCAATATGGTCGACGGCGTGATCGCGGCCGCGCGGATGACGGCGTTCACCATATTTCTGGGCGTGTACGTCTTGATCCTGGGAGATCTGTTCCGGCTGGCCGGGGACCAGGTCATGGTGGTGTTCGTTATCGGAGCAATCGTGATGATCATCGCGATCCTCCAGCTCGGGAAGCTCAGCAAAAGCCTGGACAAGGGCAACGAATGGGTCGCGAACAGGTTCGCCCTTGCCATCCAGGGCAGCGGCGGTGGGCGAGCGTCGGGCAGCGGCGGCGGGACCGCACTGGGTATGGGCACGATGGGTGCAGGGCACTCCATGTCAAAAATGCCGCTGCTGACGGCACTCGGCGCGGTCAGTACCATCAGCAATTCACCGGCGACCGAATGGCTCTGGGGCAGAACCCGATCACCGTTGCGGCCCTTCTCCAGAATGGAACGACAGTCGCAGTTGGCTCAGTGGGGATTCTGGAGCTCGCGAGGAGTCGGCGGCCCCAAGGGCTACTACGCCCAGTCATATTTGCACCGGCCGTTGTTCGAGATGGCCGCACGGGAAGCCGCTGAGGCGAATGGCGGCATCAACACCGTCCGCGGCGCGGCCGCAGCGATGCAAGCTGTCGCGGATGTCGGCGGAAAGTCGACTGATGCGTGGGTCGCGATGGACGTTATCGGATTCCGCGACGAGCGAATAAGGTACAACGCCATTCGTTCGTGGGAGATCGTCGATGGCAATACCAAGGACTGGACGCTCGCCAACACCCATCTCGGCCACGTGGTCGCCGGGGTCCAGCGCGTCCAGGACTCGTCGCTTCGCCTCATCGCGGGCAATAGTGACCCCGGAGAGGTCGCGGCAGATCTCGCTAACTTGCAAGCGGCCGCATTCCGGTACCGGCGTTCGGTCCCCGCTGGCGTCACTCTCGACGGCGGCGTCGCGAACGGGCCGGAGGAGCAATTCGTCAGTGCCTACCTGGCCGCGCCTACGTCGGAAGCGATCCTCGATCTCCAACGGGTCGCCAGTGGCGTTGCGCCCACGGGCCCGTTGCTCGGCACAGTTTTCGAGAATGACCACCTCGCCGCCCGGCGCATGATGGGAGCGATCGGAAGTAGGCAAGCGGACCTTGTCCTGAACAGCGTCAATGACGCCCTGGCTAATCCAACGGACCAGCAGTTGCTCCGCGTGGCCCGTGGCCACATCTCCGACGCGACCATCACCGACCAAGCATTGAGCGGAGCCAAGCGAACATCGACCAACACACCGACGCCACCGGCACAGAACAGCCCACAGCGGCCCGGCTGGGCCAGGGCGCTGGATCCCGTCGGCCAGGCACTGAATTAGTACCGGGGGCAAGGCTATTCGGCGGATGCGGGTCGGAGCTGGTCCCGGCAGCGGCGAACCTCGCGGAGCTCGCGCAGGGTACGCGGCGCCTCGGCCGTCGATCGCGCGACACGGCGCCCGGTCCCGAGGGGTTGAATGGTCGCGGCCAGCGCGACGGCCTTATGGCTGAGCAGATCGTTGATCAGTTCTGCGAATTTCCCGCGTCCGGGTACCGGGTCGTCGGCTGCTCGACGATCACGATCGGTTCGGTGGGCAGGCCCGGGTGCGGACGTTCGGCCATCACCGGGAACTGGGCCGTGTGAAATTGGCGAATTTTTGCGATTCGCAGCACTTTTCGGCGGGCCAGGAACCAACCGCAGACCAGGGCCGGAGCCAGTCCGACCAGCATGGCGATCACCGCGGCGCGTTGAACCATGTCGCCGCTGCAGGCCATCAGGACGACCACGGTTGCCAGGAACAGCAGCGTCGCCACCGTCGTATAGGGCGTGCCGGGCAGCCGGGAGTGCGGACGCCAGGCCAGTCCGAGTCGCCACTGCTGCCACAGGCGCAGATGACAGAGCAGCACCGTGGTCCACGACGCAATGGTGCCCAGCGCCGATACGTTCAAGACGATCTCGAATGCCTTCTCCGGCACCACCGCATCGAGACCGACGCCGACCAATGCGATGGCACCGGTGGCCAGGATGCCGACATATGGCACACCCGCCGGTGACATTCGCGCGGCCGCGGCGGGTGCGCTGCCGTTCATCGACATCGAGCGCAGAATCCGGCCGGTCGAGTACAGCCCGGCGTTGAGACTGGAGAAGGCCGCGGTGATCACGATCAGGTTCATGATCGAACCGGCCGCTGGCACACCGATTCTCGCGAAGAACGTGACGAACGGACTCTCACCGGCACGGAAGACTGTGTAGGGCAGTAGCAGTCCGAGCAGTATCAGTGAGCCGACGTAGAACACCGCGATGCGCGAGATGACGGAGTTGATCGACCGCGGCATGATCGTCTCCGGATGCTCCGCCTCACCGGCCGCGATACCGACCAGTTCGACTGCGGCATAGGCGAATACGACGCCGGTCAGGACGGTGACCAGCGGTAGTAGACCGGTCGGGAACAGTCCACCGTGGTGCGCGATCACACCGACACCGGTCGGTGCGCCTCGAATCGTGAAGCGACCAGCGAGGAAAACCGTGCCGACGATCAGGAAGCCAACCAGCGCAACGACTTTGATCAATGCGACCCAGAACTCGAGTTCACCGAACCAGCGCACCGAGATCAGGTTGGTGCAGACGACCACGACCAGGGCGATGAGCGCGATCACCCACTGCGGGACGACTGCGAACGCGCCCCAGTAGCGGACATAGGCGGCGATGGCGGTGATATCGACGATCCCGGTCATGCACCAGTGGAAGAAGTAGGTCCACCCGACGGCGAATGCCAGCTTCTCCCCGTAGAACTCGCGGGCGTAGGAGACGAACGATCCGGAGGAGGGCCGATGCAGCACCAGTTCGCCGAGCGCGCGCAAGATGAAGAATACGAATATCCCGCATACCGCGTACACCAGGAACAATCCTGGACCGGCACCGGCCAGGCGCCCCCCTGCTCCGAGAAATAGACCGGTGCCGATAACCCCACCGATCGCGATCATCTGTACTTGGCGCGCGCGCAACGCTCTGCGATAACCGACATCTTCGGCATGCAGCGCATCGGCGAACGTCGAGAGTTCTACTGGTCCTCGACCTGCGATCATGACCCAGCCTTCCAGTGCGGGATATCATGTCGCGAAGCAATGTACCGTTAGTTAACGGTACATTCAACCAACGTTTCACATTTGGTTTCGATGGGTACTCTAGACCGCCGCCCTGCGAAATCGATTGCAACCCAAAGAAGCTCAGCCGATCGGTCGATAGCGTCCGAGTAGCTGCACATGCCGCGGTTCGAGTTCGTCGATGCTCCGCACGCCGAGCAGTTTCATCGTGCGGACGATCTGGGCGCGCAGGATGTCGATGGTGCGATCCACACCCGGTTCGCCGCCCGCCATCAGGCCGTAGAGGTAGGCGCGGCCGATGAGTGTGAACCGCGCGCCGATAGCCAGCGCGGCGACTATGTCGGCGCCGTGCATGATGCCGGTGTCCAGGTGGATTTCGATATCCGCTCCGACTTCGCGCACGACCGAGGGCAGTAGATGCAGTGGCACCGGTGCTCGATCCAGTTGGCGTCCACCGTGATTCGACAGCACGATGCCATCGGTGCCGAGCGCGGCCAGACGTCGCGCATCCTCGACGGTTTGCACGCCCTTCACCAGCATCCGACCGGGCCAGTGCTCGCGGATCAAGGCCAGATCGTCGAATCCGACGGTGGGGTCGAACATGGCATCGAGCAGTTCGGCCACCGTACCGGACCAGCGGTCGAGGGAGGCGAAGGCCAGCGGTTCGGTGGTCAGGAAGTCCCACCACCACGCGGGCTTGCCCACGGCGTCGATGGCGCCGCCGAACGTGATCGAGGGCGGTACGGTCATGCCATTGCGGGCATCGCGCAGCCGGGCGCCCGAGACGGGGACGTCGACGGTGACCACAAGGGTGTCGAATCCGGCTGCCGCGGCGCGGTCCACGAGGGCGAGCGATCGGTCGCGATCGGTCATCATGTAGAGCTGAAACCAATTGCGCGCATTGGGCCCGGTGGCCGCCGCGACATCCTCGATGGCGGTGGTGCCCATGGTCGAGAGCGTGAACGGTATGCCCGCTCGTTCGGCAGCGCGAGCTCCGGCCAACTCCCCAGCGGTATGCATCATCCTGGTGAATCCGGTGGGCGCGATACCGAACGGCAGTTGGACGGACTTGCCGAGCACGGTCGCGGTGGTATCGGTCGCGGCCACATCGCGCAGGATCGCGGGGCGGAACTCGATATCGGAGAACGCTTCTCGGGCCCGGTTCAGACTGATTTCGGCATCGGCCGCTCCGTCGGTGTAGTCGAAGGCGACCTTGGGAGTGCGCTTACGGGCCATCGCGCGCAGATCCCAAATCGTCTGGGCGCGTTCGAGTTTGCGCGCCTTGCCGCCGAACGGTCGTTCGAACTCGACCAACGGCGCGAGTTCGCGCGGGCGCGGCAGCCTGCGCGCGGTCATCGCGGACCGGACCGGAGGCTGTGCGGCGCCCACAGTTCGTCGGCGTCACCGGCGTCGAGTCGGCCGCGGTAGACGTCGATCTTGTGGTCGATGAGTTCCAGATTGTCCTGCAGCTCAGCGATTTTGGCGGCCACATCGGCACGGTGGTCCACCATGAGGGCAAGCCGTTCCTGTTCGTTGCCGTGCCCGGCGGAGACCAGTTGGGCATAGCGCCGGATGGTTTTGATGGGCATGCCGGTGGCCCGCAGCCTGGTGCACACGGTAATCCAGGTCAGGTCCACCGGCCGATAGCGCCTGCGCCCGCCATTGGTGCGTTCGACGGAGGTGATGACCAGGCCCGCGCGTTCGTAGTAGCGCAGGGTGTGGGCGCTGACCCCGGTGCGACGAGCGGCTTCGGCGATGGTCACGCCCGCCTCGGGTGCGGAACGCATGGACTCGGATACCGGCTGCGGTTCGACTTCGAGCACACTCTAAATCGTAGCGTCGATAGGAGCCTGCTCGGCGCTACCACCGTGAGTGGCCGAATGGGCGATCGAGAAATGCTGTCGGTAGCGATCCGGCGTGGTGGCCAACTGCCGGGAGAAGACCCGGTGCAGTGTTTCACCGTGTTTGTAGCCGACCGCCTTGGCGATGGCGGATACGGTCATATCGGTGGTCTCCAGGAGGCCGCGGGCCGCTTCCACACGCAGGTTCTCCACGAAAGCGGCTGGGGTGCTTCCAGTTTCGGTGCGGAAAGCACGGGCAAAGGCGCGCTCGCTCAGCCCCGCCCGTGCTGCAAGTGCGGCCACGCTCAGGTCCTCGTCCAAATGGTCGGGCAGCCACTGCTGTACGGCTCGGATCGCCGGGGTGCGCGCCGGTTGCGCACGCAGCTGGGCGCTGAATTGCGCTTGGCCGCCGGGCCTCCGGGCGAAGACGACGAACCACCGGGCGATCAGCTGCGCCACCTCGGTGCCGTGATCTGCCTCGACCAGCGCCAGCGCGAGATCGATACTGGCGGTGACCCCCGCCGAGGTCCACCGGTTTCCGTCGTTGACATAGATGCGGTCCGGCTCGACGGTCACCCGAGGATAGCGCTCGGCCATCATGGCGCACGCACCCCAATGCGTTGTCGCGTGATAGCCATCGAGCAGCCCACCCGCAGCCAGCAGCAGCGAACCGGCGCACACCGCTGCGACCCGTCGCGACCGCCGGGCAATGGCCGGAAGGTCGCGCACCACCTCGGCCGATACCGCCGGTGCGAAGGCGCCATTGCCGCCGATGACGATCATCGTGTCGATCTCGTCGTCACCCGCGGCGATCTCCGCCAGGGAATGTCCGACATTCATCGTCACACCGCCCTCCACCGCGATGGCGCCGGCCCGCGGCGCCGCCGTCACCAACCGGTAGACCGGCGATCCGGAGACGGCGTTCGCGGCGCCGAAAATGTCCATGGGACCGGCCAATTCGATCAGCTGGATCCCGTCGTAGACCACGAGGACAACGGTTCGGGACGTCGACACGTCCCTATCATCACCGCATGCACCCATGGCTGTCACGGCAATGTGCCAGCCGATCACACCGCGTGCCGGACGGGCTCGAGCAGACCGGCGGCATGCTGGCGCAGGAACGGAATGATCAGTTCAGCGACTCGGTCGCCGAACTGGGCGTGCGGATAGTGCCCGCCGCCGTCGACGATGGCAACCTTTCCGATGCCCATGGGCATCGCCGCGACGATCGCCATCCCTTCGGCCTTCGGATCCGGGTAGTCCGGATCCGCGGCGCCCATGATGACCAGCGCAGGACGGTGGACGCCGGACAGCGCGGCCTCGGCATCGACCGGAGTGGTCCTGCCGGTCTTCATGAATTCGGCCCACCGGCCGGGTTTCCGCAGGGTCCGCATCAGGCCGTCGAGGTAGTCGGTGTAATCGTCCGGCTTGGTCGGATAGGCGAAGTCGAGGTATCTGCGCCACAGTCTCGGCGACCCGAGCAGCAGCGTGCCCATCAATCGCATCAGCCCACGCCGATACCGCGGCACGGTGAACAGGGCACCCATGTCCAGGTGCTGGGTCTTGGTGAACGGGTTGATCTCGATAATGGCCGCGACCAGTTCCGGCGCCTCGGCCGCCGCGATGGTCGCCGCGCCGCCGGACAGCGAGTGCCCGACGATCGCCGCGGGACCGCCGAAGTACCGGATCACACTGAGCAGGTCACCGGCGACATCGGTCCGGCTGATGGCCGCCTTCCTGGTGACCGAGGGCCAGCCGAGGCTGGATTCACCATGCCCGCGCAGGTCCGCGTTCACCACCCGGTATCCCGCGGCGACCAGTGGCGGTACGAGATGACGATAATCGTGCCGCGAGGTGCCGATGCCGTGTGAGAGCACCACCAGCGGCCCGTCACCGACGACATCACAGGCCAGGCGCCCTTCCGCGAAAGTCACGAACTCGGTCATTTGCTTACCTTCCAAGCGATTTCGATCGGTCGCGGCGTGCGCGACATGGGTCGAATTGAACGCCGGAAATCAGCGGCTGTCGGTAGGCCCGGCGGGATCGGTCATAGACACAGCGGATTTCGTCAGTCACTGACCCGATCGGCCCCAACCGAGGCGGCCTGCGGGTCGGACCACCTGCACCGATGTCGGCCCGGTAGCCCGATCCGCAGCGCGTCACGCAATGCAATCGTTCGGCAGGATCACAGACGCGCCCAGCCGCTCCAGGCCACGGCCCAGCGCCCGACATCGACTGCCAGCGCCGCGTGGGGCCTACCTTGCAGCTGGGCAACCCCCTGAATAGACTGTGATGCGCGTCACAATCAATTGGCGCAGGGTCTCCAACAGCACCGTGGGTGGGGTGGATGTGCAGCGAGAGTGGGGGCACGGATCGCAGGACCGAGGAGAACGATCATGTCCGGACTGGTGCACCAACCCTGCGTCATGCTCGACCGGTGGGGCGTCGCCGACTACGCCGAACCGTGAAATGCCATGTCGGACAAGGCGCGAACGCTGGCAGCCAATGGCCGGACCCCGGAGGCGGATCCGGAATTCGCCACGCGTGCCGAGGCCTTCGGCACCCGGATGCTGGACATCGTCAATGACGGATTCTTGGCCCTGATGATCAGCATCGGCCACCAGACCGGCCTGTTCGACACGATGAGCACGATGCCGCCCGCCACGAGCGCGCAGATCGCCGAGGCCGCGAAGCTGAACGAGCGATATGTGCGCGAATGGCTCGCCGCACTCACCGTCGGACGGATTGTCGACTACCTCCCCGCCGATCGCACATACGTGCTGCCTCCGGCGCACGCCACCGCGCTGACCAGGGCGGCTGGCCCGGACAACCTCGCTTCCTTCACGCAGTTCGTGCCGCTGACCGCGAGCGTCGAGCCCGAGATCATCGACTGCTTCCGCCACGGCGGCGGCGTCGGGTACGCCCGGTACGGCCGATTTCAGCAGCTCGCGGCGGAGCACAGCGCCGCGGTTCATGACGTCGCGCTGATCGACGTCACCATCACGCTGGCGCCGGGACTGCCCGAGCGGCTACGCCAGGGCATCGCGGTCGCCGATATCGGCTGCGGCAGTGGGCATGCCATCAATCTGTTGGGCAGGGAATTTCCCAACAGCCACTTCGTGGGCTACGACTTCTCGGAGGAAGGGATCGCGGCGGGCCGCGCGCAGGCGCAGGCGATGGGCCTGGCTAATACCGGTTTCGAACTGCGCGATGTCACATATCTGGCCGAATCCAACCGATTCGACCTGATCACCGCCTTCGACACAATCCATGACCAGGCCCATCCGAAACAGGTGCTGCGCGGCATCGCCGAGGCATTGAAGGACGACGGCACCTTCCTGATGGTGGACGTCCAGGCCTCCAGCAACCTGGAGGAGAACATGGACCACCCGATGGGGCCCGGCCTGTACGCCATCTCCACGATGCACTGCATGACGGTGTCGCTGGCACTCGACGGCGATGGCCTCGGCACCATGTGGGGTGAGCAGCTCGCGACCCGCATGCTCCGGGAAGCGGGCTTCGCATCCATCGATATCGAGCACGTCGAAGCCGACATCCTCAACAGCTACTACGTGGCAAGGAAGAGCTGAGCGCCGATCAGTCCCAGGTTTGCGCGGTATCGTACCGACGGCGCATCTGACGTCGCCGGTAGAACACCTCGTCGACCGATAGCGTCGTCGCGGTGGCGATCGGTGCCAGATGGATGTTCAGTCCGAGGTCGCTGATGCGGTGTTCCAGATCGATGCGGCGTTCCGGGGGCAAGGCGGACCACATCGCTTCGAAGCGGGCGCGCACGTTGACGTCGGTGGTCGCGATCAGGCGCAGCAGCAAGTGCCAGAAGTGGGCGTCGGTGGCAATACCGGGCAGTGCGGCGACCATCGCGTCGCTCAGCTGCGCGAGCAGGGCCACCACTCGGTGCTGTATCCCGGCGTTGGCATTTTCGATCAGGTTGAACAGTCCACGCCACAGCTCGGATTCGATCCGGCCCTCGAGGCCGCCGATGAGTCCGGCCAGCGCCGCATCGTTCGCCAGGATCGGATTCACGGCCAGGTTACCCAGCCCCCACGGGCTGAGGTGTCCGATGAACGTCAGCAACTCCGGCACCGCGCCAGCCCGCAGATAGGTCGCGATGAGATTGCCGATCAATTCGACGGATCCGATGCTGAACAGCACATCGCCGATCGCCGCGATCAGATCCGGGTCGCAGCGCGCGAACGCCGACAGCGCGGCCAGTTGCAGACCCGTCGACCCGGTGAGCACGGTATGCAACATCCGCGGCGCCCGCTGCCGCGGCCCGGCCAGCAGCTGACGCAGGATGGCGCTCACGCCATTGACGGAATAGGCATAGGCGGCGGAGAAGATCAGGCCCTCGTCATCGAGCACGCCCTGTTCGATGGCCAGGACCAATTCCGGTGTCGCGAACGCATCGAGGAATGGTCCGGCGGTGATGTAGTCCTTGCGCGCCAGCATTTCGTTGAGGATGCGCACGATCGGTTCCGGAGGCGCCACATCGGCGAGTTGGCCGACGGTACGCGGATCCATATACGGCGCACAGTCGGCCACATACCCGGGCGCGAGCATGGCAACCGTCTCGGCCGCCTTCTTCGGGTGGTCCACACCGACCGCACCCGCGGCCCGGCCCGTCATCATCGGTGGCACGAGGCGCTGCACCAGCGGCATCGAGATGCGCAGCGGAATGACCGGCACCAGTTTGCTGATCCGCTCGAAGGTCTCGTTGTGCTGATCGAAGATCAGGCCGGCCAGCCGTTCCTGGAGTTGGTGCAGATTCTCGCTGCCCAACCGCTCCAGATGCGCCAATCGCTCCACCGGGGTGTGCAAAGTTCGTGACAGCAGCACGATCTGGGCACCGGTTACCAGATCACCCATCAGCCGAGCCGACTCCCGAACATGATCTTCTTCGTCACCGCGCGAAACGGCCGGGGCAGGGCACCGACCATCTCATCGATGGACTCGATCAGTGCGGCCGTCTCCAACTGCTTGGCCGCGCGGAACATCTCCAGCAGCTCGGCGGCCTCTTGTTCGGTGAGGAACCCGGCTGCCGCCAACGGCCCGCGTAGTTCGTGTTCGAGGTCGGACCTGGCGGTCATACGGTTACTCGTTTCTTCATATATCCCAGCGTTACTCACTCGTGAGGGCTACGAGCATAGGGGTGCCGACCGCCCGGTGTGGCCGTGCGTAAAGAATTCGTTATCCAAAGAAGTTCATAACTTTTTGAGAGGTGCGACTTCCTTTTTATTTGTGCCGCAACGTAACTCGGGTTTTTATTCTCAGTGACGGGAAGTTGCGCAATCGGCCGTCGTGGACATCTGTTTGTATCGGGGCATGATGGATTCGTGTCGGCTCACCCGGGTTCATTTCCGCGCCGGGAGCCACCTGTGCCGACATCGGGCCTGACGCGCCGATCGTTCCTCGGCGCGACCGGTCTCGGTGCGGTCGCGCTCACCGCCGCATGCACCGGCTTCGCCACCACCGGCAGCGGCGGCATGCTGTTCCTATCCACGCAATTCCGGCCCGCCGATGAGGCCGAACGGTTCCGCAGCCTGCTCGGCAAGACCGCGCCCGGCGTCAGCTATGTGACCATCGAGGAAAGCCCGTTCGCCAGCCAGGTGCGCAGTCAGGTCGGCGCGGGTTCGACGCAGGTCGGTCTGCTCGGCGGTCTGCACGGCGATATCGCGCCGCTGGCCGGCGGCTATCTCCAGGACCTCACCGGCTTGCTCGCCGACCTCGGCAACCGTGGCTGGCCCGCCGCCTATCGGCAACTCGCGAAGGCCGGTACCGACCGAACCTGGTATATCCCGTGGGCCACCGCCAGTTACGTCCTCGCCGCGCATGCCGACGCGCTCGAACACCTGCCCTCCGGTGCGGATGCCACGGCGCTGACCTACGACCAGTTCCTCGACTGGGCCATCGCGGCTCGCCGCGCCAATGGCAACCGGCCGATGCTCGGCCTGCCCGCCGGTCCGAAGGGTCTGCTGCACCGGTTCACCCAGGGCTATCTGCTGCCCTCGTTCACCGGCGGCCAGATCACCACCTTCCGTTCGGAGGCAGCCGTCACGGCGTGGCGATACTTCCGCGAACTGTGGGCCAACTGCGCCCAAGCGAGTACGAACTACGACTTCATGCAGGAACCGCTGGCCAGCGGCGAGGTACGGATGGCATGGGATCACGTCGTACGCCTGGTCCACGCGCCCGAGCGCGATCCGCGGGACTGGCGCATGCTGCCCGCACCGCGCGGTGCGCATGGCCTCGGCTATATGGCGGTGGTCGCCGGACTCGCGATTCCCAAGGGCAGCACCGATGCCGAACTCGCCCAGCGCACGATCAGCGCGCTCACCAAGCCGGAAACACAGATCGAGCTATTGCGATCCAATGGCTTCTTTCCATCCGTCGATACCGCCATCCCGGACGATCTGCCACCGGCGGTGAAACTCGAGGCCGATGCCGTGCACCGGCAGCAGCAGGCGCCGGGCGCGATCCTGTCGCTGCCGCCGGTCGGCCTCGGCCAGCGCGAAGGTGAGGTGAGCAAGGTGTTCAAGGACAGCTTCCGCTCGATTGTGTTGGACGGAGCCGATATTCGAGCCACACTCGACCAGCAGGCGCGGGTACTGCAGGGCATCCTCGACGAGCTGAAGGTCCCGTGCTGGGCGCCCGATCCCGCCGCCGACAGCTGCGGGGTGGAGTAGGGCATGCGCGCTCGACTCGGCTCCCCCTGGATCTTGCTGCTCCCCTCGATCGTGTTGCTGGCCGCGCTGTTCGGCTGGCCGCTGGTACGGGCCGTCGTCGACGCCTTCAGTGACGACAGCGGATTCACTTTCGAGCACTGGCGGCGCTTGTTCGATGACCCGTATTTCCTGACGGCACTGCGCAATACGCTGTTGCTGATCGTTATCGTGGTGCCGATCCAGCTGGTGCTCGCGGTCGGTATGGCATTGCTGATGCAGGCGCGACCACGATTCGCTGGCGGGCACTTCTACCTGTGGTGTGTGCCGCTGGCGATCTCCGAACTGGCCGCCGGTCTGGTGTGGCTGTCGATCTTCGGCAATCGCGGCTATCTGAACTCCCTGCTGGTCCGGCTCGGCCTGTCGCAGGACGGCGTGCAGTGGCTCAACTATCAGCACACCGGCACAATGCTGCTCGCGGTCGTGATCGCCGAGATCTGGCGCGCGACCTCACTGGTATTCGTCATCGTGGTGGCCGGGGTGCAGCTGATCCCGCGCGACTACGACGAGGCCGCACAGGTATTCGGCGCCAATTTCTGGCAGCGGCTGCGGCATGTGACACTGCCGCAGCTCGGGCCGAGTCTGCAGGTGGCGCTGATCCTGCGCACGATCCTGGCGCTACAGGCGTTCGCTGTGGCGCAGGCGCTCACCGGACGCGACTTTCCGCTGCTGGTCGGTGAGACCTACGAGTGGTACTCCAACCTGCAGAACCCGGCCGTCGCGAGCGCCGTTTCCCTTGTGGTGCTTGCGATCTCCCTCGGCACCGCGGTGTTCTATCTGCGCACCGTGCGGGCACCGGAGGGGTCGCGATGACCGAGCCGACCGCGACAGCGACCACACTGCCGCCGATCGACCGCGCACCCCTGCGCAGACGGCGGTGGCGCGCCATTGGCGTACAGGTCGCGTGCATTGCGGTGACGCTGTTCATGGCGCTGCCGATCGTGCTCATCGGACTCGCCGCGGTGTCCTCGCGCGATGCGCTGAACGAGTTCCCGAAGCCATTGCTGCCCAGCGAATTCTCCACCGAGACACTGCATTCGTTCTTCCGGGCCACTGGAACCATGCCAGCGCTCGGCAACTCACTGCTCGTCGGTCTGTACACGGTGTTCTGGTCCCTGCTCATCGGTGCACCCGCCGGATACGCGCTGGCCCGCAATGCCTTCCGCGGTAAGGACACCTATCAGGTATTCATCCTGTTCGTGCGCGCGCTGCCGATCGTGGTGCTCTCGGTGCCGCTGGCCACGATGTTTCTGCGGTTGGATATGTACGACACCGTCTTCGCGGTAACGCTGGTGCACACCACCCTCGCCCTGCCGACCACCGTGCTCATAACGGCCAGCATCTTCGTCGCGGTACCCGCCGACCTCGAGGAGGCCGCGCGGGTATTCGGCTGCACGCGCTGGCAGGCCGCACGCAAAGTCGTTGTGCCGCTGGCACTTCCCGGACTCGCGGCATCGTCGATCTTCACCTTCGTGCTGTCGTGGAACGAGATTCTCGGTGCGACCATCGTGACGCTCGGCCATCGCACGCTGCCCGCGCAGGTGCTCACCACGCTCGGCGAGGCGTCGACCCCGTACCGGTTCGCTGGCGGCTTCGCACTGATCATTCCGGCGCTGGCGTTCATCTTCGTGATGCGGCGCTACCTGGTGAATATGTGGGGGACCACGCTGCGATGACAGAAGTTTCCGGGATGACAGGACTTCGGAGATGACAGAGGTGTGCTCATGGCGGAAGTGATTCTGCGGGATCTGGTGAAGACCTATCCCGGCGGCTCGACGCGCGCCACCGACCAGGTCTCACTCGAGGTGTCCGACGGTGAATTCATGGTGCTGCTCGGACCGTCCGGCTGCGGTAAGACGACGCTGTTGCGCATGATCGCCGGGTTGGAACTGCCGGATTCGGGGCAGGTCGTGATCGGCGGCAAGGACGTCACCTACCTGGAGCCGCGGCGACGCAACCTCTCGATGGTGTTCCAGTCCTATGCCGTATTCCCCCATAAGAAGGTCGCCGACAATATCGGCTTCGGCCTGCGTGTGCACGGCGTGCCCACCGATGAGATCCGTCGCAAGGTCGCGTGGGCGGCGGATCTGCTGCAGCTGACGCCCTACCTCGACCGGTATCCGGCGAAGTTGTCCGGCGGCCAGCGCCAGCGCGTCGCGGTGGCACGGGCGATCGTGATGGACGCCGATGTGCTGCTCATGGATGAGCCACTGTCCAATCTCGATGCGCTGCTGCGGCTTTCGTTCCGCGCCGAGCTGAAGAAACTGGTCGGCCAACTGGGCACCACCACGATCTACGTCACCCATGACCAAGTGGAGGCGCTATCTCTGGGCGACCGTGTCGCGGTGATGCGCGACGGCGTGATCGTCCAATGTGGCCCGCCGACAGCGGTATACGACTGCCCCGCAACCGAATTCGTCGGCGGCTTCCTCGGCAGCCCGCCGATGAACTTCCTCACCGGGACCGTCGAGGTGGACGATGCCGGACCCCGCATCGACCTGGGTGGGCAGTCGCTGCCCGTACCCGCGGCGCTCGCATCGTTGCGCGGCCACAAGCTCAACCTCGGCATCCGGCCGGAGGCCATTGTCGTCGACGCGGAGCACCCCGACGACAATGCCCTCGTCGGGGAACTCCAGGTGCTGGAACCGCTCGGCTCGTCGACCCTGTTGACCACCGATGTCAGCGGTCAGGCGGTGAAGGTCCAGGCGCGGCCGGGTTTCCGAGCCGACCGGGGCAGTGCACTGAAGCTGCATCTGCCACCGCTGGCCTGCCGCTGGTACGACCCGGAAACCGGACTATTGCTGGAACAATCAGCTTAGATATCCGGTACTGACCTCACCGTATCCGATCAATTCAATGGACGGATATTTACCGATTCGATCCGATGGTGCCACCTCGGCCGACGGTCCGCCTCGACCTTCGATACCGAGCGTCTGTTCGGCCTGCTGAAGAATGAGACAATTCGGCGAACACAATCGATGAACGGCGACGGCCCGCTGCGCCTGCCCGGGCGTGAGTTCGCCCGGGTATGAAAAGCAATCGCCCAGGTTGGAGATGATCGATCGCATTTCGGCTAGCCAACTCGCACCGGCACGACGGCATCTTCGGCGAATCGGCCGCGGCCGACGGTGAGTGCCACCAAGCCGATATTGCCGATGGTGGTGATCAATGGACCGGCGACGGAGGCGAATTGATATCCGCTCGCCAGCAAGACTCCGGACACTCCGAGCGCCCCGGCGAAGGCATTCGCGGCGAACATTTGCCAGGTTTCTTCCTGGGGTTTCGACCAGGCGTGTCGCAACGTGGGAACGGTGGCGATGAGGTTGGCGCAGATGGCCAGCATCGCACCGAACGTCTTATCCGAAATCTCCACGGTGACCAGCACACATGCAATGGATGAGAGCAGACACGCCCAATCTATGTTGTCCCCCGGTCGCAGACTCACCCCACGCCGCAGCGCGAGGGCGATGACCGCGGCGTTCATAGTTGCCGACGCGGCATTGATACCGGCGGCGAGATAGGCACCCGCAAGATATGCGACCGCCGTGAATACGGTATTTGCCGTACACCACGCCACCCACGACGCCATGCGTGGTCGCGTACCACCGTCCAGAATTCCGGCCAGATATGCGATGACCCCATACAATGAGATACCGACGCTGACACAGGCCGCCGTCGAGCTCAGACTCCAAAACCCACTCACGTACACCATTCCTCAGATTTTTTTCGCGCGCGGATATGCGCAAGACAGCCAGAAGTGGCGATTCGACCCGCATCCGAACACACCGAAGGAGACAGCATCCGGTGCGACGGTGGAATCCGGATCCTGCCCTTGGTAAACGCTTCGGGATGTTTTGTTCGTGCGCTATCGAAAAATATCCTCACACGCCGATTCCGGCGTCACAAATCCAGAACGCACGCCGTAACGAACCTTAACGAAGGCTTCACCGCAATAGCCATCGCGGGTAACTGATGCTTAACAGAGCCGGCGAACCCGAAATGTAATCCACGTCATGCGCGTCGATCTCGAAGGTGCCATGAACACACGAAGACCCCAGCCGGAGCTGGGGTCTCCCGTGGTCGCGCCGACCGTTGTGCGAGTCGAATCCTCTGCACCCCGGCCTCGATGAGTGAGCCTGCCACATCTGCCGGGATTCAGCGCGCCGAGTGCGCCCGATATCGCCGTCGGTCATGCGTGTGCATCTGTACGACCGCATGCACGGCGCTCGTTCAGGCGTGACCCATCGATCGAGGCCGCGCTCGGATAACGAAATGGCAACATCGAGACACGTCCGTGACCGAACTGTTCGACTCGAAAGGTCCGGCTCGCTTCGCTAGCCACGGCTGGATCACCAAGTGCCCGTGGGATTTTCGAGTTCAGTGCCGGTTGCCCGCGGCATCCCGGCTACCGTGGCAGCAGTGCTCGCGACCCGTTCCCCCTGCTGGAGGCTTCTTGCGCACCATCGCTCGCATACTGCTCGTCGTGCTGGCACTCGTCGGCATCGCCTTGCCGGCGCTGCCCGCGGCGGTCGGTACACCGAGCGCAGCCATCGATGACGTGACCGCGCGCAAGATCGATGAGCTGCTGGCACTGCGGGCGGCCACGCCGGGCGCGGGCAAGGGCGAATTGATCAACCTGCTGTCGAGTCGGTTCCTCGGCACGCCGTACGGCGCCGATATGCTCATCGGCTCGGCGAGTCGGCCCGAACAGCTGGTCATCGATATGCGGCGGGTGGATTGCTTCACCTACCTGGACTATGTCGAAGCGCTCAGCAGGTCCACCGGTCGGGATCAGTTCGTGGCGAACCTGATCGAGACCCGCTACACCGACGGACGCATCGAATTCCAGCAGCGCAAACACTTCTTCAGCGATTGGTCGCATACCGCGCGCATCGCCGCCACCGATATCACCGCGTCGCTCGGCCCCGCCGCGATGACCGTCACCAAGCACCTCAATGCGAAAGCCGATGGCGGGCAGTATCTTCCCGGCCTACCCGTGGTCGATCGCGACATCACGTATATCCCGGGCGGCGCCGTCGACGACACCGTCATCGCCCGACTCCGCACCGGCGACTACATCGGCGCCTACGCCGACCAGCCGGGCCTGGACGTAACCCATGTCGGCATCTTCGTCATGACACCCGACGGCCCGGTTTTCCGCAACGCTTCCTCCTTGGCCGCCAACAACAAGGTCGTCGACTCACCCTTCACCGACTACGTCCGCTCGACGCCCGGCATCGTCGTCCTGCGCCCCCAATAGTCACCGGTCCGCCCGAATCGGCACCGCTGTCGACAGCTGCCGGTCACAGTGTGCTCAGGCGACCTGTTCGACGAGGCGGATGCCAGTGACGATGGATGGTTCGATCTCGATGACGGCGTCCATGACCCGGTCGACCCAGGAGTGCAGTAGGCGCTCGTAGCGGGCGATGCGAATCGGATCGGTGACGGGGCGGGCGAGACCGGTCACCACGACCGACCACCCGGTGTGCAGCTGCGGGTCGATATCGTCGGCCTCGTAGGCGACCACCACATCGGAGTTACCGCGCACGGCCGAGGTGAGTCTGGACGCGACACGGGTGCGCACGATGATCCGGCCGTCCGGCTCGACCAGGTGGTTGACCGGGCGGATCGCGGGTAATGCATTGCGGCTGAACACCACTCGACCGAGCTGGACCGTCGCGAGCAGGCTCAATGCCGTGGTGCGATCGAGTTCCACAACGGCACGCCCGGTATCGTCGCTCGCGGCGAACTCGGTCATCATCGCGCAGCCGCCTCGGGTAGGACCAGTGCCAGCGCGCCATCGTAGCGGCGATACAGCAGCCGTCCCCGTTCGCTGTGCGGATCGGTGAAGAACAGGAACGGCAGACCGTACCGGCACAGCCGGGCCGCGGCCTCGGCTCGGGTCAGCCGCGGCGTCGGGTGCGGATTCATGGTGAGCGACAGCCCCGAGGTCGACACGGGTGGCTGCCGTCGATACTGGCGCGCCATACGCACGCCGAGCGGGCCCGCCCAGTAGACAGCGGCATCCTCGCCGGTCTCCGCATCGGTGTACAGGTAGGCGTCGTAGTCCATCGCCTCCATCACCCGCACCGCATCGGCCGGTGCCCCGACCAGCAGAGCGCAGGACTTTTGGCGCACGATCGGCCGTTCCTCGGTGCTCACCGCCAATGGTGGGCGTGCCGGATCGGGCCAGTACCTCGGGATATCACCGGAGTTCAGCCGTGCGAGCTGCCGGTCGAGACGGTCGGCGAGAAAGGTCGCGACGAATCCACCGGGCCCGGGAACCTGCGCGCGCACAATGAGATCCCGGAACACCACATTCGCCTGCGCCAGCAGCGCGCCAGCCACATACGGCGAGCCGATGAGCCGGACCCGTGCCGGTGCATCGACACGGTGGCAGCTCAGTACCTGGTCGATCGCGCGCATCGTGCGCGAGATCTGCACGGGGTCCACCGCGCCCTGCGTGGTGCAGACCCCGTTCGAAGTCGTTCCGGTCGACCACAGTTCGGATGTACTCACTCGGTAATCCTTCTTCCGCCCCAACGCACCCAACGCTGGCAGTGTCGCCGCGGGGCGAGCACGCCGAACAGGGCCGAAGGGCACGCGAATCGAGGACCTTGGTTTCGTCGCGGCTTTGCTCGGTCACTTATCGACCGGGATGACCATGGGCCTTCGAGAACGGGCGCAAAGCCCATATCGAACGCCACAGTGCCGGACGACACTCGACCGTATGACCGAGAGCGGCTCCTCCTCTGTAGGTTCCGTGCCGAATGGCGCGACGGTGCTGGCGGTCATGCGCCAGGCCAGCCGGGCGCCGTCGGTGCACAACACACAGCCGTGGCACTGGGTATTCGACGGCACTCGGCTGCACCTGTACCGCGACAATGACCGGCTGTTGACCTCTGCCGACCCCATGGGCAGGCAGCTGGTGATCAGCTGCGGTGCGATGTTGCACCACGTCCGCACGGCCTTCGCCGCGGTGGGGTGGCACACCGATACGACGCGGCTGCCCGATACCGGACGCTCCGACTATCTGGCGGTGATCGAGTTCCGCCCCTGGCCGGATCCCCCGATCGGCGTCTTGGCCCGCGCCCGCGCCATCGATCACCGGCACACCGATCGGCTGCCGTTCTACCCGCCGACCAACTGGTCTCAGCTCGTGCACACCGCACGGATGCTGGTCACCCCGCACGACCTCGAGCTCGACGTCCTCGACGAGAACGCGACGACCGAAATCGCGGCGGCCTCGGCGCAGGCCACCGCAACCCGCCGCTACGATATGCCCTACCAAACCGAATTACATTGGTGGAGTGGGCATTCCGGCGATCAGGAGGGCGTTCCGCGGGAGTCGCTGGTCTCCGACGCCGAATTCGCCCGCGTCGGCGTCGGGCGATCCTTCCCGTCCGCACCGCATTCCGCGCGCCGCGCCAACCTGACGGAGGACGGAGCGCGCCTGCTGGTGCTCAGCTCGTCCAGCGAATCCATCACAACGTGGCTGCACACCGGCGAAGCCCTCTCCGCTGTGCTGTTGGAATGCGCGGCGACCGGTTCGGCCACTTGCGCATTGACCCACATCACCGAGACACCCACTGGCCGAACGGCCATCGCGGGGATGCTCACCCACCCGGGTGTCCCCCAGGTCGTGATCCGCGTCGGCACCGCACCCGATGAGGAACCGCCGCCAGAGCCGACACCGCGCCGCCCGATCTCCGACATCCTCACGATGAGCGACGAAACGGCCGAGCGTTAGTCACGCCGCACTCCGCAGATCCCCAACCGGAGCCAAGGGACTTTTGTCACCGATCCGGGGACCAACTCCGACACGCCGTACCGGCCCGGTCAGTACGCTGAAGTAGTAGTGGAGGAAGGTGCTCCGTGATGACCAATGTCTTCTTGGTCGACGACCACCAGATCGTGCGGCGCGGTGTGAAGGATCTGATCGAGGCCGAACCCGATCTCGATGTGGTCGGTGAGGCGGGCACCGTCGCACAGGCCATGGCACGCATTCCCGCGCTGCGTCCCGAGGTCGTCGTCCTCGACGTTCGGCTCCCCGACGGCAATGGCATCGAACTGTGCCGCGAACTGCTGGACCAACACCCCACGTTGCGCTGTCTGATTCTCACCTCGTTCACCGACGAGCAGGCCATGCTCGACGCCATCCTCGCCGGGGCCAGCGGATATGTGGTCAAGGACATCGGCACCATGGAACTGGTCGAGGCCATTCGCGAGGTCGGCGCGGGCAGATCACTGCTCGACAATCGTGCGGCCGCCGCCCTGATGGCGAAACTGCGCGAGGAGGCCGGAGCCAGGAACGGGCCGTTTGCGAACCTCAGCGACCAGGAACGGACGCTGCTCGATCTGTTGGGAGAGGGGCTGACGAATCGGCAGATCGCCAATCGGATGTTCCTGGCCGAGAAGACGGTGAAGAACTACGTCTCCCGACTGCTGACCAAACTGGGGGTCGAGCGACGCACCCAGGCCGCGGTGCTGGCCTCGAAACTCAACACGCCGACGAAACCGGAATGATCAACACTCAGTCGAGTCGCCACCGCGTCACCGCCCACCGCACGTGCGAAAATGCAGGTTATGGAAGACGAGTCGGAGCTGTCCGACCGGACACCGGTGACCGAAACCCTCTCGCAGCTGCGGTTGCGTGAGCTACTCGGCGAGGTCCAGGATCGGATCGCGCAGATCGTCGGCGTCCGCGATCAGATGGACCGGTTGCTAGAGGCGATGCTGGTGGTGACCGCCGGGCTCGACCTCGACAACACCCTGCGCTCGATCGTGCACACCGCCATCGAATTGGTGGACGCCCGATACGGCGCGCTCGGCGTGCGCGAAACCGATAAGACCAGTCATCAGCTCGCCGAATTCGTCTACGAGGGCATCGACGATCGGACCCGGGTCATGATCGGCGATCTGCC